>JBCBSK010000291.1:0-1500 GCA_039819185.1 Pseudomonadota bacterium | reverse complement strand
GTCGTGTTCGATCACATCCAACAGCTTGTCGCGCTGTTCATCCTTCTTCACCAGACGCAGCGTCCCGATGGCCGAGCGCAGGGAGGCCAGCGGGTTCTTGATCTCATGGGCGACATCGGCCGCGAATTGTTCGTTGCCGTCGATCCTGTCGTAGAGTGCGGCCACCATCGAACGCAGCGCCCCGGACAAACGCCCAATCTCGTCGGGTCGCGCTGTCAGATCGGGGATCCGAACCCGCCCCGGCGATATCCGGCGCGAGTTCTTATCCTGTCCGATTTCGGCCGCGGCAGCGAGGTCAGAGAGCGGGTTTGCGATGGTCGAGGCAAGAACGAGGCTCAGCCCGACAGAGACCAGGATGGCGATTACGAACATTTGCAAGACTTGCTCACGCTCGTTGCGGACAAGCTTGTCGATCTCGCCCGCCTCGCTTGTCAGCGCAACCACCCCAACGGCCTGCCCGTTCACGATGATCGGCGTCGCAACGGAAAAGATCGTATTGCCGTTCGTATCGACGCCGGTGCGCACCTTGGTCACACCGGTCAGTGCCTCTTGCACCAGCGCGCGCGCCTGATCTTCGGCTGCGACGACGGGGGCCGCGTTTTCAACCGGTGCAATGACGCTCGACATGCCGTTCCAGGCACGGTTCAGAACGTCCGTGATCAGCGTGGTCCGCGTATCGGGTTGCAGCCCGGCAACAGGCGGAACCTCTGTACGCTCCATCCCGACCGTTGTCGCCACCACCGCGCCGTCCGTGGCGAAGACGAACACGTCGGCGGGGCTCGTCAGGTCAAGCGCGGCAAGCGTATCGCGCGCATCGAACTGTGGCGCGCCAACCTGCGCCGCGCTGAGCCGCAGGTTGGCCTCAAAGACCTCGGAAATCAGCTCGGCTTCCGTGACCAGACCACGCTCACGCTGAAACACCAGGCTGTCGCGGAACGGGTTCAACATCAAAACGCCCGCGACCAGAACAAGGATCGCGAGCAGATTGAAGGTGATGATTTTCCGCGCAAGCGGAGACCGGTTGATCGAGACCAGGCCACGCTGTTCGCGTTTGGCCCGAAGCTCGCTCTCAACCTTTGCGTCCGGTCCGACCCAATCCTCGCCTAAGACAACTTCTGCCTGTTTGACGGGTTTGGAGCCCACCACGTCTATCCCCGACGCATTGTTCATTTACTCTTCGTTGTATCGATACCCGATGCCGTAGAGCGTTTCGATTGCCGTGAATTCCGGATCCACCATGCGCATCTTCTTGCGCAGTCGCTTGATGTGACTGTCGATGGTGCGGTCGTCCACATAGACCTGATCGTCATAGGCCACGTCCATCAGCTGATCGCGGCTTTTTACAAAGCCGGGCCGCTGGGCCAGCGCCTGAAGCAGCAAGAATTCAGTCACGGTCAGCGACACATCCTGGCCCTTCCAGGTCACAGCATGGCGCAGCGGATCCATGGTCAGCTCGCCGCGGGTCAGCGTCTGACCCACTTCGCCCTCACCCAGGCTATC
>JBCBSK010000290.1:0-1579 GCA_039819185.1 Pseudomonadota bacterium | reverse complement strand
CTGATTAATAGCCCAATAACACCGTTTGTGTAAGAAGAATGGCCTGCTCAACCGAAAACATTTTGACATTTGCGGACGAAAGTCAGAGAGTTGTAGATATCACCAAGTGTCGCTCCTCAGCGACCACCAGGGAAGCGTCGTCACATGTTGGAGCTTGAGGGACTAAGCAAAAGCTTCCGTGGCAAAGCCGCGATTTCGAACCTCTCTCTCACGGCGCGGGACAACGAGTATCTGACGCTTCTGGGCCCATCCGGGTCTGGAAAAACAACGCTGCTGCGTCTGATCGCGGGCTTGGAAAATCCCGACAGCGGCCGAGTTCAGCTCAACGGCGAGGACATTACCTATGCGCGCGCGCATGAGCGCGGCCTCGGCTTTGTGCAGCAGAACTACGCCCTGTTTCCGCACATGACGGTCTTCAACAACATTGCCTTCGGCTTGCGCTATCGTGACGACGCCTCTGTTGCCGACGGCGCCGAGGTGCGCAGGCGCGTCGCGACGATCCTGGAACTGGTCGGATTGGAAGGCTTGGGCGACCGCTCGGTTGGGGCTATTTCCGGCGGTCAAAAACAGCGGGTGTCGCTGGCCAGAACGCTGGTGACCGAACCCAAGATTTGCCTGCTAGACGAGCCGCTCGGCGCGCTGGACGCAAATTTGCGCGAGCGCATGACGGTTGAGCTTCGCAATATCCGCGAGGCACTTGGCGTCACCTTCATGCATGTCACGGGCAATGAGGCCGAGGCCCTGGCGATGGGCGACCGAATGATCGTGCTGGATAACGGCAGTGCGGCCCAGGTCGCTGACCCGAACACGATTTTCCACCAGCCCGCAACCGTCCGCGTGGCCCGCTTCTTAAACGCCTACAACATCTTGACCGGGAAGGTCGACCAAGGCGCGTTTCTGCACGGCGATACCAGGCTTCCGCTGCCGCCGGGCATGGCGGGCGCCCGATCCTACGCCATTCGGCAAGATGCTCCGGAGTTTCTCGATGCCGATAACGCAGTGCCCGACGGCCATGCGACGCTGGACGTGACGTTTATCGCCAGCGAGTTCATGGGCAGCCGTGTGCTGTACATTTTCAGACGCCCCGATGGCGGCGTCTTCGAGGTCGAACGGCACCTCAGCCGGTCCGACCCGATCGATTTCATTGGCGGGCAAACGTGCCGGCTGTCTTGGCGTGTTCAGGACGCGCTGCTCTATGACGAGGCCGGGCACTTGATCGAACCCGCCCAAGGTCGCGCCGCCGCATGACCGACGCCACCGCCGATACCATCGACCGCAGCGTCTCGCACAAGCCGCGCCGGGGACCGAGCTTTTTCGTTCGCCACAGGAATTTGCTTCTGCTCGCGCCGGGCATGATCTGGATGACGCTGTTCCTGATCCTGCCGCTGGCGATGATGGTCTATGTCAGCTTTTGGACCCAGACGACCTTTTCCATCTCGTCGGACTTGACGACCCAGTCCTGGCAAGACTTCTTCGGCTCCGACACCTATGTCGCGGCGCTGCTGCGCACGTTGAAGATCTGGATCATAGTACTGGCCTGCACGTTCGTGGTCGGCTATCCGGTGGCGCTGTTCATCGG
>JBCBSK010000289.1:0-1636 GCA_039819185.1 Pseudomonadota bacterium | reverse complement strand
CTGACGTGAAGACAATCAAGGTGTCCTCCCAGGCGCCGGCCGCCTCCAGCCCTGTCCAGATACGCCCAAGCTGGGCGTCCACTTCGGCGATCATGCCGAAATAGGTCGCGCGGATCTGGACAGGGCTGGAGGCGGCCGGCGCCTGGGAGGACACCTTGATTGTCTTCACGTCAGATCATGGCGAGATGCTTGGCGACCATCATCTGTTCGGCAAAGGCGGGCCATTCGACACCAGCTACCAAATTCCGCTCATTGTCCGTGACCCCGCGTCGCCACAGGCCCATGGCACGGTGGTGGATGCCTTCACCGAGTCCATCGATATCTTCCCGACCCTGATCGATCGCACACATGGCGTCGTTCCGAACCATCTCGACGGCACCTCGCTGGCGCCGTTTCTCGAAGGCCAGCCTCTGGCGACCTGGCGCGAGGCGGCACACTTTGAGTTCGATTTCCGCGAGGTCGCGACAGGCGCGGCGCAATCGAGGCTTGGCCTTGCGCTCGATGCTTGCAACATGGCGGCGCGGCGCGAAGACCGGTTCAAATACGTCCACTTTGCCGGCTTGCCGCCGCTTCTGTTCGATCTTGTCGAAGACCCCGGCGAAACGCGTGACCTATCGCAAGACCCCGATTATCGCGATCTCAGGCTGGAAATGGCGGAGAAGCTTCTCTCGTGGCGGGCGGAACATCTCGACCGCGCACTGACGGCGATGGAGCTGACGCCTGACGGGCTGGTCGAGGCATGTCGGCCGTGATCCTCAGCTATAGATGCACGCAGGATTTTTTCTCTTGCGGAAATAACGCTAGTCATTACCGCCCGATTGACGGGAACTGATATGCGCTATGTCCTGTTGGCGGGAGAAAACGAATCTTGCGAGGAGAAGGCCCATGCCTGAGCGCATCGAGACGAATGGTCTTAAGGTCGACCAGACGCTCTACCGGTTCATCAACGACGAGGCGCTTCCAGGAACCGGCGTAAGTCCGGAAACCTTCTGGGCCGGACTGGCTGCCCTCATCAGCGATCTCGGCCCGACCAATCGCGCGTTGCTGGACAACCGCGCAGAGATTCAGGCAAAGATTGATGCTTGGCACAAGGCCAATCCAGCACGCCCTATCGATCAATCCGCTTATCAGGCTTTCCTGAAACACATCGGCTATCTCGTTCCGGAAGGTCCGGAGTTCGCCGTTACGACCGAGAACGTCGATCCGGAAATCGCAACTCTCGGTGGCCCGCAGCTCGTCGTGCCCGTGATGAATGCGCGCTACGCCCTGAACGCGGCCAATGCCCGCTGGGGCTCTCTTTATGACGCGCTGTATGGAACAGACGCGCTCGGCGATCTGCCGCGATCCGGAGGTTACGACCCAGAACGCGGCACGCGCGTGATCGCCTGGGCGAAGGCGTTTCTGGATCGGAGTGTCCCGTTGGAGGGTGCGTCCTGGGCGGACGTGACAAGCATCGAGGCCGGCGCGACGCTGATCGTCTCCACATCCGCCGGCACGACTGGCCTTCAGGAGTCAGCTGCCTATGCCGGCCACGCCGAGACAGGTCCGTGGCGCCATGTCCTTCTCAAGAACAACGGTCTTGGGATCGAGATCTTGATCAATCCCGACAATGAGATCGGCAAAACCGATCCGGCCG
>JBCBSK010000288.1:0-1698 GCA_039819185.1 Pseudomonadota bacterium | reverse complement strand
CTCGACCATGTTGGCGATGGTCGACTTGCCCGCGCCCGACAGGCCGGTGAACCAAACGATTGCGGGGGTTTGATCCTTGAGTTCCGACCGCCGCGTCTTGTCGACGTCGAGATGCTGGTGGTGAATATTGGTGGCCCGGCGCAGACCGTGCTGGATCATGCCGGCGCCAACCGTCTGATTGGTGAACCGGTCGATGATCACGAACGATCCCGTATCGCGCAGCTCCGAATAGGGATCGAACGCGATCGGTCGGGTCATCTCGATGTTACACAGGCCGATTTCGTTCAGCTCCAGTGTCGTCGCCGGCTGCGGATCGTAAGTCTCGATATCGACCTTATGTTTCAGCGCCGTGATCGAACCCGGCGTAGCCTGGGCGCCGGCCTTGAACAGGTAGGACCGGCCCGGCAGCAGTGGCTCCTCATGCATCCAGATGATGCGGGCCGCGAACTGATCGGAAATCTCTGGTCTGGCATCGGCTGCGGCCAGAACATCGCCACGGGAAATGTCGATTTCGTCTTCGAGCACCAGTGTTACGGCCTGACCGGCCTCGGCATGGTCGAGATCACCATCGGCGGTCGCAATTTCCTTGATCCGTGATGTCCGGCCGGACTTGGACACGGCGACCCGATCGCCGGGACGCACCACACCGCTCGTCACCGTGCCGGAAAAGCCCCGAAAATCGAGATTGGGCCGGTTCACCCACTGAACGGGCAAACGGAACGGGTGCTCGCGGAGATCGGTTTCGACATCAATGGTTTCGAGCCGCTCGATCAGCGTCGGCCCCTCATACCAGGGCGTGTTCTCGGATTTGAACGAAACATTGTCGCCATTGCGCGCCGAGATCGGCACCGCCAGGATAGACTCGAAGCCAAGCTGCTCCGCAACCGTCAGATAGTCGGCCATGATCTGGTGATAGGTGGCCGATGAGTAATCCACCAGGTCCATCTTGTTGATGGCCAGGACAATGTTTTTGATCCCTAGCAGATTGACGATGTAGGTGTGCCTGCGGGTCTGCGGCAGCACGCCTTTGCGAGCGTCGACCAACAGGATCGCGAGATCGGCGGTCGAGGCACCGGTCGCCATGTTGCGGGTGTACTGCTCGTGACCCGGCGTATCGGCGACGATGAACTTGCGCCGTTCGGTGGCGAAAAACCGGTAGGCGACATCGATCGTAATGCCCTGCTCGCGCTCGGCTTCAAGCCCATCAAGTAACAGCGCGAAATCCATGTCATCGCCGGTCGTGCCGAACTTGCGGCTATCGCGCGACAGAGCCGCGAGATGGTCTTCCAGAATCAGCTTGGAATCGTACAGAAGCCGACCGATCAGTGTCGATTTTCCATCGTCCACTGAACCACAGGTGATAAAGCGCAGAACGCCCTGCTCACCGACGTCATAGAGCCGCTTCACCTTGGCGGTGAGTTCGGGATTGGGCGCGTTCATCAGAAATACCCCTCGCGCTTCTTCTTCTCCATCGAGGCGTTGTCATCATGGTCGATCACACGCCCCTGACGCTCGGAGGTACGTACCGTCGCCATTTCAAGCACGATTTCCTCAATCGAAGCCGCGTCGGATTCGATTGCACCAGTGAGCGGATAACAGCCGAGCGTTCGAAAACGGATCATCTTCTCGTCCGGCGTTTCGCCGAGTTCGAGCGTGATGGTGTCATGTTGATGGTTGATGATCACCGCATGCCACTCG
>JBCBSK010000287.1:0-1708 GCA_039819185.1 Pseudomonadota bacterium | reverse complement strand
CATTATCTGAACGACCGGCTGGCCAGCGCGAACTGGCTGGTCAAGGCGCTGGATCAGCGCGCCAACACGATCCTGCGCGTCGCGACCGAACTGATCCGACAGCAAGGCGCGTTTTTGGACCACGGCATTGGCGGCCTAAAGCCCCTGATTCTGCGCGACATCGCCGACGCGATCGAGATGCACGAAAGCACGATCAGCCGCGTCACCAGCAACAAATTCATCGCCACGCCGCGTGGGGTTTTCGAACTTAAGTACTTCTTCACCACGGCCTTGGCGTCGACCGCCGGCGAAGGCGCGCATTCCGCCGAGACGGTGCGCCATCGCATAAAGTCACTGATTGCGTCGGAAACGCCGGATGCGGTGTTGTCGGACGACCAGATCGCCGCCATGTTAGGTGAGGGAGGAATTGAAATAGCTCGCCGAACGGTGGCAAAATACCGCGAAGGCATGAGCATTCCGTCATCGACCCGAAGACGGCGAGAAAAAGTGCTGGGACTGTAATTTCCTAGCTTTGTCAATGGGTTAAAAACAAGTCAGGACACAGGTTGACATTGGCCGCCCGCCGACCATATTTTCCGCGCCCTCTGCCGAACATGACGTTATGATGTCAGCCTGGTTGGTCGGCAGCCCTGAGTTTCTGGACAGTCAATGCAGCTAACCGTTAAAGGCAAACATATCGACGTGGGCGACGCCTTGCGCAGCCACGTCGAGGAAAGCCTTCAGTCAACCGCGACAAAATACTTCAACAACGCCGTCGATGCGTCTGTCGTGCTATCGCGGGAAAAACATTTGTTCCACGCCGACCTTAAGGTGCATGTCGGCAAGAACATGCAGATGCAGACCAACGGCGAGGCCGATGGTCCGTACGCCGCCTTCGACAAGGCGGCCGACAAGATGGCCAAACGGCTGCGCCGCTACAAGCGGCGGCTGATCGACCATCACAAGCATGGCCATGGTGAGCCCGCGATCGAGGCCAGTTCGTTCGTGCTCCAAGCGGAGGTCGACGAACGGCCCGATGGCCAAGAAGAGCCGGACCAACCGGTCGTTATCGCCGAGATGACCGAGCCAGTGGACACGCTGACGGTCAGCGAAGCCGTTATGCGCCTGGATCTGGGCGAACTGCCCGCGCTGATGTTCCGAAATCGCGCGCATGGCGGCCTGAACATGATCTATCGCCGACGGGACGGGAATGTCGGCTGGGTCGACCCACGCGGAACCCGCGAAACCACTCGCTGATGTCGCCCGCGGCCGGATTGGCCGTAGCGTAACAGGGGTATTGAATGTTTGGACTTCTAACCGATAGCTCCGTGATCGTGGATATGCACGCCACCAGCAAAAAGCAGGCGTTGCAGGAGCTAGCCTCTAAAGCCTCCAAGATCACGGGCCAGCCGGAGCGGGTCATCTTCGACACGCTTCTTGAACGCGAACGCTTGGGCACGACCGGTGTCGGTCGGGGCATCGCCATTCCGCATGGCAAACTGCCCGACCTTAACAAGGTCTATGGCATCTTCGCCAAGCTTCGTGAGCCGGTCGATTTCGACTCCGTCGACGACCAGCCTGTCGACCTGATCTTTCTGTTGCTGGCCCCGACCGAAGCCGGGGCCGACCACCTCAAGGCACTCGCCCGGGTGGCGCGCCTGCTGCGCAATGACGGCCTGTGCCGAAAGCTGCGCGGCTGCGACCACATCGATGGCGTGCTGGCGCTCGT
>JBCBSK010000286.1:0-1712 GCA_039819185.1 Pseudomonadota bacterium | reverse complement strand
TGTCGGGCTATCCCGCCAAGGTGAAAAGCTTTACCTGGGTCGGCACCGCGCCCTTTCTGGCCACGTCGGGAGCCGACGCGGCGGTTTGCTGGCCATTCGATGGCAAGGATGGACCCATGGGGCGCCCACCGACGACCTGCGCCTATGGCGGCAAGCAGCTTTGCACGGCGGTCGCGGGGCTGAACGGCCACAACGGGGTCTTTGCCGGGTTTGCCGACGGCTGCGTGATCGCCGGCCGTCTGTCCCCCGATGGCGAGATGGAAGACCTGCTCGTCAAGGGGTCGAGCGGTGCACCGGTCGCGGCGCTCGCGCTCACCTCCGAAGGATGGCTCTTCGTGGGCGAGGAGACGGGCCGCGTCCTCTGGGTTCCGCTGGGTGGAGACGAAGAATGAAGAACCTGTTCGCCCGCCGCGCCGCACCGGGTCGCGCCGGGATGGTGAAGGCCTGGGTGACCGAACACCTTGCCCTCGCCGAGGCCGACCTCGTGACGGTCGCGGAACTCGCCTGTCACGAACCGGGCTGCCCACCCGTGGAAACCGTGGTGACGGTGCATGCTCGTGATGGTCAGCGCCGCACATGGCACGTGCACAAGTCATTGGCCGAGGTCGATCAGTCGGACGTCGTGACAGCTCTATCCCTCGAGAAAGGCCACTGACCAACAGTGCGGCGATCGAAGGGGGCGAACCGGACCCGTTAAATCGGGGCGAAAGACTGGCCAGCATAGCCCTTGAATGCAGGTTCAATCCTTCGCCGCACCGCCCAAGACATTCGAGCGGTCAAAGATTGCCAAGAACCGCAGTTACGGCTAACGCCGCCTGAAGCCCAGAGTTACGAGCACTGCGGCGCTAACGAATGGCGACTAAGAGGCAGGTGGTTGATCTTTGCCTACCCCTCTCGGACGTCAGAAATCGTCGTCTCGCTGAGCCGCTTGACCAAGCTGTGCTCGATCTCCTCCATGACACTCGAAACACGGCGCTGCAGCGCATGTTCTACCGAGCACTCGGAGGCGTGACCATCACTATCGGTCGCGACAAAGCTCTCGTCCAGCGCAAGATAGACATCCGCCAAGGTGATGTTTTCCGGTTTACGCGCCAGTCGCCAGCCACCTGCGTGTCCCTTCTCTGAGGTCAACAGCCCTGCTTGGCGGAGCCGTCCCAAGACCCGGCGAACCACAACCGGGTGCGTCCCCGCATGGTCAGCGATGTTGGCAGATGTTTGTACACGGTCGGGGTCGCCAGCCATGTGACTGAGCGTGTGCAAGGCAAGAGAGAGGCGGCTATTGCGCTTCATATCTGTTTCTTCTTCGAGCCGGAATCATACGTAACGATCGGTGTTGCATTCGTCTAGTAACTGCCTAAGTTGCGTGACTCTCACGACATCCCATGGGGGGACGCAGCATGAACCTCGTCCGAGAGGTCACTGAGGACGCGGCTCTCGGCGTCAGAGTTGCGACGACGCCAAGGGGATTGTCGGCGATCCAACACGACGGATGCGCGGCGGCCATCTGGCAACGTCAGCCGCTTGATCGGTTTCAGCGTTGGATCGACGAGCAACAGTCGGAGCAATTGCCGAGGTCACGCGTCATTCTGCGGCCGAATGCCGTCCACGACGCCGTCTACCAGCTCGTTCAGGTATCGGGCCTGCCTGTGTGCGAAGAACGCGCGATGCTCGTTGACGATATTGCCGCCCAAGCAAACATGTTCGCCGCCGTC
>JBCBSK010000285.1:0-1741 GCA_039819185.1 Pseudomonadota bacterium | reverse complement strand
GGCACGACCCTTCTTAGATGTGCCGCTTGTTTATGCTGACGAGCGTCTGGCGATCCTAACGCTTGCCAAGGGAAGCGATGGCGACGAGGCGTTCGTCGACGCCTTCAACGCTTGGAGCCAGTAAGATCCGTTCCCATCTTGCTCCTAGTGCAGGGCCGTCTTGCCGGAACTAGCTTGCGCCTGAGCGTTTTGCCGTCCTATGGTCATCGCGTTCCGAGGGGTGTGCCACCATCGTGTTGGCGCTGAGATGGCGTGAAGCCGAACCCTTCGAACCTGAACCGGATCATACCGGCGGAGGGACGGAACGCGCAGGCGCTGTCACACCGCCTGACTCGCGCGAGGTCTGTTGACGCTGGTTGAACATAGGACCAGCGTGCTGTGCCGAGACCCGATCTCTCAACCCTGGCTTTGGCTGGATTCCTAGGACGCCGGCGGTCCGTCGCCTCGCCTGTTGACGAGGCCGAACCCTTGACACCCGCCCGCAGTCTGATCGACGGGCTGGTCGTTTTTATCGTTATTATCGTGCTGTGGGAGGCGGCTGTCGCGATCTTCGAGCCGCGCGCGTTCGTGTTGCCGGCACCGAGTGCTATTGCCTCGGTCCTGATCGCTGAGCCCTGGTTCTTCGTGCATCATGCGTCGATCACCGGTCTCGAAATGGTGTTGGGCCTCGTCGCCGCACTGATCCTTGGTATCCTGACAGCAAGCCTGATGGCGCTGTTCCTGCCGTTGCGCCGGGTGCTGCTGCCGCTCGTCGTTGCAAGTCAGGCGCTGCCGGTCTTTGCCATCGCGCCGCTTCTGGTGATCTGGCTTGGCTTCGGCATCGCGTCAAAAGTCGCGATGGCGACATTGATCCTCTACTTTCCAATCACCTCGGCGCTCTATGACGGGCTGCGCCGCGCTGATCCCGAACTGCTTGAAGTCGCCAAGCTCTACGGTGCAAGCCGGTTCAAAATCCTGATCCTGGTGCGGTTTCCCTGCGCGCTGCCGGATCTTGCCTCGGGGATTCGCGTTGCCGCAGCGCTCGCGCCCATTGGCGCTGTCGTCGGCGAGTGGGTCGGGGCGGCTGGTGGTCTGGGGTTCGTCATGCTGCAAGCCAATGCCCGCATGCAGACCGACCATGTCTTCGCAAGCCTCATCGTACTCGGCCTTTTGGCCGTGTTGCTGCGCTGGATCGCCGATCGTGCGGCGCGCTGGCTTGCCCCATGGGCCGAGGAGCGCAGCTTCGCCTAAGTGGCGCGCCTCCCCCTATTCCGTTATCATCTTAAGGAGACCCACATGCCCTTTCGTTTTCATAGGCACTTAGCCGGCATTGCTCTGGCCGGTATCCTCGTTTGCGCAGCCGTACTGCCGACGCGCGCCGAGCCGCTGACCGTGCTGCTCGACTGGTTCGTCAATCCCAATCACGCTCCACTTGTGATTGCTGCCGAGCGCGGTTACTTCGCGCGCGCAGGCCTTGACGTCGAGCTTGTGGCACCCGCCGATCCGAGCGCCCCGCCGCGCTTGGTCGCCGCTGGTCAGGCCGACATCGCGATCACCTATCAGCCAAACCTTCATCTCCAGATAGAGGAAGGCTTGGAGCTTGTCCGTATCGGCACGGTCGTTGAAACGCCGCTCAATTGCCTGGCCATATTGGCGGATGGCCCAATCAGCGATGTCGGCCTGACCAGCGGCGACCAAGCGCGGCGGGGCGCTCGGATCGGCGGGTGCCACAAGCTCGACGTCAAGGCCTGCGCGCGCGAAG
>JBCBSK010000284.1:0-1780 GCA_039819185.1 Pseudomonadota bacterium | reverse complement strand
GGATGTTGGCGTCGCCAGGCTTTGTCTCGTCGGGCGAAATCCATCTGAATTCGCTGCCGCAAAGCAATCTCCTGTCGCTGTCAAGCGAAGAGATGCGCAACGTCCGGCTGTCGCACATCAGCTATATCCCGCAAGGTGCGATGAACTCGCTGAACCCGGTCATGCGGATCGAGCGCCAGATCTGGGACGGGATCGTCGCCCATGAGGGCGGCGTCTCGCAGAGCGAATTGCAGCGGCGGTCGGCCGCCGCGCTGGAAAGCGTAGGTCTCGATCCAAAGATCGTAGCGTCGCTTTACCCGCATGAGCTGTCGGGCGGCATGAAGCAGCGCGTCTGCATCGCAATCGGCGTCTGTCTCAACCCGGATCTAGTTATCGCGGACGAACCGACGTCGGCGCTTGATGTCATCACCCAGCGCCATGTGATGCAGACGCTTCGCGATGTGCAGGCGGAGATCGGCGCGGGGCTTATCCTTATCGGGCACGACATGGGGCTGATGGCGCAGTCCGTCGATGAGATCGCGGTCCTGAAGAAGGGCGAGCTTGTCGAGTTTGGGCCCGTCAGGCAGATCATCGAGGCGCCACAGCACCCCTACACAAAAGAGCTCATCTCGTCGGTGCCGCTGGTCGGTGGAGAGAGCTTTCTCGACCCCTCGACGGCAAGCGGAGCGGAGGCGACCGAAACCCGCGATCCGACCCCGCTGCTGGAATTGCGGGGCGTTTCAAAGTCCTACGGCTCGCTCACCGCGCTTCACACCATGAACTTCTCGCTGGACGGCACGGTGCCTAAGATCATTTCGATTGTCGGCCAGTCCGGGTCGGGCAAGTCGACGATGGGCAGCCTGATGCTTGGCTTCAACCCGCCATCGACCGGACAGGTTTTGTTCAAGGGCCAAGACATCAACCGCCAATCCGCGAGCCAGGCGCTTGCCTTCCGCAAGGAGGTACAGGCCGTGTTCCAAGACCCTTACGCCTGCTTCAACCCGTTCTATCGGGTCAACCACGCGCTGAAGTTCCCGTTCGAGCGGTTTGGTCTCTCACAAGGGTCGGACCACACAAGACAGGCGATGGAAGAGGCCTGTCAGGCCGTTGGACTGGCGCCGGAAACCGTGCTCGATCGCTATCCGCACCAGCTTTCCGGCGGGCAACGTCAGCGTCTAATCGTGGCGCGTGCGCTGATGCTGAGCCCAAAGCTGCTGATCGCCGACGAGCCTGTCTCGATGGTCGATGCGAGCCTTCGGGCGACGATCCTTAAGAACATTCACGATCTGAAGGACCAGCACGGCATCTCGATCATCTACATCACGCACGATCTTGCCACGGCCTATCACGTGTCGGACTACGTGATGGTTCTTTACCACGGACAGGTCGTGGAAGCCGGTCCGCCGATGGAGGTGATCGGTGACCCGAAGCACGCCTACACGCAGCTTCTGATTTCCTCCATTCCCTGGCCGGACTTGGACCGCGATTGGGGGTCATCGGAAGATGCTCGCACCGCGCTTAACGAGCTGGCTCAAATTGAGGGCCGTCACGACGCGATTTTTCGCGGCGAGATTCCCGGATTTTCGTTGACCCAAAGCTGACGGGCCATGTCCCACCAACTGCGTCTGACCGCCGAGAAAATCGCGCAGCGCTTGGCCCTGGTCCGGCCGCTGGTGGCACGGGCGCGCCTGCCTATTGAGCGCTTCTCGTTCGAGGAACTGGCTGACGCAACCGTAAAGCCGGATCTAACACAGGGCCAAGCGCTGCGCGATTTTCTCGGCGGTCAGACGCAGTTGGTGGG
>JBCBSK010000283.1:0-1826 GCA_039819185.1 Pseudomonadota bacterium | reverse complement strand
TGCTTGGCTATTCCGGCTGGGTCATCTCGCGCTGGCGCATCGGCATGGCGTCGATAATGTCGAACAATACGACCGGCGGCAGGGTTGATTCGATGCGCGCCTTCTCGTCACCGTCCTTGCCGACCAACACAACGTAAAAACTGTCGTCCGGAATGGTGTAGGTCTCTCTGAGCGTCGCCGCGACAATTTGTGGATCGCCATCGGGAAGCGGGCCAAGCTCGGCGATCAAAGCCTCCGGCAGAACCGAAAAGATTGCCATGTCGCGCTCTTGGAGTCCGCCGAGGCTTGCGACATTCATCGCCCGCTGCGCGATCAATCGATCATCTGTGTCCGATGGTGAGAAAACGATCAGAATCCGTTTCTCCCACGCATAAGCGTCGAGCGGCTCGGTCGCGTGGGCCGATATATGGACAAGCATATTTGTCATCATGCCAATGCCCAAGACCAGTATCGCATGCCCAAACCATCCCATGATGCTCTCCAACTCGCTCTGATGCCGCGGCGCCCGCCTAAGGGTATCTGGCGCAAAGACGGGCTGCTGCCCAGGTTCTTCGCGCCAGGATTATGCAGCATGATCATTGCCCACACAGAGACATAAACGGAAATGTGTGCGCCTCCGCGTAGGGAGCCTCAAGGCTCGGCGTAACACTTGTGAACCGAACGGCGCCAGCATGCGTTTACCATGTGCGCAATCGCACATATCACTCTGGCGCTGACCGATACGTGTTGTGAGCATCAGACGGGCCTTTTGGCCACCATCGAGGAGGGGATCATGGGTAACGGGATCAAGACACAGATGGTCGTTCCAAGCTTTGCCACACGTGGCCGCTACCGGCTCAATCCTGGCATCACCACGCGCGGCATCGCGCTGCGTCTGATCGCAGTGCCGCTGCTGATAGGTCTGGTCTATGCCACGCAGCTCAAGGCGGAAGCGCATATGCCTGCCGAGACCCCACTCGCGACGACGGTGATCCAGGCGGTCGACGGCTAACACATCCGCGGAAGCAGTATTTTTTCGGCCGACCGGACGCCCCCGCAGGGTCATAGACCTCAACCCCATCCGCCGGCCGACAGCGGTGCGATTGCCCCCCGCTCTCTTGTCGCACTGCACCTAAGACCGCCGCCGCGCCCCCCTTCGCGGCGGCGGTTTCCGTTTCTGGCAAGAGTAACGTGGCCGTCGCTTCAAAAATGGTCTGACCGGACCACCTCGACATCTGACACTGAGACGATCCCGATCTGCCGTGACACAAGCTTGTAGACTGCCTGCAGCACGACCTCGACGCGGTTGGCGTCGAGAATGCAGAACACAACGACCATGCGGCCAGCTTCAGTGACGAGCCCCTCGCGGCGCCAAGATCCGTCGGCGCCGCGCCCGGCCAGCGCCGGCAGCACGGTGTAGCCGGTGACCGCCTCTCGATCGAGCAGATCGAGTAGCCGATTCAGGACCGGAAGTTCCACGACGATCTCAAGCCGTTTCTTGGGATAGGTCGGAAGCGTGTCCATGAGGCGCCTCGATCTCTTGAATGCTGATCATAGCATTTGGGCGACCGCGATATAGAGCGGGATGCCGAGCGTCAGATTGAACGGGAACGTGACCCCGAGTGACAAGGTGAGATAGATCGCGGGACGCGCTTCGGGAAGCGCTAGCCGCATCGCGGCGGGCACGGCGATGTAGGACGCTGACGCCGACAGCGTGATCAGAAGCGCAGCACCGCCTGGATCAAGTCCGATCACCATGGCGCAGACAGCCGCCAATGCGCCGCCGATCAGCGACGGTCGCCTTCGGGCTTTATATGCCGCTGATCGGCGGCGCATTGGCGGCTGTC
>JBCBSK010000282.1:0-1863 GCA_039819185.1 Pseudomonadota bacterium | reverse complement strand
GAACCAGATGCGCTATTTCCTGCCGCACTTGCTGGCTCTTTCGACCTCCTCGCCATTTTGGGAGGGTATCAACACGGAGCTGAAATCCTATCGATTGGCGGTCTTCAACGAACTGCCCCGTACCGGCATTCCGGAACCCTATGCCGGTTTCAGCGACTATGAGCAGCATTTACACACATTGATCGAGACCGGTGTCATCGAGGACGGCACCAAGATCTGGTGGGACATCCGGCCGTCGGCGCGGTTCCCGACGCTGGAAATGCGCATCTGCGACATTCCCACCCGGATGGAGGATACGATCACGATCGCCGCCATCTATGTCTGCCTGTTGCGCATGCTTTGGCGCCTGAAGCGCACCAATGCCACATGGCGTCGCTACAGCACGCTGCTGATCAACGAGAATCGCTGGCGGGCCATGCGCTATGGTCTGGACGACGGGCTGATCGACTTCGGGCGGCGCGAGATGGTGCCGTACGCCACGCTGCTCGAAGAGATACTCGATCTGATCCAAGACGATGCCGAGGCGCTCAACTGTGTCGACGAGGTCGCCCGGGCCCGATCGATTCTGAAAAGAAAGACCAGTGCCCATGCGCAGATCCGGCTTTATGAGGAGGGGCTGGCGGCCGGCCGCACCCAGGAGGAAGCTCTTGAGGGTGTCGTTGACTGGCTGATCAGCGAGACCCGCCATGGTCTTTAGCCCGTAATCCCTTCTGTTTCCGTCACCCTGTCCCTATGTGGAACGGGCCGAAAGCAAAAACGGGAGCATGCTGAGATGGATGATCAAACACGAACTGAACTTGAGGCCGCCGCCTTTCGGCGCCTGGTGGCACATTTGCGCGAGCGCACGGACGTGCAGAACATCGACCTGATGAACCTGGCGGGCTTCTGCCGCAACTGCCTGTCGAAATGGTATCGCGCGGCCGCCGAGGATCGCGGTTTGGACATGGACTATGACCAGGCGCGCGAGATCGTCTACGGCATGCCCTATGCCGATTGGAAGGCACGCTATCAGACCGAGGCGACGGAGGCCCAAAAAAGCGCCTTCGAGGCCACGCACGGGAACTGACAGCGCCGAGGCGCGGCTGTGATCGAGTTTCTTGACGGCTATTGGCCACACTCGGCGGCCACGATCGGCATTCTGCTGTCGATCGCGGCCACGGTCCACGCGGCCATGACCAAGCGTGACGTGCGCTCCGCCGCCGGCTGGGTGGGCGTGATCTGGCTCAGCCCCTATATCGGCGCACTTGCCTATTATCTGCTGGGCATCAACCGCATCAGCCGGCGCGCCGTGCGTCTGCGGACCCAGGCCAGGCGCGGCCCGACGCAGGACACGCCGGAAGCGGCGCTGGCACTCGAAAGCGCGGTGACCGCCTTGTCGCCGCATCTGGCGCAACTGCGCCGGCTCGTCAATCGCTCAACCCACAAGTTGCTGACCCAAGGCAACCGGATCGCGCCCCTGATCGGCGGGGACGAGGCCTATCCGGCAATGCTGGAGGCAATCGCGTCGGCCGAAAACACGATAGCGCTGAGCAGTTACATCTTCGATTGCGACAGCATTGGCCGCCAGTTCGCCGATGCGTTGGGGCAGGCGAGGGCACGGGGTGTGGAGGTTCGGGTGCTGATCGACGCGGTTGGCTCGCACTACAGCCGGCCGACCATTCACCAGTCTCTGCGTGACAATGACGTCACCTATGCCCTGTTCATGCGGACCCGGATGCCTTGGCGGCTGGCCTACGCCAACATGCGCACGCACAGGAAGCTGCTGATCGTCGACGGCCAGATCGGTTTTGCCGGCGGTATGAACATCCGCGAGGCTTTCACCAGTGCCGTTGGCGGTGCGCAAACCCAGCAGGACATCCACTT
>JBCBSK010000281.1:0-1899 GCA_039819185.1 Pseudomonadota bacterium | reverse complement strand
TGTATTATCTGCGTAGCCTGCGCGGCAAGGCGGCCCGCATCAAAGAGCGCGTCGACCCCAACCGCGGCAAGAAGGGCGACAAGGCCGTCGCTCAAGCCAGCACGGGCCCGCTGTTCAAGGCACCAAAGGGTGCACCAGATGACCTGACCCGCATCAGCGGCGTCGGAGAGGTGATCGTCGAAAAGCTCAACGCGCTCGGCATCACCCAGTTCGAACAGATCGCCAATTTCTCGGACGATGATATTGCCAAGGTCGACGAACGGTTGAACTTCAAGGGCCGTATCGAACGCGAAGACTGGATCAGCCAGGCCCGTGCGCTGATCGCTGAAGCGACCCAGGACGAGATCCCGGCGGAAGAGCCGGCAGCCGATGAGGCATCCGCGGAAGCTGAAAACAAGCAGGACTGATACGTCCGCAGTTGCTGTCTGCCATAGCGCTACATTCCGCAGCGCCGATCGGTCTCCGGTCGGCGCTTTTTTCTTTATCAGAAACTCGCGCAAATCGGGAGTATTGCAACAATTATACACGCATTAAGGGATGATTTATGAAGGGTCACTAGCGTTCGTGCGCGGACACGTTGAGAGGGACCCACCATGCCGCTCTATCGCATCAGCTACATCAGCCGAGCGCCCGAAACCCGCGGCGAATTGCGCCGGATGTTTGCGGCCTCGCTTCTGTCGCAAGCCAGACGTAACAATGATGAGCGGGGTGTTACCGGTTTTCTGGCCTATGCCGATGATTACTTCCTGCAAATGATCGAGGGTGGGCGCGGCATCATATCGGATCTGATCATGCGCATCGGTGCCGATGACCGCCATCGCGATCTGCACATCATTCGCGCCGAGCCGGCAGATAGCCGGCTGTTCCACCAGAAGATGGCCTGCTTCGACATTGTGAGCACGAAGACACCGCTCTTGATGCGGTTTTCAGTGTCGGCGCAGTTCTGCCCCTATCAGCTTGCGCCGAACGCGCTGGACGAATTGTTCGCCGAACTGGTGGTCACCGCACGCCAACCCCGTCAATTTCAGCCAGAGACGCAAAGTTCGGCGGCTTGACCGACAACGCTCTCACACGCCATATCCCAGTCTATCAAGACAGGGAGAGACGCTGATGGGCGCCCCGCGCACCCTTTATGACAAGATCTGGGACGATCACCTGGTTGATGAGCAGGAGGACGGCACCTGCCTCATCTATATCGACCGCCATCTCGTACATGAAGTGACGAGCCCGCAAGCTTTCGAGGGTTTGCGAATGACTGGCCGTACAGTCCGCGCGCCGGACAAGACCCTTGCCGTTGTTGATCACAACGTGCCGACGTCTGACCGAAGCAAGGGGATCGATGATCCGGAGTCGAAACTCCAAGTCGATACATTGGCCGCCAATGCGGCCGAATTCGGTGTCGATTATTTCAACGAAGTCGACATTCGCCAGGGGATCGTCCACGTCATCGGCCCCGAACAGGGTTTCACGCTACCGGGCACGACGATCGTTTGCGGCGACAGCCACACCTCGACCCATGGTGCGTTCGGTGCGCTAGCCCACGGCATCGGCACCAGCGAGGTCGAGCATGTTCTCGCGACCCAGACGCTGATCCAGAAGAAGGCCAAGAACATGCGCGTCACCGTCGACGGTGCGTTGCCCGACGGCGTCACCTCGAAGGACATCATTCTGGCCATCATCGGTGAGATCGGCACGGCAGGTGGTACCGGCCATGTCATTGAATATGCTGGTGCGGCGATCGAGGCGCTGAGCATGGAAGGCCGGATGACGGTCTGCAACATGTCGATCGAGGGCGGGGCCCGCGCGGGCCTCATCGCGCCTGATGAGAAGACCTATGACTATCTCGCCGGCCGGCCGCGCAGCCCCAAAGGCACGGCGTGGGAGATGGCGCGCGCTTAT
>JBCBSK010000280.1:0-1913 GCA_039819185.1 Pseudomonadota bacterium | reverse complement strand
GTTCCTCTGGAGCGACCCCAAATGGACCGGACTTGTAAATCGTGCCCACGAGAACGTGCAAGAACTGGACGACGCCGTCATCGAACACCTGTCCGACTTCGCTCCCCAACCTACAACACTGGGCAACTTCTACAAAGCCACGCCCATCTATGCGGCTTTAACAGCCCGTTGAACTAGGGTCCGTTTTACGCCGTCAAGGAATATGCTTGGCGGAACGGGTGGCTCATCATCGTTTGGTGTTCATGGCGTTCCAAGTCACGGAACGAGCGCTGCAGCCGGCGGAGGGCAAGGCTGAGAAGATCGGCAAGGGCCGATGCGGCCCGGAGGCTCCGCGGCTTGCCCAGGCCGAAGAGTTTTCGCATCACCAAGCCTAAATTGTGCGCGGCGGCCGTCATCGGGTAGCGCCTGCTGATGTTCGCGATGCCGCGAAGCCAGGTTCGTCGCGCGCCGCCGGTGTCGCAGACATGAGCAATACTCCGTTCGGTCCTTTCGCTGCGGAGACGCTGAAACGCCTTGCTCTTGTCCCGCTTGATTCGCGCCCGATTGTTGAGCACCGCTCGCCTCTGCTCCTCAGGCTTATCGGCCCACCGGGATCCATGCGGCCTGCGCGGCTCGGGGATGTAGGTGCGTAGCCCAAGGTCGTCACACAACTCGATCGCCTGACCCTTGTGATATCCCTTGTCGGCGACGACTTCTTTGACGGTCATACTGCTGTCAGCAGCTTGCAGGTTCGCCTCGGCGAGCATCACGTTGTCGACCAATGTTTCCGCATCACTGGCCGTGGCCGGATGAATGGCGGTGTGAAGAATGAATCCACTCTCCACATCGACCACATGCTCCGCCTTGTAGGCGAGATGCGTTCGCCCATCCTTCATTTTGGTGATCTGGGCATCGGGATCGGACGGGCTTTGCCAGTCATCGTTCGAAGTCGTCCTACCCTTACGTTTTCGATCGAAACGCCGGAGATCCTCATCGGTTGGATCGTCCATTCCAGCTTCATTAGCGAGCTTGGCGAGATACTGCCGGTAGTCGTCGCCGGTCTCCTTGCGGACGATCGATTTCATCGCCGCGTTGGCTTCGAGCGTGGTCGAATCGACGGCGACCGTCTTGCCGCTAAGGAGTTTCTTCTTCGCCGCCAACTCAATCACCCAGCCGAAGACCTGGTCGTGAATCTCTTGGGGCAGTCGCTGGCGAATACGGGTCAGTGAGGAATGGTCCGGCGTCTCTTCGGTCGGCCCGTAGCCGAGGAACTCCGAAAGCGATCGACTGTCCGCACATCGCCAGGCGATACCGCGCTGCGAATCAAGCCCTTCGAAGTAGCCGACAAAGAGCATGCGGAAGTAGACGCCCGGCGGGATGCTCGGCCGACCCGAGCCCGTGGCGTCGTAAAACGGCAGGCAAAGCTCCTCGACGAAGCGATCGAAGCCGTGCTTGGCCAGTAGCCCGTTCAGCTTGCGATAGAAGATGTGACCCGGAGCCTGAGCGAGCTTGTCCGTCGCGATCCAAAGATCCTGCTCCCGCGATTCCTTCCGCCGACGCATCCCCATCCCGACCGATCCTCCATGACTTCAACCGACCCAGAAGATACCATCAAACCCGGAACAAAGTGTCAGGGTAATTCAACAGGCTGCTAGCAGCTTGTGGCAAAGATGAGCTGCGTACTACTCTTGGATAGACGAATCTGATCGCAGTTAACAGAGGATCATCAGGCGCCGTGGTCTATGCGTGGGACGCAGACGTTCTGATCCAGAACATTCGCTGTGAGGTCGACAATCCGGATAGTCTGGGAAAGCCGTCGCCGAAGAGTCTCCGCAAATCGCCGAGGAGATGACGGATGAAGAGTCAGGATCCCAAGCTGATGATGAAGTCGCGGCAATGTCAATGACGCACTTGGATCAACCCGAGCCGGGGGG
>JBCBSK010000279.1:0-2049 GCA_039819185.1 Pseudomonadota bacterium | reverse complement strand
TTTGACATCGTGACGCCTCAGGAGGCCAAGGATTGGTGCGCTCGGGCGTTGGCGGCAGGTCACCTGACCGAGGTAGACGTCGAGATGGCGGACGGACGCCTGCGACGCAGCTTTGTCAGTGAAGACACGCTCGATACCGTCGCGTCCTTGCCTCAGCCGACGAACCGTGTGCGCCTTCTCTCACCGTTCGATCCATTGCTGCGGGATCGCGCACGGGCGGAGCGATTGTTTGGCTTTCACTACAGGATCGAGATCTTTGTGCCGGATGCAAAGCGAACATACGGCTACTACATCTTCCCGATCCTCCAAGGCGATCGGGTGATCGGCCGGCTCGACGCGAAGCGAGACGGCGAGACACTTGCCGTGCGAGCTTTCTGGCCGGAACCTGGGGTGCGCACGGGCAAGGGGCGCACGGCCGGATTGACGGCAGAGCTTGAGCGGGTGTGTCACCTGGCCGGGCTCAAGGGCGTTCGGTTTGAGAACGAGTGGGCTCGGAGGTGACTGACGGTAGCGGCCGATTCTGTGGAAAAACAACGAGTTGAGAGCAGTTTGATTGCGCGACTTGATGGAACGCAAGCCGTTCTGTTGTCAGGCTTTTCGCGGATGCTGCGGTGCAGGAAAGAGCTTGGCTAATTTGCGGAGGTTCTGGGCGGTGGCGGCGAGGAGGAATTCGTCGTTGGCTCCGCATGGACCACGTAGTCGGAGCCGGCCAAGCCCAAGAATGCGTTTAAGGTGGGCGAAGAGCATCTCGACTTTCTTCCGGAGCTTCATCGAGATGTCATATTGGCGGGTCTTGGCGATGTCGCGCGCGACCTGGCGGGCGTCTTCATGTTCCTCGCGGGTGATCTTGCGCGCGTCGGCGTTCGGACAGCACTTGGCTTTTGACGGACAGGCCTCGCAGATCTCTTTCAACGCCCGGTATCTAGCAGTGCCCTTGCCGGTCGGCCCTCGGTTCGGGTCTGAGTAGTTGCGGCGGAACTGTTTGAGTTCATGCCCCTCGGGGCAGATGTATTGATCGTTCTCTGCGTCCCATTCGAAGTCTGCACGAGACCATGTGCCATCAGATCGGCCCGCCTTATCAAAGACTGGAATGTGCGGCGCGATCTTGCGGTCCACTAACCAGCCAAGCAACGGCCCTGTGCCGTAAGCGGTATCCGCAATCAGACGTTCGGGATGGAGATCGAACCGGTCCTTCACGCGGTTCAGCATGGTCTTGGTCGATCCAACCTCGGCCTGCCTGATTGATCGCGTGGCTTCGACATCCACAATGACACCGTGGTCCGTGTCGATCAGGTAATTGTCCGAATAACTAAAGAACGCAGAGCCTTTGCGCGCCGCTGTCCATTGGCTCGCCGGATCAGAATGGGAGGTGAACTTGGGTTGCACTTCACTGGCCGCACCAAAGGCTGCCTCGTCCAACGTGTCGAGATACTCGCGCACCGCGCGGGGTGCATCGGTCGGGTCGATGCTTGCCGCGTCCCACTCGTCCCTCGGTGTCGAGTTCTGCTTGTTGGCATCCGCTTCGATCAGGCTGGCATCGATGGCCATGCGCTGGCCGCTGACCAGACCTTCCTCAATGCAACGGGCAACGGTCGTCTCAAACAGATGACGCAGCAGCTCACTCTCGCGAAAGCGCCCATGCCGGTTCTTCGAGAATGTGGAATGATCCGGCACGCGGTCGGTCAGATCTAGGCGGCAGAACCAGCGATAAGCGAGGTTCAGATGCACCTCTTCACACAGCCGCCGCTCAGACCGGATGCCGAAACAATAGCCAACCAACAGCATTCGGATCAGCAGTTCTGGATCGACCGATGGACGACCTGTGTGGCTGTAGAAGTCTGCAAGATTTTTGCGAATACCGCCGAGATCGACAAACCGATCAATGGAACGCAGCAGGTGATCGTGGGGAACATGGTCCTCCAGCGAGAACTCGTAGAACAGCGCCGCTTGTGCTGTCTGCCTTGATCCCATCATCGCCAATCCCTCCCGACAGGACGAATTGAATCAGCGACCTACGCTTCGATCAACCAAGAGTTTTTCAACGAAATA
>JBCBSK010000278.1:0-2074 GCA_039819185.1 Pseudomonadota bacterium | reverse complement strand
TCGGAGACGATCGCGACCATTTTCGACCCTTACGTCACCGCGCTTTATTGCATTCCCAAGATCGCGCTGGCGCCGCTGTTCATCATGTGGTTCGGCATCGGCATCGAAAGCAAGATCGCCATGAGCGCGACGGTGGTCTTCTTCCTGGTTTTCCTGAACACCTATTCCGGCGTGCGCGACGTGAACCGGGTGTTCATCAACGCCGCACGGATCATGGGCGCCAACGAATGGCAGCTCATGCGCATCGTGATAACGCCCTCGGCGGCGGCCTGGGTCTTGGCCGGGCTGAAAGTCTCAGTGCCCTACGCGCTGATCGGCGTCGTGGTCGGCGAGTTCATGTCGTCGAACCGTGGCATCGGCTATCTGATCGCCCAGGCGTCGGGCCTCTACAACACGGCCGGTGTTTTCGCCGGGCTGGTCATCCTGTCGGTGATCGGCGCGACCATGAGCGCCGGGGTCAAGCGCCTGGAACGCCACGTGCTGCGCTGGCGCGGCACCTAGGAGCCTGTCCGAGAAATAGCCATGATCTGCATCGCGGTCAGGGCCGCGAGGGTTAGTAGCCGTGGCGCGGCCGATGCCGGGTGCATCGTCAAGTCGCCGCGACGCGACAGTCGAGACCCTGACAGCTACCCGAGGGGCCGTCTTATCAAGGCCTTGGGTCTGCGTCGTGCGTCGCTTACGATGCGCCCGGCATCGCTGCGCGACACCCTCCTTGCCCAAGACCTTGATAAGACGGTGCAAACCATGACTATTTCTCGGACAGGCTCCTAACCCCCACGCCTTGTTCCAGTCTCGCTCGAATCGTGTAGGATCGCGCCCGCGCGAAAACCTGTTACGTAATGGAGACTGACCTTGGCCCGGATGACGCTTGAGAAGGCCCTTTCGGTCGATCGCAAACGCGGCCTTTTGCAGATGTGTGCGGACGGCGAACCGCTGGCCCATATGATTTTCGACGGCGGCTTTTTGGAACGCGAACTCCGCGACCTGGCCCGATTTCGCACCAACCTTATAGAGCCGGTGGCGGACGAGCTGGCCGAGGACATGGATCTGGAAATCCAGCGCGAGCCGAAATGGGAGGTGCCGAGCGATCATTCCGGCCCCAAGGGCCATGTCTTGATGGTCTTGCGGCACGAGGGCTATGGCTGGACCGGCTACATGATGGACCCGGACAGGGCGCGGGAACTGGGCCAGGCCTTGATCGATCAGGCCGGTGGCAAGTCCGGCGCAGGGCGCAAAACTGCTGGAAAAAAGGCTGGCTGATCCGGTCAAAACCCCGGTTCATCCCATAAGGCACGGTCGGCATCGCGTGAGCGGTAAAGAAACTACTATCCCGAGAAGATGCCCCAACGTGACTTGGCAACAGGGCCACAGGCTCGCAGAATTGAGCGGCGAACGAGAGCAACCAACGAGGCTGCTGTGAAAACGATTGGGCTTTGCATGATCGTGCGCAACGAGTCGCACGTCATCGAACGCAGCTTGGACAGCGTCCGTCCCCTGGTCGACTATGTATTCATCGAGGACACGGGCTCGTCGGATAACACCCAGTCGATCATCAAGGATTGGCTGGATCGCAACGACATGCCGGGCAATGTGTATCACGAGCCGTGGCAGAACTTCGCGTACAACCGCTCCAGCGTGCTGGCAAAACTGCGCAAGAAGAAGCCGGACCTGGACTACGCCCTCATGATGGATGCCGACGACCAACTGATCGTCCATGAGGGGTTCGACGCCATCGCCTTTAAAGAAGGGCTCGACAAAGACGTCTACAATGTCGAGATCCGCCAAGGCACGACCCACTATTACCGGCTACAGATGTGTAGCAATCACAAGCCGTTCCGCTATCGCAGTGTGCTGCACGAATACATGCACCGCCCCCCCGGAGCGGGACCCGCCGAGGATGCCAAGGGATTTCATGTGATCTCTGGTCGCGAAGGCGCCCGGAACCAAGACCCTCTGAAGTACCACAAGGATGCGGAGTTGCTTGAGAAGGCCCTCCGGTTCGAAAAGGACGAGTTTCTGCGGTCTCGCTACGTCTTCTATTTGGCCCAAAGCTATCGCGACGCCGGCGAAAAGG
>JBCBSK010000277.1:0-2102 GCA_039819185.1 Pseudomonadota bacterium | reverse complement strand
TCGATATCGATCGCGATTTTCAAAGCTTCGTCACACTCGCCGAAACAGCGCTCGACCTTACAAGTGAATTGGGCGACGGGCGGCCGGAAAAGCATGCGATCCTATCGGCGCTGGATGCCGCCTTTCTCGTCCTCGATACGCGCGATCCTATGGAGGACGCGTTTCGGGCTTCGGTTGACCCCGCATACGCATGCCTGAAAGACGCCCTCGGTGAGGCAGGTGCGCCGCTCGACGTCACGCTTCATGCTGCTGGCCACGCCCATATGGACGTCGCCTATCTCTGGCCCACGGCGGAGATCCGCCAGAAGAACGCCCGCACCTACTCAAACGTCCTGCGCCTGATGGAGCGGTATCCGGAGTTCCGCTTTTCACACTCCCAGCCACAGCTCCACGCTTGGACAGAGGAGGACTTCCCCCAAATCTTCGAGGCGATCCGCGCCCGCGTTGCAGAGGGGCGGTGGGAAGTCTTGGGCGGGATGTGGGTCGAATCCGAAGCCAACATGCCGGGCCCGGAATCGCTGGTCCGGCAGATGCTGTTGGCTCGCCAATACTGCGACGAGAAATTCGGGCCGGGCGCGGAAAGTCCCGTTCTATGGTTGCCCGATACGTTCGGCTTTCCAGGATGCCTGCCGCAGCTGATGGTGCAGGCGGGGCTTCGCTGGTTCGTGACCAACAAGCTCAATTGGAACCAGTACAATCAAATGCCTGCCTCGACGACCTGGTGGGAAGGCATCGATGGGTCGCGGGTCATGGCGCATTTCCTGACGACACCGCGGACGGTTCAGCACCTGCCGTTTCCGACCAACTACAAGTCAGACCTGACGGCAGCGGAAGTCGTGGGCACCTGGACGCGCAACACGATGAAGGATCGGGTGCGGGACCAACTGATTGCCTATGGCTACGGCGATGGCGGTGGTGGCCCGACCGACGAACTGATCCGAAAGGCCGAAGTCTATCAGGCGATGCCAGGGGCACCGCGCATGGCGTTCTCATCGGTCCGCCAATTCTTTGAGGAGTTGGAGAAGAAGGATGCACCCCTGCCCGTGTGGCAGGGCGAGCTTTACCTCGAGGGCCATCGCGGCGTGCTCACGGGCAATGGCTGGGTAAAGCGTGCCAACAGAATGACGGAGCGGCTGTTCCACGAGGCCGAGCTGGCCATGTCATTGGCAATGGTAACCGGTCAAAGCCCCGACGACCTGACGGAGGCGTGGCGCACGCTCTGCATGCTGCAGTTTCACGACATCCTGACCGGGACTTCGGTTGCGGCAGTGTTTGACGACGCGCGCGAGGACTTCGCTCGGATCACAGACGTCGCCGGGGCCGCCTTGAGCCGAGCGATCGCGGTTGTCATGCCGGAAGATGCGGCCTTCTTGGTCCTCGACGGGGCGAAACTCCCGGGCGTGCGGCACGCGCTGATGCCGAAGGATACCGGGCCTGTCGGCGAGAATGGCAAAGCGCTGGTGGCGCAGACAGTGGCCGATGGCGTTCTTGTGGAATTGCCGGAAGCACCGCCGCTCGCACCGCGCGTCCTTCACGCTTGCGAGGCCGGCGCCTCTTCCGACGAAGGGGCGACGGCGCGACGGACCGACGACGGCGGAGCGATGCTTGAGAATCAGCATATCCGTGTCGTCATTGGCGACCACGGCATGCTCACCTCGATTTATGACAAACGCGCGGATCGGGAGGTGCTGAAGGCCGACTGCTTGGGCAACAAGCTGGAGCTGTTCGAAGACCGTCCGGTCAGTTGGGACGCCTGGGATATCGATATTTTCTTCGAAGAGCGCGGCGAGCTGGTGACGAACCTGAGCAGCCTAGAGATCATCGAAAACGGCCCGCTGCGCGCCTCGATCGAACTCACGCGCGCGTTTCGCCAATCGCGCCTCACCCAGCGGATCAGCTTGGCGCGTCATTCCGCCCGCATCGACTTCGATACCGAGGTCGACTGGCACGAAACCCATCTGCTGCTGAAGGCCGCCTTCCCGGTTGCTGTTCGTGCCGCCAGGGCCGAGTTCGATATTCAATGGGGCCAGATTGATCGTCCGACCCACAAGAACACCAGAGCCGTGCCCAGGTCCGGCAAAAACCCGTGGCGGAAAGTTCAG
>JBCBSK010000276.1:0-2158 GCA_039819185.1 Pseudomonadota bacterium | reverse complement strand
CCGAGGGAGGAGGGCGCCGCACGTCAGGCTACGGTGCGGGGCCGGGATCATCCGGCTCCGCGTCCGGTCCTAGATCACCGAAAAAGGCTCAGGATGTTCTGAGGAGCCTGGTTGGCGATCGACAGGGACTGAGTTGCGAGCTGCTGCTGCACCTGAAGTGCCTGCAGACGGGCTGCTTCCTCTTCCATGTCGGCGTCAACCATCGCGCCGATCCCGTTGTCCAGACGCTCGGTCAGGGCCTTGAGGAACTCCTGCTGCGTCTCGACTGCCTTTTCGCCGATGCCGAGCGAGGTTGCCGCATCAAGCGCTGCTGCAAGCTGGGTCTCGGCTGTGGTCAGGTCGGCGGCCAGGTCAGTGGACGTGCCCACGTTGACTGCAGCCAGTGCCGTCGAGATGGCGCCGAGGTCAACGGGCGACACGGTCATGCTCGTGGTGGCAAAGCCGCCAACGCGCGTGATACCGGTAACAACCGTAACATCCGCACCACCTTCAACCATCGACACACCGTTAAAGGTGGCCTGCGAGATTGTGGTGTCCATCTGGTTGACCAGCTCGTCCAGTTCCTGCTGAACCTTCGCGCGGTCAATGTTGTTCTCCTGGGCAAATGCGACCCGCTCCACAAAGTCCTGAGCAAGATCCGCGACGGTTTCCGCACCCAGGCGGCCCGTGGCGAGCGAGTTCTTGGTCAGCGTCAGACCTTCGTCGATGGCCTTGTACATGCCGCTGTCGCTCTTCATCGTCTCAGAGATCGAGAAGTAAGCAGCATTGTCCTTCGCAGTCTGAACCTTAAAACCGGTCGACACACGGTTCTGCGTCTCGGTCAGGCTCATGTTCACGTCGCGAAGGGTTGCGAGGGCATTCATAGCCGCCGCGTTCGTATGGATCGAAGCCATAGTCGTTCTCCTGTGCTTCTAGCGTTGGTGTCCCGTCTTCTGTCGGGCGGCGAGCTCTTGCCCACGCAAAGGAGATTGTGAGGCCTGGTTAACGGGTGGTTAACGTTTCAGAGGGACAGGTCGACGTCCTTGGGGCGCGAGAGCCCGGGGGTTGTCTGCCCCTTGCGATTATAGAGCCCGCGCAGGGATTCGGCGGCCGAGCTGCGGGTCAGTTCCGCAACGATTTCGGCGCAGGACCGCGCCATGCGCGACACAAAGCCGGAGTTTCGCTTCAGATGAACCTGCAGGTCGGACAGGGCCGTGCGGAGCCGGCGCGCGCGCGCATCATCGCCGCTGAGAAGCGTTTCGATCTCGGGCCCCGCCGCCTCAAGCTGCGCTGCAAGCGCCTCTTTTTCTGCAACGATCTGTTGCAGCCCTTGGGGATCGGTCTCCGAGACAGCCTCCATCTCGCGTTTGATCACCTTCGTGAGGGCCTCAACGGCCACGATGTGCTTTTCGGTGTCGGCCATCCTAGCCTCCTGTGTCATCGCCCGAAATCAAGGGCTCGCGATAGGCGGAGATCGCGTTGGAGACCCCGCCCGAGATATTGGTGACGCCGGTTTGCGCAATCTCGTCGGCGATGGATTTCGCCAGAAAGCTGCGCCAGGTTTCTTCGGCGTGTCCGCCACCCATCGAACCGACATCGACGGTCTTGAGCATTTCGTCGATGGCCTGCGTCAGAAACACGGCCTCAAACTCCTGCGCGGCCCAGGCCTCTTTCGAGGCCGGGTCCTTCCCCGCGGGCGTGGTGCGCTGCGCCGGATCAAGGGCGCCCGGCGGCGGACCGATGGCATCGGTCGGCATCAGATGATCTCAAGGTCGGCGTGCAATGCACCCGCCGCCTTGATTGCCTGCAGAATGGAAATTGTCTCTGTCGCGCCGACGCCGAGGGCGTTTAGCCCGTCGACCAGGCGCTGCAGTGGCACGCCACCTTCTAGGATCGCAAACTGCGCCTCGCGTTCCTGCACCTCGACGATCGTGTCGGGCACAACCACGGTTTCGCCGATCGAGAATGGTGCAGGCTGCGAGACGACGATGTCTTCTTTGACGATGACCGTCAGACCACCCTGGCTGATCGCAACCTCGCTGATCTGGACGTCGGCGCCGACAACGATGGTGCCCGATCGGGCATCGATGACGACCTTGGCCACCGTGTCGGGTTCGATCCGCAGGTTTTCGATCCGGGCCATCAGTTCTGGCAGATCGGGTCGGGCCGGGGCATCGAT
>JBCBSK010000275.1:0-2162 GCA_039819185.1 Pseudomonadota bacterium | reverse complement strand
CTACGACGCGGCGCGTCCGATCCTGAAAGGTGTCAGCTTCGAGGTCCCGCCCGGCGGTTCGCTTGCTATCGTGGGACCGTCGGGGGCCGGCAAGTCCACCATCGGGCGGTTGCTTTTCCGATTCTACGACGTCACGGGCGGCGCTGTGGAGATCGATGATCAGGATGTCCGCGATATCACCCAGGACAGTTTGCACGAAGCCATCGGTATCGTTCCCCAGGACACGGTGCTCTTCAACGACAGCCTTCACTATAACATCGCTTATGGTCGCCCCGACGCGACCCAGGCCGAGATCGAGGCCGCCGCACGCGCAGCGCAGCTGCATGCCTTCATCGAACACCTGCCCGAGGGATACGACACGCAGGTGGGCGAGCGCGGGCTGAAACTGTCGGGGGGCGAGAAACAGCGCGTCGGCATCGCGCGGACGCTGCTCAAAAACCCGCCCATTGTTCTGCTGGACGAGGCGACCAGCGCGCTCGACAGCGAGACCGAGCGCGAGATCCAGGGCGCGCTCCGAGCGATGGGGCAGGGACGCAGCGTTCTGATGATTGCCCACCGCCTGTCGACCGTGGTGGAGGCTGACCGCATCATCGTGCTTGAGGCCGGACACATTGCCGAAAGCGGCACCCATGGCGAGCTACTCGCCGCGGACGGACGCTACGCAGAGCTGTGGCGCGCGCAGGCGGCGGGGTCGCGCGCGACCGGTGCTAGCCCGACAGATCAAGATCCCGCTCGCTAGAGCGGCTCAGTTTTTCTCTGAATCGGTAGGGGATTCCCATTCATGGTCGAATGTGATTCAGCATCCGTACTGGTGAGGGAGGCCAGCATGGATGACGAAAGCCTATTCGAATGACCTCAGATTGCGTGTTGTGGCGGCGATGCAATCGGGAGAGAGCTGTCGCAGTGTCGCGGCGCGTTTCGGTGTTGCGCCGTCGAGCGTGGTGAAATGGACGGATCGGGCGCGGCAGACCGGTTCTGTCAGTCCAGCGAAGATGGGTGGGTATCGCCGTCCGATCCTCGAGCCGCACCGTGACTGGCTTTTGGAGCAGGTTCGCACCTGCCCGCATGTGACCCTCGCCGTCCTTCAGGATCTGCTGGCAAAGCGTGGAGTGACTGTCAGCCACGACACGGTTTGGCGGTTCCTACGTGGCTGCGGGTTCAGTTTCAAAAAAAGACGTTGGTCGCCGATGAACGCGAGCGCCCCGACGTGAAGCGCCGCCGCGAGCGCTGGCAGCGGCACCAGGGCAAGATCGACCCAACGCGGCTGATCTTCATTGATGAGACCTGGGTAAAGACCAACATGGCGCCGCTCCGGGGCTGGGGGCCAAGGGGCGAACGGCTACCGGGCGCGGCACCGTTCGGCCACTGGAATACCTCTACCTTCATCGCGGCGCTTCGCCACGACCGGATCGACGCGCCCTGGGTCTTCGATGGCCCGGTGAACGGCGACATCTTCCGCACCTATGTCGAGCAGGTTCTCGTTCCGACGCTCGCGCCCGGTGAGGTCGTCGTGATGGACAACCTTGGCAGCCACAAAAGCCAGGCCGTCCGTCAGGCCATCCGAGACGCCGGAGCACATCTGCTGTTCCTGCCTCCATACAGTCCCGACCTAAACCCCATTGAGCAAGCCTTCTCGAAGCTCAAACACTGGATGCGAGCCGCAGGCGCGCGAACACGAGACACCCTCTGGCGGGCCGTCGGAACCATCCTTGAAAGCTTCACATCACAAGAGTGCGCACACTACTTCGAAGACGCTGGTTACGCTTCCGTGAAACCCTGAAGCGCTCTAAGCGCCCCATTTCTTCCGGATCATACCGAGGGACGATAGCTCGCAAGCTTCCATCCGAACCCGATAAAGACGACACCCGTCACGGCCTGAAGCCGGCGTTGAAAGGCACCGCTTCGCGCCACCGCGGTCAGGCTGGCAAACAGCACGACCATCACGCCGAACCACAGCGCGTTCAACGCGGAATGGACAGACACCAGCAGAAATGAAGACAGCACAGAGGTCTCGCCGATCGTGATGAATTGCGGAAAGGCCGCGAGGTAGAACATCGACACTTTGGGATTGAGCGCATTGGTCAGCACGCCTTCGAGATAGGCCATGCGAAGAGTTCTCTGCCGCTTGGCCGGCGTGATCCTTTTCGGCGCCTCCATGCCCT
>JBCBSK010000274.1:0-2282 GCA_039819185.1 Pseudomonadota bacterium | reverse complement strand
TCGGCCATGGCGCGCGAGGACATCGACGTGCACGCGGCGCTCTTGGAGGCGATCGACCGCGGCGACTACGCCCCCGGCGCCCGGCTGGTCGAGACCGAGCTTGCCGAGCGCTTCGGTGTCAGCCGCACGCCCGTGCGCGAGGCGCTGGGCCGCCTGGAGCAGCAGGGCCTCGCCGCGCGCGACCAGCGTCGTGGGCTCACCGTCGCGGTCCTCGACCACGACCAGCTCGGCGAGCTGTACGATCTGCGCGAGGTGCTGGAGGGTTTTGCCGCCAAGCTCGCCGCCCGCCGGGCGTCACCGGCCGAGATCGCCGTCCTGCGCGAGATGGTCGTGGCCGACGCGGCGATCGCCGATCAGCCGTCGGTGCTGGCGCGCAGCAACCGCCGCTTCCATCACCAGCTCCACCATGCCTCGCACAACCGCTACCTCGATCAGATGCTGGAGCGGATGCGCCGCTCGCTCGTGCTGCTCTCGGGCACGACCCTCGGCAGTCCCGGCCGCGGCGCCGAATCCGACGCCGAGCACGACCAGATCGTCGCCGCGATCGAGGTGCGCGACGAGGAAGCGGCCGAGGCCGCCGCCCGCACCCACATCGTCAACGCCTACAAGACCCGCCTGCGTCAGGAAGCGAACCGGGAGCCGACGCGATGACGATCGTTGTGCTCGACGCCGGCCACCTCCTGCTGACCCCGCACGTCGGCGACCTCAGCCGCCAGACGCTTCGGCTTTTCGACCACCAGACCGTGGAGGCCATTCGCCCATGGAAGACCGGCAACCCCATCCGACTCCTCGCCTCATGAGCGACCCCGACCGCCTGCGCGCCGAACTCGCCGCCATCGAAGCCGAGATCAAAGCCTACCCCACCCCCATCCCCGGCTGCGACGCCCAGTTCAACCATCTGTTGGAGCGACGGGCGGAGATCGGGCGGGCGTTGGCGCGGGGAAGGGTGGAGAAGGCGTAGCGGGCCGGTGGAGCCGGTGGTGCCGCCTTCCACCTTTCGCCGCGGCGGCCGCTTCGGACGGAAGGCGGACTTGCAGATGCGCCGCCCGCTCGTCCGCAGCGCTCCACAAACCTGCCGAAACCGCCGAGGTTTTGAACGGGGGTTTTGGCACGTCGGAACCCGCAGCAATTCTTGGCCGCGGCGAGTGCGCCAAAAGGGACCGTTTTGTGCCCGCACAACTACGAGAAGGTTACAACTTCTGTGGCAACCAACGTCGAACACGCGGCAACGAGCAGAAGCAACAAAATCGACAAATACCGAGAGCGTGTCTTGTGCTTAAGGGCAATGCCTTTCGTCCGTTCGTGAGCCTCATGCAAGCGTTCTGCTAGATCTTCCGCTCCAGCTAGGTCACTTAGACATTGCCCATACAGCCCTGCCAGCGCACGATGGGCACCGGCTTCCGCTTCCACAGCCCGACGCAGGCGTTCTTCCTTTGCTTTCTGTTGCGCACGTCGAAAATGATCGTGTTCTTCTATCTTATTTTCTGTCAAAATTCCCCTCCTCCTGAGGTGATCACTTGAGAGGAGAGTACCTGCGCCGACACCGTTGGCGCAACGCCTGAGTCGGCCGTTTCCGCTAGCGTGGATTCAGACCTCAGATATAAGCAACTGCATAATCTCTCGACCATAAATGTCAGTCGACCTTTCAGTCCCCTCAACCCGGACGGCCAGCTTTCCGGCAAGCTCGTAGAGCTTAGGCTCGTCCAGATCGCGCCCGTGCTTGTCTAAGAATGCTTTCAAAGCTGCCTTGGCCTCTTCAATTCTTGCACGTTCAGGAGGAATTGAGTCTCCTGTCCAGCCATTAAAGTATCCAAGTAATGCTTGGTCTTTTACTATTTCGGATATTGGCACATCACAGAACTTCGCGAATGTCTCAATCTTATCAACAGTCCAAGGATGACTAGATTCATTATTTAAAAGTTTACTTACAGCACTCTGCTTTACGCCGAGGCGCTTTGCAAGATCGTCTTGCGTTCTCTTATTAAACTCCTTCTCGCGCTCCCAGATTAATTTGATCTGATGTTTAATTTTTCTTATAACATCTTCAGAATACAGCGTTGATCTGCCGCCTGGGCCGCCACCGTCGGTCTGAGCTTCGGCAGTTGGAGCGTCCTGAAGGACGACCTCTGGTTCCTGCTGTTGCACATGGATCTCCTTTGTTCCGTGGGCCGGACGAATCATTCCCAGGCATGTTTGCCATGCCTAATAGCTCATCATCACCTTATAAATCAGAGGCCTAACCGCGTCGAGGAATAATCCTGTTGACTCCAACGTATTCCAGG
>JBCBSK010000273.1:0-2314 GCA_039819185.1 Pseudomonadota bacterium | reverse complement strand
TGAAGAAGAGCCTGTTCAACGCGTTCTTGGGTTCTATGGCGCTTCCGATGGCGCTGAACTGTGTGACGGCTGGGGTTCTGCTGACCCAGCAGCTGCGCGTGCTGAACGAGGCCGGGAACCTGCGCAGCAAGACGATCTTCATCTACAATTTGGGGGGGCTCGTCCACGAACAGCAACGCGAGCGCGGCGCCACCAGCATTTTCCTGTCCAGCGGCGGCGCAACCTTTGGCACCGAGCTGCGCCAACAGCGTGCGCGCACCGATGCCGCGGCCAGCACGCTGCGCACCACATTGGAGACGGCGGACGCGGCGATGCTCGGGCCGGTCTTGCAGCGGGATCTGCAACAGGTCCTCGACGGGTTATCCCGACGCGGCACGATACGGCGGCAGGTCGATGCGCTTCAGATCGAAGCGTCCGATGCCCTGGGCCATTACACCGCAAGCAACACAATCTCGCTGGCCACGATCGCGCGCATCGGATCTGCCAGCAAAGACACCGAGACCGCCGTGAAGGTCATTGCGCTGAAGGCCTTTCTAAATGCCAAAGAGGCGTCGGGAATCGAGCGCGCCGTTGGGTCGGCTGGCTTCGCACAAGGCGCGTTCAATCCGGCACGCGCGCTTTTTCTGCGTGAGTTGATTGCCCGGCAACAACTGGATCTTGCGCGCTTTGCCGATCTTGCCGGTGACACTGCACGCGAACGCCTGAGCGATATCGCACGGATGCCGGAAACCGGCGAGGTCGAGCGGTTTCGGGGCATCGCTTTTGCCAGCCTGTCGACGGACGATACGCAGGGTGTCACGGGGCCTGATTTCTTTGCGGCCGCAACCGCACGCATCGATGCGATGAAATCCATGGAAGACTGGCTGATCGCCGATTTGAAAGCCGTCGCAGATCGCCAGTTCACAGCGGCCGCCTGGGTCAGTGCCGCGCTTGCCCTGGGGACCGTTCTTGCCCTTGGCCTCGCCGCGCTCGCCACACGGTTCAGCATCAAGCACATGCTTGTGTCCGTCCGCCAAATCTCCAGCGCTGGCGACAAGTTGGCGATGGGGGAAAAGGACGCTGAGATGCCCTCGGCGGTCCCGTCAGAGCTTGGGCGGATCGTCTGGTCGATCAATCACTTCCGTCAAAGCGTTGTCGAAAGCCAGGAACGCGAAGCCAAAATCACGGCCGAACGTCAGAAGGCCGAAGCCCAAGCCCGCGAGACCGAGGCCGAGGCCGAGCGTGCCGCGAAGGCCCGGGCCGAGGACGAGGCGCGCGCCGCAAAGGAAGAGCGGCAGCGCCTCGAACGCTATGCGCAGGAGCTGGCGGATGTGGTCGCCGCCTGTGCCGAAGGCGATTTTTCTCGGCGGCTCGACGCCCAGGGGCAGTCGGGTGTTCTGAAAGAGATTTCAGCCGGTCTGAACCGGATCAGCGACGTGGTTGCCAGCAGCCTTGAAGAGATCGAGCGGGCACTCGACCACCTTGCGCGCGGCGACATGACCTTTCGGATGTCGGGCACCTACAAGGGCGTGTTCGCAAAGATCGCAGACGCAATGACAGATGCCACGCACAAGATGTCGGGCACCCTGGCAAGCGTGACCCGGGCGGCCGACTCTGTCTCATCCTCGGCCAACGAAATCGCGTCGGCCACCGGCGATCTTGCCCGCCGATCCGAACGGACCGCCGCCATGTTGCAATCAACCGCTGGCGCGATCGACGAGATGTCGCAAGCCATCGGACAAGCCGCAGATGCCTCGCAATCCGCGCGCAGCTACGTCCGCGAAGTCTCGGGCAAAACCCGCGACAGCAGCGATATCGCGAAAGAAACCATCGCCGCCATGGAAGAGATTCGGGAATCGTCGGACGGCATCGTCAAGATCCTCGCCGTGATCGACGACATCGCCTTTCAGACGAACCTGCTGGCGCTCAATGCCGGGGTCGAGGCCGCACGCGCCGGGGATGCAGGCCGCGGGTTTGCGGTCGTGGCCTCGGAAGTGCGCTCACTGGCGCAACGCTCATCCGAATCCGGGCGGGAAATCTCGCGATTGATCGAAACCTCCACCCACAGCATCCAACGCGGGGTGCAGATGGTCGATCAGACCGCAAGCGCGCTGGGCAGCATCGCCTCGGACGTCCAGGAGGTCACGGGCCAGATCGACCAGATCGCAGGCTCTTTCGAAGAAACCCGTCAAAGCATCACAGAGGTGTCCACCGCCACGGCCGAGCTTGACACCTCGACACAACGAAACGCCGCCTTGTTCGAAGAGACGAACGCCGCCGTGCAGTTGCTCGACGGCGAAGCAAAGGGTCTGCTGAGCGCGGTCAGCACCTTTGA
>JBCBSK010000272.1:0-2371 GCA_039819185.1 Pseudomonadota bacterium | reverse complement strand
GCAGACTTCGCGGGGGAGCAACAGGCCAACGTTGAGGTATGGGCTCAGCACTGCATGGAAGAGATAGGGCGCGTTCCGTTTCATCGCGTCCTGATAGTCGCCGAAATTCGGCAAGCAGGTTTCAATAAACGCATCCAGCGCTCGCAGCGCGTCATCTCGGGTCACGGCAAAGGAGAAGGGTTCGAGATTGCCGAAATGGTCGGGAAACTGCTCCGCGACCAAATCGAGCACCTCACATGTCCTCGCATCGGGTGCGGCAGCAAAGCGATCCGGAACCTCGATCGCATCAGGCAGACGCCTTCGATTGTCGGCATCGAAGTTCCATTGACCGCCAACCGGCTCATTATTTTCCATCAGGAGGCCGGTCTCGCGGCGCATCTCGCGATAGAAATACTCCATGCGCAGTTGCCGCTTGCCCTTGGCCCAAGCTGCAAAGCGGGCAGGACTCGCAAAGAAGCGGTCATCGTCGCGGACGGTGACAGGTCGGCCAGTTTCGCTCGCCCAAGCGTTCATTGCCTCAAACACGCGATACTCACCGGGCTCGGTGACAATGATCTCGTCTGGATCATGTCGCACGACGGCACGCTTCAGTTCGCCCGTGAAAGACCCTGAATTCTGTGGATCATCGAGCTGGACATAGTCGACCTGGATGCCCTCTGCGCGCAGTGCTGCCGCGAAATGGCGCATTGCTGCCAGAATGAATGCGATCTTCTTCTTGTGATGGCGGACATAGGTAGCCTCGTCCGAGACCTCTGCCATCAGCACGACATCGGTCTCAGGATCGAGGTCAGCTAGGCTTGACAACGACCGGCTGAGTTGATCGCCAAGCACAAAGCGCAGCTTGCCCACTGCGCGGTTAGCCGCGCGTTCGGAGCGCACCGCGCCCGCCATCGACAGCAATGATCTGTCCCGTGATCCAGGACGCGGACGGAGACATCAAGAAGGCACCGAGACCGGCAATATCATCGGGTTCGCCGAGACGACCAAGTGGATGGGCCTGCGCCAAACCTTTCGCCATCTGCTCGTTCGACAGCAAGGGGCCCGCAAGATCGGTGCGGGTCAGACTCGGTGCGATGGCGTTGACGCGGATCCTTGGAGCAAGTTCTGCGGCCAGCGCCCGCGTCAAGCCTTCGACCGCGCCCTTGGCCATTGCGACCGAGGCATGGGATGCAAAGCCCTGCTGCACGGCAACGGTTGAAAACAGGAGGATCGCTGGCGCATTGGCCCGTTTCAGATGCGGGAGTACCGCCTGAACTGCTTTGACAGCGCCCAAAGCGTTCAGTTTGAAATCACGCTCGAAATCGGCATCATCCAAGCGAGCCACAGGCTTTAGATTGATCGTCCCGACGGCATAGACGAGACCTGACAAACCATCCTTCGCCGCAGCGTCCGTTGCTCTGCTGATCGCATCAGAATCCATCACATTCGCGGCCGTGTAGCCCGCACCGATCTCGCCAGCAAGCGTCCTGAGTCGGTCTTCAGACCGCGCGATCAGATGAACCGGCATCCCTGAAGCCGTCAGCCTGCGGGCGATTTCCGATCCGATTCCGCCGGTTCCGCCGTATATCAAAACTGGTGCCGTCATGGTGCCCCTCAGACTGGCTGTTCAACATATTTGTCGTGCGATTTACGCCGCACGAAGGACATAGGTTCACGAGACACTCCGTGGCAAAGATACGCAGCAAATCCGACCTTCCACAGAAGACCTGTGTAACCTGCGGTCGACCGTTTGCTTGGCGCAAGAAATGGGCGCGTGATTGGGATCAGGTGCGGCATTGCTCGGAACGCTGCCGGCGCAATCGGCAGACCGCGTTCGGTGCCGGGACTACTCGCCAGCCCTGAGCTTCGCCAGAACATCCGGCGTATCGACATCGAAACCCGCATCGGCACCGACCTCGACATCGACCACTGACGCGGCATGTTCGCCGATCAGCGCACGCCCCCCGACATCGCCATGGACACGTTTCAAGTCCGCGAAAAAGGCACGCGACCAGAGCACCGGATTGCCGCGTTTTCCATTCACTGTTGAGACGACGATGCGCGCGTCAGCATCAGTCGCATAGGCATCAATCAGCCGATCAAGGGTATCCGAAGTTATCCGCGGCATATCGCCAAGGCAGACCAACGCCGCATCCATGTCCCCGGACACAGCGTCAAGCCCCCTTATCAACGACGTCGAGAGGCCATCCGCGAAATCTGGATTGTGGACAAAGGCGAGATTGAGACCACCGAGTACGGCCTCTACCTTGTCCGACTGATGGCCGGTTACGACGATCACTTCATCGGCCTGGCTCTGAAGCGCGGTTTCGGCGGCGATCCGTATCAGGGGCCGACCACCGAAGGGCGCGGCCGCAACAGTTTCAAGCAGTTT
>JBCBSK010000271.1:0-2390 GCA_039819185.1 Pseudomonadota bacterium | reverse complement strand
ATCGTCAATCTGATGGTGATTGCGATCTCACTCGCGGTGATGGCAATCTATGACAAAGTGTTGCCGGCACAGGCGATGGATACCTTGCTCGCCATCGTTGCCGGCGTGGGCATTGCCTTTGTCGCCGAACTCTGGCTGCGGCGCATTCGGGCGCGCATCATCGGCCATCTTGCAGGCCGGCTCGAATACCTGATCGGCTGCGGGATCTTCGCCAAGCTGATCGCACTGCCGCTGGACATGGTCGCGAGCGTTCCGCTCGGCAGCCAGATTTCACGATTGAAGCAATTCGAGACCGTGCGCGATCTCGTCGCCGGCGCGCTCATCACGGTTGGCCTCGAACTGCCGTTCGTTGTGCTGTTCGCAGGTGTCCTGTTTCTTGTCGGTGGACCGCTTGGCTTCATCCCGCTTGCGCTGATCGCCATTTATGCGTTGATCGCCGCGATGATCTTCCCCGTTATCCGGCGCCTTTCGGCGGACGCCAGCGACCAGCGCTCCGAACAGTATCGTCTCGCGCTCAACACGTTGACCAATCTCAGAACCATCCGCAGCCTTGGATGTGAACGCTTGTGGCTCGACCGTATCGGGCGCATGGCCACTGATGCCGCCCGCGCCAAACGGCGCGCGCAGGAAGCCAATCGGTTCCTCTCCGCCCTGTCGGCGGCGACCCTACCGATTACCGGCGGTGCAACAGTCATTCTCGGCGCGCACCTCGTGATGAACGAAGCGCTCACGGTCGGTGGTCTGATCGCCTGTATGATCATCATCTGGCGGGTGATCACGCCGATCCAGCAAGGCATGCTCCTGCTGTCACGCTACGCAGATCTATCTCGGCTTGTGACCCAGTTGGACCGGCTGATGCGGCTTCAGGAAGAAAGAAGCAATGACGACGTTCAACCGCACGCCGTTACCGGTGCCATCCGCCTGGACCGGGCAACCTTCCGCTATCAGAGAACGATCGAGCCGACGCTTCTCGGATTGACACTGTCAATCACGCCGGGCGAACTCGTGGCCGTGTCCGGCTCTTCGGGTGCTGGAAAATCAACCCTTCTGCGCCTGATCCTCAATCTCTACCAGCCGCAGTCGGGTGCCGTCAGCATCGACGGCATGAACATTCGCCAATTGCCGGTGTCGACCCTGCGGGCAGCAATTGGTTACGTGCCCCAGAATCCAAACTTCTTCCATGGTACGATTGCGCAAAATCTGCGCCTCGCGGCGCCGGCCGCACGCGATGCGGATCTGAACGCCGTGGCTGATGAGCTCGGCATGCTGCCAGCCATCAACGATCTGTCCCAAGGGTTTGAATCACGGCTCGACGAATTCGAGCAGACACACATGGCCGGCGGCTTGCGTCAGCAGCTTGCCATTATGCAGGCGTTGTTGCGCAAACCCCGTATTCTGCTACTCGACGAACCCGTCAAAGCGCTTGATCCGGAGGCCGAACACGCCTTTCTCGACGCTCTGTTGCGTCGCCGCGGCACGACGACGATTGTTATGGTGACGCATCGCCCAAGCCATATCCGCATGGCGGACCGGTCGATCGTTCTGGAGCGTGGCCAGATCGCCCACGACGGGCCACCTCAGGGCGCCGACGCACGGGTGTCAGCATGACCGTGCGACCCACTCCCGGCAAACGGCTCTCCAGCCTCACAAATGGCCTAATCGCGCCTGTCGATCGTGCTGAGTTCGAGACCGATCCCGTTTCGCGCAGCATGCTGATCGAGGAACGCCGGCACACGCGGCTCGCACGCCAGGCGGTGATCGGTTGCGGCGTGCTGCTGATCATCCTCGTGATCTGGGCGGCGATCGCACCCGTCCATCAAGTGGTCACCGGACGCGGCGAGATCGTCCCAGAGGGGCTCGTTCAGCCGGTCGAGCATCTCGAAGGTGGCATCGTTCGCGACATCCTTGTCGCTCCGGGTGACCCTGTTGCGGCGGGTGATGCTCTGGTCATCCTCGACAGCACCGCCACGAGGGCGGAACTGCAGCGCGCCGAAGCACGACGTGATTCACTGCTTCTCAGCATCGAACGCCAATTGAGCCTTGCCGATGGAGGTGACCTGGTCATTGCTGGCGACACGGTTCTGCGCCGTATTGCCGACAGCCAAAGTGATGCCTTGGAGAGCGCCAGCCTGCATCGAGATGCCCAGCTCGACGTTCTTCGCGCCGAGGCCGCCGCCAAGGAAGCGGAGTTGCGCGGTGTTCTGCTTGAACAGCACAGCAATGAACGCGAACGCGCAATCGTCAGGCGCGAACTGGCCGACTATGAAGCTGCCCTCGAGACAGGGGCCATCAGCCGGCGTGAACGCGATCAGGTCGCGCGCGAACTTATCGCACTCGATCGCGATCAGCTGCGTCTTGCCAGTTCCGCAGCGGCACTAACAGAAACGATT
>JBCBSK010000270.1:0-2406 GCA_039819185.1 Pseudomonadota bacterium | reverse complement strand
GACGCCGATCCGGTCTTTGACGCTGGCGATTGGATTGAAGAACTCAAGCTTGGCGAGCAGAGTCGCCGAGATACCACGCTCAGCCGTCAACCGTGACAGCCGGACAAGCGGCGTATCACCGATCGTGTCCGTCACACTGTCATAAATCCGGCCACGTCCTGGCGTGCGGGTGGGGTGGGAAGAGGCGGGCAGGCTCATGACAATATGATCTCCCATATCAGCGGGTCAGACACCGGTACACGCGCCAACCGACAAACGTCTTGCGGCGCGCCGACATCCGACCCTGTTTAGGTTGGAGATTTGGGAATTCGCTGCCTGAATGTCCAGCAACGAGAGAATCACACAGTCATATCGTGTAATTTACCGAATCTTGGGCCTCGACCTTGGACACCGGCGTTGACAGCAGACCACGCTGTTCAGCGCGCGCGAGCAATTCGTCGATGGTGACGGCGTCAAGCGCGGTCAGCGCCTCTTCCTGCGCCTTAAACAGGATTGGCTGCACGATATCGAGATTGAGCGCGCTCTTGACCGGATCGTCAACGCCGGACACGGTTCCGGCCGCGCGCACGATGTCACCGATGGTGATCCGGCGGCGCTCGCGCGCCAGGACATAACCGCCTTTCGGTCCACGCAAACTTTTCAGAACTTCGGCTCTGACAAGCGCCTGTAGAACGGGTTCAAGATGGCGTCGCGGAATTTTCAACCGCGCCGTGAAATCTCGACTCGGAACAGGCGACGTTTTGCCATGATAGGCGATATCGGCCACGGCTTCGATGGCGAGCGCAGACTTTCGCGACAAACGGAACACCTAAGTCACTCCTCTCTCTTCTACCGAGGGTCCCCGTCACCGGCCATTCGTTCCGGTTTCATCCGCCTTGGCCGGTTGACCCGAAGCCGCCGATCGAGCGGGTTGTCCGGGTCAATTCAGGGGTATCCTCCATTTCTACAGATAGGATAGGCACGAAGACGATTTGGGCAATGCGCATACCGCGCGAAATCGACATCGGCTCGTCGCCGTGATGAATCAGGATGACCTTGACCTCGCCGCGATAATCGCTGTCGATCGTGCCTGGCGCATTGAGGCAGGTGATGCCGTGATTGAGCGCCAAACCGGAGCGCGGACGCACTTGTGCCTCGCAATTCAACGGAATTTCCAAGCACAATCCGGTCGGAACGGCGATTCGGTCTCCGGGGTTCAACGCCAGAGGAGCGTCGTCCGGAACGGCCGCTAGAAGATCCATTCCCGCAGAACCGGATGTCTGGTATTCCGGCAGCGCAAGGCCGCGCGCATGATCGAGCCGCTTGACGCGGACGACCACACGATTAGCCGGCTTTTTTTCTTCATCGCCGATCACTGTGCCGCGTCCGCCTGGCTCGTCGGCGACGCAGCAAGAACACGATCAGCGATCCGATCAGCCAATCGTTTGGCCACCTCGTTCTTATCAAGGTCAGGCCAGGCCTCAGTTCCGTCCGCGGTCACGAGATGGACCTGATTGCGGTCACCCCCCATGACATCGCCGGACACATCATTGGCGACGATCCAATCGCAGCCCTTGCGCTGAAGTTTGGCGCGCGCATGATCAAGGACAGTGTCTGTCTCGGCGGCAAAGCCGATGACAAGGTCCGGGCGATCTTGCCGCTTGGAAATGGTCGCCAGAATATCCGGGTTCTCGACAAGCCGCAGCGTGGGCGGCGCGCCGGAACCGTCCTTCTTGATCTTCTGATCGGGTTCATCCGCAGCGCGCCAATCGGCGACGGCGGCACAGAACACGGCAGCATCCGCCGGCAATGCGGTCTCGACCGCTGCCAACATGTCACGCGCGCTCTCGATCATGACCATGTCGACGCCCGCCGGATCGGGAACAGAGACCGGTCCGGACACGAGTGTCACCCGGGCACCGAGGCGAGCCAGCGCGCCTGCGATCGCGTGCCCCTGCTTACCCGAGGAGTGGTTCGACAGATACCGGACGGGATCGATCGCCTCGCGGGTCGGCCCCGAGGTGACGACCACATGCCTGCCCGAGAGACGAGCCATCGGAGCTGGCCTCAGCGCCTCGACAATAGCTGCCAAAATGGCTTCAGGCTCTGCCATGCGACCGGGGCCAAATTCGCCGCAGGCCATGTCGCCATCGTCCGGCCCGACGATAGAAACTCCATCCTTGATCAGCACGTCGCGCGCACGCTGGGTCGCCTTGTGCAGCCACATCCGGACATTCATCGCCGGCGCGATCAGGACAGGCTTGTCGGTTGCAAGCAGCGCCGTCGTCGCAAGATCGTCGGCCAAGCCATGGGCCATGCGCGCCATGAGATTGGCCGTAGCTGGCGCAACGACGAGCAGATCGGCATCGCGCGAGAGCTCGATATGGCCCATCTCGGCTTCGTCCGTGAGACTGAAGAGATCGGTAT
>JBCBSK010000269.1:0-2451 GCA_039819185.1 Pseudomonadota bacterium | reverse complement strand
CGTCGCCGTTTTTGAGGCTCGTACCAGCGCCGACATCGTCTGGTAGATGCGCTGATGCAGCGGGTCGTAGAAATGCCGCGGCTCGAGAAAGTCCGAGACGCGATAGAACGCCTCATTGTTGACCAGGATTGCGCCGAGCAGCGCCTGCTCCGCCTCGATGTTGTGCGGCTGTGTCCGGTAGGGTGTCTCCGGAGAGACGGAGGGCAGGGCTTCGAGCTGCGGTTGGGCCATGGGTCCGACGGATCTGGGTTTGAGCGGGCCGTCTGCCTACACCCACTGGCCGGCAGAGTCCCACACCTTTGGCGCCACGGCATCACAAAGACGTCGATAGCGGCAGTTCTTCGAGAACTGTCCACAGAGCTTACGCGATTCGCGGGGAAAGCTTGGCGGCTGGCTTGACGAATCGAACCAGCCGCGTGTGGAGACTCAGCCGCGCGCCGCGTCGTCCTCAACCGCATCTGCCGCCGCCGGAGCGTCCGCATCGCCAGCAGTCGCGTCGCCAGCGTCTTCGTCTTCCGCATCCTCGTCGAAGGCACCTTCTTCGAAGAACTCGGCGATGGCCGCGTCTTCCTCGCGTTCGGCGGCCCGATCGGCGCTGACGACATCCTCACCGGCGGCCTGGCGTTCGGCTTCTTCTTCCGAGCGCGCAACGTTGATCGAGATGCCCGATTCGACCTCCGGATGCAGACGCACCTCGATGTCGGTCATGCCAAGTGTCTTGATCGGTGCATGCAGCAGGACCTGCCCCTTGCTCACGGTGAAGCCGAGATCTTCAAGCGCTTCGGCGATGTCGCGTGACGACACCGAGCCATAGAGCTGACCGTTGGCACTGGCAGCCCGAATGAGCACGATCGCGGTGCCGTCGAGCTTTTCATGGACGGCTTCGGCCTCGGTCTTGAGTTCCAGATTGCGGGCTTCGAGCTGGGCGCGCTCGGTCTCGAAGCGCTTGCGATTGTCTTCGGTGGCCCGGAGCGCCTTGCCCTGGGGCAGAAGGAAGTTGCGCGCGTAGCCGTCCTTGACGCGGACCGTATCGCCCATCTGGCCAAGTTTCGGCACCCGTTCAAGCAGAATGATTTCCATCGTCAAAGTCTCCTTTCGCGTCAATCAATTGAAGAGGGGTGTTCACGTGTCGTCATCGTCAGCACGGCTGTGCGGGGATGGCGGCGTTGGCGGCGACCCGGCACGGCCGCGAATGTCGGCAAGGGCGTCGACCACACCGAAAATGGCAACCAGGAACGCGATCCAGCCAAGCAGTGCCAACGCGACATAGAGGCAGATCAGCATCAACCCGCGCGCCGGATTGCCGAGCGACAGCGCGTGGATGGCGCTGAGCCCGTTGATCGTGAAGATGACCAGCAAAACGGCGACGATGATGCTGGCAACGGTGGCGAGCACGCCAATCGGCAGGAAGCTTGCGATGACGGTGAGTGCGAGCGCGTGCGCCGCATAGGCTGGCAGTCTGATCTCCGACAATGGCGTCAGCGGGCGGCGTGACAGGCCGGAGGCGACGGTGATCCGTCGGGCGAGGGCGTAATTGGCCAGCAGCATGACCGCCCAGCTCATCGCGGCGGCTATCGGCACGATCTGCACCATTATCGCGGCGATCGCGGCACTTTCGACGGCCGGGTCGAACAGGTTGGGGTTTTGTGTCCGGAACGCTTCGACACCTTCAACCAGCGTGGTCTCGAAATCTGTACGCAAGTCGGGCCCAAGCGTTGCTGCGGCCGCAAGGCCAAGCACCGCGATGGCGATTGCCAGACCCGCTGTCCACACAAGCAGCAGGCCGGCGGGATACCATTCGAGATCGGAATTGGGATCGGCCTCATCGGCCGGCCGCGCCAGGAGTGCGAGTCGGCTCAGCCACAAAGCGGGCAGAGCCAGGGTCAGGAGCGGTATCAGGCTCAGAAGGGGGGCAACGCCGATGGCGATCGCCAGCGTGAAGACCAGGCTGGCCAACGCACCCGTAATCCAACCCCAGCCGAGGCTTGCGATGAAGATCGGCAGCGACGCCAGATAGACAAGCAACGTGCCTGCGGGCCCGGTCAGCGCACTGGCAAACAGAAGGGCCGCGGTCAGCCCCGCAGCCAAGGCGATAAAGAGCTGTCTTGCCATTCAAGCTGTCCCGCTTGCGCGGTTAGAGGCGGATCAGGTCCACCCCAACCAGAGGATCGGTACGTCGTGGTTTCTCTTACTTCACCGCATAGGGCAAAAGGCCCAGGAAACGCGCGCGCTTGATGGCTTTGGCCAGTTCGCGCTGCTTCTTGCCCGACACCGCCGTGATCCGGCTCGGCACGATCTTGCCGCGCTCAGACATGTAGCGCTGGAGAAGTTTCGGGTCCTTGTAGTCGATCTTCGGCGCGTTGGCGCCCGAGAACGGGCACGTCTTGCGGCGCCGGAAGAACGGCCGGCGGACGGGCAGTTGCGAAATGCTCTGCAGGCTCATTGTTCGGT
>JBCBSK010000268.1:0-2475 GCA_039819185.1 Pseudomonadota bacterium | reverse complement strand
GTCCATTTCTTCCAATCAATCGCCTGATAGCGCAGATCGGCCACGATGTCGGCCGCCTTCGCAGCGGCTTCCGCAGTGTGGCTTTCACCCGCCATCAGGCGATTGATTGGAAGAAATGGACAGATCACGAGGTTCTGCGGGCCGGGCTTGCCACCGCCCATGGCCGTGGTGTCGAGCTTCTGCGCGAGGCCTTTGCTACGAGTGATGCCGAGACGCTGCACGATGCGCGCAAGCGCGTCGTGCATCTGCGCTATCAGCTCGAAGCGTTGATGCCGGCTTGGCCGAAATACCTCAAATCCATGATGCGCGAATACCAAACCCTGCGCGAGCATCTCGGCGATTACAATGATCTCGTCAATCTGGAAGCTGCCATCGGGGACCCGACCTCGCCATTGTTCCGCACCCCCCGCCGCGACGACTGGCTGAGCTATGCGGCGACGCGTCGCGCCCAACTGATCCGGCGCGCCCGCAATCTCGCCGACCGTCTCTATGCCGAGACCACGGACGCCTTTACATTGCGGATTGTCGCCTATTGGGAAGCGGGCGCGCGCGAGGCGGTCGACCATTCGGTGCCGGATCTGGTGATCGACATCGACGACGATCTCGATCCCGCCGCGGTCGCAGCCAGGGAAGACATCACCAGCGGATCATGACAATCGATAGCCCGTGCGGCGCGATTGCGTGACGATCTGTCGGATTTCCCCTTGCAAGCTTGATCTGGTTCGGCTCACCTTGCCGGCACATAAAACGCCAATCGGCGAGAACATTGGGGGAGATCGTCATGAAAGCACGTGCAGCTGTTGCCTTCGAGGCAGGCAAGCCGCTCGAAATCACCGAAGTTGATCTTGAAGGGCCGCGCGCCGGCGAGGTTCTGGTCGAGATCAAGGCGACGGGCATCTGCCACACCGATGATTTCACCTTGTCGGGTGCCGATCCCGAAGGTCTTTTCCCCTCAATCCTTGGTCATGAAGGCGCAGGCATCGTTGTCGATACTGGCCCGGGCGTGACGAGTGTCTCGAAGGGCGATCACGTTATTCCGCTCTACACGCCGGAATGCCGACAGTGCCCGTCCTGTCTCTCGCAGAAGACCAATCTGTGCACCGCGATCCGTGCGACCCAGGGCCAGGGGCTGATGCCGGACGGTAGTTCTCGGTTTTCGATCGAAGGCAAGCCGATCCACCACTATATGGGCACCTCGACCTTCTCGAATTTCACGGTCCTGCCCGAAATCGCGGTGGCGAAGATCCGTGCGGACGCGCCTTTCGACAAGGTTTGCTACATCGGCTGCGGCGTGACGACCGGCATTGGTGCGGTGATGAATACCGCCAAAGCTGGGCCGGGATGTACCGCGGTCGTCTTCGGTCTCGGCGGCATCGGCCTCAATGTCATCCAGGGACTGAAGCTCGTCGGTGCGGACATGATCATCGGCGTCGACATCAACAACAACAAGAAGGAGTGGGGCGAGCGCTTCGGCATGACCCACTTCGTCAATCCGACGGAGATCGACGGCGATCTGACGGCGCATCTCGTCAACATGACCAAGACGCCAGCGGACCAGATCGGCGGGGCGGACTACACCTTCGACTGCACCGGCAATGTCGATGTGATGCGTGTGGCGCTCGAAGCCTGCCATCGCGGCTGGGGCGAGTCGATCGTCATCGGCGTGGCGCCGGCAGGCGCGGAGATCGCCACGCGGCCGTTTCAACTCGTCACTGGACGGGTCTGGAAGGGTACCGCTTTTGGCGGTGCGCGCGGGCGCACTGACGTGCCCAAGATCGTCGACTGGTATATGGAGGGCAAGATCGAGATCGATCCGATGATCACACATCTGTTGCCTTTGTCGGATATCAACAATGGCTTCGATCTGATGCATGGCGGCGAGTCCATCCGCTCTGTCGTGCGGTTCTAACCGGCCGTCCTGGGGGATCCGATGAACGTCCGTCAGTTTCTCACCGCGGTGCCGGCAGGGCTCCTAGGCCTCGCTGTGCTTCTGCTGTCAGCACCGCTTGTTCTTGCCGATCCGGTTGGCACCTATCGGGTCGAGGGCGGCAATCCTGACTCCGGCGGCACCTATCAGGGTACGGTCGAGGTAACTCGAACCGGCGACGTCTACCAGGTCGAATGGTTGATTGCCGGTCAGCGGTTCTCCGGGACCGCACTGGGCGGCGCGATTGTCAATGGCGAGTTTTTCGTTGGCCCGGCGCATCCCGACGATATCGGTCTGTCGGTCGGCTATGTCTCAGGCGATAGCTTTGGCATCGCGTTCTATGTCAAGGAACCGGACGGCAGTTGGACCGGCGTCTGGACTTATCGTGGCTCACGCCAGATCGCGCCCGGGCGCATGCTTTTAGTTTGTCGGGATCCAGCGCTCGGGCGCGATCTGGCGTGAGCCACGATAAGTCCAGACGCCGGTCCAACTGCCGTCCGGTTCCTTGACATAGAACGCGATGCCAAAGCTATCGCCTGAGACATAGC
>JBCBSK010000267.1:0-2551 GCA_039819185.1 Pseudomonadota bacterium | reverse complement strand
CGCCACATAAACGCGGCATCGGCATGGTGTTCCAGAACTATGCCTTGTTCCCGCACATGACGGTGGCTGAAAACCTCGCTTTTCCCCTTGAGGTGCGCGGCAGAAGCAAGGCGGACATCCGTGACCGAGTTCAGAAGGCGCTCGACATGGTAGAGCTGTCGGCCTTCGGCAGTCGGATGCCGGCGCAGCTGTCCGGTGGCCAACAGCAGCGTGTCGCGGTCGCCCGCGCGCTGGTGTTCGAACCCGATCTCGTACTCATGGACGAACCACTTGGCGCGCTCGACAAGCAGTTGCGCGAGCAAATGCAATACGAGATCAAGCACATCCACGAAAATCTCGGTGTCACGGTTGTCTACGTCACCCACGACCAGACCGAGGCACTGACCATGTCGGACCGGATCGCGGTCTTCAACGATGGCGTGATCCAGCAACTCTCGACACCCGATGACCTCTATGAGCGACCCGAGAACTCCTTCGTTGCTCAGTTCATCGGCGAGAACAACAAGCTGAATGGCACGGTTGGCGACATGTCAAACGGGGTCTGTTCCGTGACACTTGATACCGGCGAAACCGTCGAGGCGCTTGCCGTCAACGTCAACGGTTCGAAGCAAACGACCTTATCGATCCGGCCCGAGCGCATCGAGATCAACCCACCCGGCGAGGATAGCCCGAACCGGCTGTCCGGTCGGATTGAGGAGTTGATTTATCTCGGCGACCACATCCGCACCCGGATGTCGGTCAGTGGCAACCCCGAGTTTATCGTCAAGGTTCCGAACAAGGCCGGCCATGCGCTCCTCAAGGAGGGCGAGACAGCCACGGTCGGATGGGCCACGGAGGACTGCCGTGCGCTCGATCCCATGGGGGCTGCGGTCAATTGACCGCGGACAGAACGGGCGCCCGACCGGCCTTGTCGGACCGTGCGCACGCTTGCGAAGGCGGCCCGAGGGAGACCGCCCGATCATATGTAGAAGAGCAAACCGGAGAGAGGAGTATTGTTATGAAATCACGGCTTCTGGCGGCCAGCGCCGCCCTTGCCTTGATCGCCGGAGGTGCTGCCGCAAACGCGACCGAGCTTACGATCGTGTCATGGGGCGGGGCGTATTCGGCCTCGCAGCAGCGCGCCTATCACGATCCGTTCATGGAAATGAACCCGGACGTCACCATCATCAATGACGAGTCGTCGGCCGAAGCCGTGGCGCGTCTTCGGGCGATGAACGAAGCCGGTAACGTCACCTGGGACATCGTCGATGCCGTTGCGGCCGACGCCATCCGTCTCTGCGACGAAGGCCTCGCAATGGAAATCGATCCGGACGAATGGCTTGCGCCGGCGCCGGACGGAACGCCTGCGTCTGAAGACTTCGGTGACCTTCTGGTGTCCGACTGCTTCATCCCGCAGATCGTCTATTCCACGACCTTCGGCTACCGCACCGATGTTGAGGAATGGGGCGGCGCGGTGCCGGACGATGTCTGCGATGTGTTCGATCTCGAGACCTTCCCCGGCCAGCGTAGCCTGGAGCGACGCCCGATCGCGAACATGGAATGGGCACTGGTCTGCGACGGCGTTGCCATCGAGGACGTGTATGACGTTCTTGAAACCGACGAAGGCGTCGACCGGGCGCTTGCCAAGCTCGACACGATTCGCGATAGCGTCATTTGGTGGACCGCAGGTGCCGAAACACCGCAACGTCTCGCCGATGGCGAAGTGGTGATCGGCTCGACCTATAATGGCCGCTTGTTCTCGGTCATCGAGGAAGAAGACCAGCCGATCGCCATGTTGTGGGATTGGCAGATGTTCGACCTCGATGGTTGGATTATTCCGACTGGCGTCGACGAAGAAAAGCTGCCGCTGATCAAGGAATATATTCGCTTTGCGACCGACACCCAGCGGCTCGCGGACCAGGCGAAGTATATCTCCTATGGTCCTGCGCGGATTTCCTCGCAGCCGCTCGTCTCTACCCATGCCGACCTTGGTATCGAGATGGCGCCGCACATGCCGACGCATCCGGACAATGCCGCGACCACCTTCCTCTACAATTATGAGTGGTGGGCTGACTATCGCGACGATCTCGACGCCCGCTTCCAGGCATGGCTCGCTAACTGATCGACTACCCAAGACCTCGGGCGGGGTGTTCATCACCCCGCCCGTCTCACCTGAGGCGCTGACTGCGACGCCAGGGCCTCAGGCCAGACGGGCACCGACGACTTAAAGACTGAAGATCTAACCTATGGCCGATATCACAGCGGGCCAGCCGCGCGCCATCGATCAGCCTCCACGGCCGGAAACGCCTGTGGGGCCGATGCTGGCGGCCGACGGCACGCCGCTGAAGCTATCGCTGGCCCGCTCGCTCCGGCGTCAGAAACTGCGCGCTCTGATGCTGGTCGCGCCCTTGCTGCTGTTTATCCTGATCAGCTTTGTCGCGCCGATCGGCGACATGCTGTTCCGCTCGGTCGAAAACCAGCTTGTGCCGGAAACTCTGCCACGGACAACGGAAGCGCTCGCCAATTGGGACCCACGATCCGGCGACTTGCCAGAGCAAGACGTGTTCCAAGG
>JBCBSK010000266.1:0-2697 GCA_039819185.1 Pseudomonadota bacterium | reverse complement strand
CTCCGCTTCCAGAGACAGGAATGCGAGTGCTGCAATTTCATGCTCGGTCAAAAAAGACAGCAGCAGCTGGTCCCGCTTTGGACCCATGCGTTCCAGCGCCCGAAAGTCATCGACGTAGCCGGGATAGGTTTTGGTCATCTCCGCCAACAACGCGTCCCAGTTTGCGTCCGTCGCCCGCGCGCTCTCCTGTCCTGAAGCCATCAGATCCACTGCTGGACGCGGAATGAGGTCGTAGTGCGCGATCAGCGGCGCAACGACCTTGGCCGCGTGACGTTCAACGTCCGCCAGGAGTTCGAGCTTGCGTTTGTGATCCGGGTGGTCGAAGGCACACGCAAGTTCGGCGAAATAGGCCTCTCCTTCGATCTCCTCCTCGTAATAGAGGAGCAGCGTCTTGAGATAGTTCGGGTCAGGCGCGCTCATGAAGCACTCCCGATTTTGATGTTTGAGTGAGACCGATGCGTGGTTCGTTGAGGAGATCCATACGGTCATGGCGCAGTGGGCAGTCGGGGTCCAAATCCGCTTCCAGTTCGCGCGCATAAAGATGGCCGGCATGAACCGCCGCCGCGATAATGGCGGGTGCTTCGCAATCGCCGATGCGGGTCAGCGAAAACGGCAACGTCTCCGGACCAGCCGCCGCGCGAAGCTCATGATAGAGCCGGTCGTTCGGCGTGCGTGCCGTTACCATGACGATATGGCTGGCGCTGAGCTTCGTTTCCGGACCGCCATACTGACAGTCCAGAACCGCTTCGCCGCCTTCGAAACCGGTAATGGACTTGGCCGTTTCGAGCCTGATGCCGAGCGCCATCATGTGGCTACGGATGCGCCAGCGCTCGGACGTGTTCTCCGCCCATTGCGAGACACTGTCGGATGGCGTGCAATAGGTCACGTCAAGGCCCGCCACGCGAAGCTTTTCGGCGATCACGCCGGCCATGTAATAGCCGTCGCCATCATAGACGAGCGTCGGCCCATCGGGCAGCCTGCCGTCCATGATGTCATCTGGCGTCAGTACGCAGGTCGCGGCGTCTCCGGTCGCGACCGGAGAATAAACCTCTCCGTCGAACAGGTCGGGGCGCCAGCGGGCACCGGTCGCGATGGCGACATGGTCCGCCTCGACGGCAAACACATCGTCTGCGGTCATTCGGCTGTCGAGGAAGATATCGACGTTGGGCATGTCAACAAGCTGTTGGGCGCGGTAATCGCGCACGCGGATGTATTCGCTCATGCCTGGAAGAGCTGCTTCCCGCATCACGCGTCCACCAAGTTCGCGACCGGCCTCGGCCAGCATCACCTCATAGCCGCGCGCGCCGAGCGCACGTGCAGCTTCGAGCCCGGCAGGACCTGCACCGACAATCAGAACACGGGCGTTGGATGTTTTTTTTGAGATCACTTCCGGGTGCCAGCCGCGACGCCATTCCTCGCCCATCGTCGGGTTCTGGGTGCAGCGGATCGGTACGCCGAGGCTGTCGCCGGAATAGCAGATGTTGCAGCCGATGCATTCGCGGATCGCGTCCAGACGCCCCTCTTCGATCTTCCGCGGAAGAAACGGATCGGCGATGGAAGGCCGGGCAGCACCGATGAAATCGGTGATGCCGCGCCTCACTTGGCTCACCATCGTGTGGGGCGAGGTGAAGCGGCCGACCGTGACGACCGGCTTGTCGGTAACCGATTTCACCCAGTCCATATAGGGCTCTAGCGCTGCCTCCTTCACAAAGCGCGACACGCCCATCTCGAGTGAATAGTCGGCAATGTTGATGTCCCAAAGATCTGGCAGATCGGCCAACATCTCCAGCATGTCGCGGCGCTCGCCCCGGATCGGCTCGCCATCCTTGCCGACCTCTTCATCGGCAGAAAACCGCACGGCCACCGCGCAACGGTCGCCGACGGCCAACTTGGTCTCCTCGATTAGTTCGCGGACCAACCGGACCCTGTTCTCGAGTGAACCGCCATACTCGTCGGACCGGCTGTTCATTCTCGGGTTCAGGAAGTTCGAGATCAGATAGCCGTGGGTGGCATAGACATATATGATGTCAAAGCCTGCCTCTTTGGCGCGCAGGGCCGCCCGCTTGTGCCACTGACGGAACATCCGGATATCCGCCTTGTCCATCGCGCGGGTTTGAAACGGATGGCCCGAGAGGTTCGGGAAGCTGTCGAGATCAAGTGCAGGCAGGCGCGACATCATGTTGGACGAGCGCGCGCCGCCATACCACAGCTCAGCACCTGCCAAGGAGCCATGTTCATGGACCGCATCCGTCATCAGCCTATGGGCGCGGATGTCGCTGTCGTCCCAAAGCGACGCATAGGGGTGCGGCAGGTCATCGGACGACGGGTGAATCGAATTGTATTCGGTACAGACGACGCCCCATCCGCCCTCGGCCTTCACGGCCCGCATCGTCGCCAGCGTGCGCGGGCGCTGCCAACCCATTCCGGTACAGTGCGGCACCTGATAGAAGCGATTGGGTGCGGTGACCGGGCCAATCTGCACCGGTTCAAACAGGATGTCATAGCGCGGATCCCGACTCATCCCTGGCAGTCCTGAGCCGGCATATCGAAGTGTTTTGGGAACACCGCAGCCAATCGCTTCTATCAGGTGCCGCACTGTACCGGAATGGGTTGGCAGCGCCCGCGCACGCTGGCGACGATGCGGGCCGTGAAGGCCGAGGGCGGATGGGGCGTCGTCTGTACCGAATACAATTCGAT
>JBCBSK010000265.1:0-2732 GCA_039819185.1 Pseudomonadota bacterium | reverse complement strand
GATAGGCGACCGTCAGTCCAGTCCTGATCTGAGGCGCCGACAGGCCGGTGTCCTCCAGAAACTCGGTGATGTCCTTGGTCAGCGCAGACACCCTGGCGGCCTTCTCGGCGTAGGCGCTATCCTCACGCAGCATGAAGCCATAATCCTTGACCGTCGTGCCGCAGCCAGACGCGGTGATGATAATCGCATCGAGCCCTTCGCCCTCGATCTCAGCGGTCCAGGCATCAACATTGCGCTTGACGAAGGAATGCGATTCCTCAGTCTTGCCCATGTGGTGGGTCAGTGCGCCGCAGCACCCCTCCCCCTTCGGCAGAATGACCTCGACACCATGCCGTGTCAGCAGCCGGATCGTCGCTTCGTTGATCTCGGGATCGAGCACGGTCTGGGCGCAGCCGGAGAGCAGCGCAACACGCCTTTTGCGCTCATCTTCGGCCGGGAACATCTGTGGCCCCTCCATTGCTGATCGCGTTGGCAGGCGTGACGGCGCCAGATCGAGCATCGCCGCGATCCGCCCCATGCCTGGGATCGCGCTGAACAAGGGCTTGAACGGCTTGCCGAGAAACGCACCCAAAAGCGCCAGCCGGAAGCGGTTCGGATAGGGCAGGATCATATTCAGGACCTGACGCACGGTCCGGTCCCACCAGGAGCGTTCATAGGTCTGTTCGATATGCGCCCGTGCGTGATCGACAAGATGCATATAATGGACGCCAGACGGGCACGTCGTCATGCAGGACAAACATGACAGACAACGGTCGATATGTTTGACAACCTGCTCATTGGCCGGCTTGCCATTTTCCAGCATGTCCTTGATGAGGTAGATCCGCCCGCGCGGGCTGTCGAGCTCATCACCAAGCAGAAGATAGGTCGGGCAGGTCGCGGTGCAGAATCCGCAATGGACGCAGGTTCTGAGGATCTTCTCCGACTCCGCGACATCGGGATCGGCAAGCTGCTCTGCGGTGAAGTTGGTCTGCATGCTGAGTTAGACGCCCTGATACATCTTGCCGGGATTGAGCACTCCGTCGGGATCGAACTCGGCCTTGATCCGCCGGGTCAGATCCATGACCGGTTCCAGCAATGGCTGGAAGACATCGACATGGCCGCGCAGGCTCGCGGGACCACGCAAGAGCGTGGCGTGCCCTCCTGCCGGCGCAAGTGATGACCGGACCGCGCCAGCCGCCTCGTCGGTCGCAGGCGTTGCGGCAACAACCAACCCACCACTCCAATCGAAGATCAGCCGCGCATCGGTCGCGGCATGTAACGCTTGCGCGACATCGGGACCACGCCTCGGTGCGGTCGAGATCTGCCACACGGCCTCATCGTCCGCGACCGCCAAGACATCGAGATCGCGCACCTGGCGCCAGAGATCGGCGGAGTCGCCAGCACCGAGACGCTGGGGCCTGCCATAGTCGCGCAACTCGGCATCAACTTCGCCACAGCGATAGTCGACGGACATTGCGAACCCTTCGAGCCTCACGACCGTCCGTGACGTCGTGCCATCGACGGCCGGCAGATGCGCGGCACCAGATACTTCGTAAGGTGTACCCATCGCCCGGCACAAAAGCTCGACGGCCCGCGCCGCATCGAGGCCTTCATAAACCAGCGTTGCTTCCGTCTCGGGCTTGGGGAGAACCTTGAAGATAACCTCGGTGAAAACGCCGAGCGTGCCATGGCTGCCCGCGAAGAGCTTCACGAGATCATAGCCTGTAACGTTCTTCATGACACGGCCACCAGTCGAGACCTCCTCCGCCCGCCCGGTTACCGCCGTCACGCCGATCAGATGATCACGCGCCGCGCCGACCGAAACACGCCTTGGGCCCGACAGATTGGTCGCGGCCACTGACCCGATCGTGCCGGCAGACCCGGTGCCATAGAGTGCACCGAAATTGCGCGGTTCGAAGGGCAGCATCTGCCCCTTTTGGTCCAGGGCAGCGATCACCTCGTCGAGCGGTGTTCCGGCCCGGGCGCCAATAACCATTTCCGACGGCTCATAGAGCGTAATGCCGGTCACTGCGCGCAGTGAAACTGTCTGCGCGGTCTGCATGACCCGCCCAAGGTCTGGCTTGGCCTGGCTTCCAACGATCTCCAGCGGCGTGGCGCCAGCACGAGACTCGGCAACGATACCGATCAGTTCGTCGGTGGATGCTGGAGCCAGCACCATCACGCCCCAGGCCTGATATCGAGGGGGAACACCTTGTGCGGGTTCAACAGCCACTCCGGATCAACGGCCGACTTGAGGCGCATCTGCTGGTCCAGTTCTTCCCGCGTGAACTGCTCGGTCATCAGATCGCGCTTTTCGATTCCGACCCCATGTTCACCCGTGAGGCAGCCGCCGAGCTCGACGCAGAGCTTGAGGATGTCAGCGCCGGCATGCTCGGCCTTTTCCAGCTCAGCGGGATCGTTCATGTCGTAGAGAACCAGCGGATGCAGATTGCCGTCGCCGGCATGAAAGATGTTGGCGACGCCGAGCCCATAGCCGTCGCAGATCTCGGAAATCCGCTTCAGTGCCTCCGGTAGACGTCCGGTCGGGATGGTGCCATCCATGCACATATAGTCCGAGATGCGGCCCATTGCGCCGAAGGCAGACTTGCGTCCCTTCCAAATCGCCGCGCTTTCGGCCTCGGTCTTGGAGACCCTTACCGTCTGCGGATCATGGCGCTCGGCAATCGTGACGATCTTCTCGAGCATCGCCTCGATCTCGTCTTCTGAGCCTTCAACCTCAACGATCAGAAGTG
>JBCBSK010000264.1:0-2756 GCA_039819185.1 Pseudomonadota bacterium | reverse complement strand
GGTGTCCTCCAGAAACTCGGTGATGTCCTTGGTCAGCGCAGACACCCTGGCGGCGCCTCAGATCAGGACTGGACTGACGGTCGCCTATCATTCGGCTTGCTCGATGCAGCATGGCCAGCAAATCAAGACAGCGCCGAAAACGCTCCTGAAGAAAGCAGGGTTCCGGGTCAAGGATGTACCGGAAGGGCATATCTGCTGCGGGTCGGCCGGCACCTACAACATTCTCCAGCCCGAGATTGCGGGGCGCCTGCGGGATCGCAAAGTCGCCAATATCGAGCGCACGCGGCCCGACCTGATTGCCACCGGCAATATCGGCTGCATGACCCAGATCGGCGGCGCGACGGATATCCCCATCGTCCATACGGCGATGTTGCTTGACTGGGCGACGGGTGGGCCAGTCCCGTCTGCTTTAGACGGTCGGCTAGACGCGATTGCGCCATCTCAAGTGTGATCGTACCGTACACGACTATTGTCGATGGCGATGCTCGCCAATTGCCACGATATGATGTCCGTTGGCGTTATGGCGGACGGACAAGGGCAGGACCATGAGCATGGCTGAGACGGGCGATTTTGGACGCCCGCTTCCCCGGATCAACAAGATTACCCAGGACGATATTTCCGAGGCGCTGCGCCGCGGGATGGACGATTTCAAGCACGAGCCAACATATGGCATCGTCTTGGCTGCGGTCTATGTCGTTGGTGGCCTGATACTGGCCTATATTGCGTTTACCGCCGATATGCTGGTGATGCTGTTTCCGATCTCGGCCGGGTTCGCGCTCGTCGGGCCGTTCGCTGCCGTTACGCTCTACGAGGTCAGCCGGCGGCGGGAACTCGGCCTGAAGCTCGATGTTTGGCACGTTCTCGGTGCGATCCGGTCGGCCTCGTCGGGCTCGATCGTGATGCTCGGCTTCGTTCTGTTTTTCGCGCTCTATGTCTGGGTGCGGGTGGCGCTTTTGATCTATGCGCTGTTTTACGGCCTTGCGCCGGTCGACTTCGTTACGCTTCTCGGAGAGGTCGTTTCGACCTGGCAGGGTGTGATGTTTTTCGCCGTCGGCAATGCGGTGGGCGCGCTGTTTGCGCTTGCCTTGTTCGTTGTCAGCGTGATGTCGTTTCCGTTCCTGGTCGACAAGGAAGCCGATTTCATCTCGGCCATCATGGTCTCGGTCTCGGCGGTCCGCCGCAATCCGAGGGTCTTGTTCGGCTGGGGCGTGTTCGTTGCCTTTGTGCTGGCGGTCGCGATCGTGCCGTTCTTCCTCGGCTTGTTCCTGGCGATTCCGCTTCTCGGTCATGCCACCTGGCATCTCTACCGCCGGACAGTGGCCTATTGATCACTCGCCAGTTTCGGACGTCGCATTTTATATGGCGCCATGCCGGTGCGAGCCAGAGCGTCAGCGCGTTCGTTGCCGTCATGACCGGCATGACCCTTGATCCAGGTGAAGGTCACGTCATGGCGTGAAACAGCCTCGTCAAGTGCCTGCCAGAGATCCTGATTCTTCACCGGTTTCTTGTCGGCGGTGCGCCAGCCACGTGCCTTCCAGCCCCGTAGCCAGTCGGTGATACCATTCTTGAGATAAGCCGAATCGGTGACGATCTCGATCGGGATATCCCGTTTCAGGCTATCAAGCGCCTTGATGGCGGCGAGAAGCTCCATCCGGTTGTTCGTGGTCTCGGCCTCGCCGCCCGAGAGTTCCTTCTCGTGATCGCCCCAGATCAGCAGTACGCCCCAGCCACCCGGGCCGGGATTGCCGGAGCAAGCGCCATCAGTATAGGCGACAACTTTGTCGGTCACGACGTGATCCCGTAGTCGCCTGGGCCCTGGCTTTGACGGTGAAACCGTAGTCGTTTGAGATAGGCGATCGGATCATGCGGCTTCACGAAGGCATTGGGCGGGTAGTTGATCCAGTCGACAAGACGTGTCGCGAGAAATCGCATCGCCGCTCCTTGCGCCAGAAGCGGCATGACTAGCGTCTCGTTTGTCGTGAGTGGCCGCACCGACTGATAGCCGGACACGAGCGCTTGCGACTTGGTGACATTGAACGACAGATCTGGCTCAAAGCACCAGGCGTTCAGGCAGATCGCCAGGTCATAGGCGAGCATGTCGTTACAGGCGAAGTAGAAATCGATGATGCCTGATAGCCGATCGCCCAGGAAAAACACATTGTCCGGGAACAGATCGGCATGAACCACGCCGGTTGGCAAAGCGTCCGGCCATCTGGCTTCGAGCGCATCGAGATCTGTCGTGACCTCCGCCATAATGCCCGGCCACTCCCTCTCGGCCCTGTCCGCAACGGGCTGCATCAACGGTCGCCAGTCCATCACCGACAGGGCGTTTGGCCGCTCGATGCCGTAGTCGCTCGCCGCAAGGTGAAATCGCGCCAGCGCTTCACCGACGGCTCTACAATGGGCAACGGAGGGCCGCTTCGGCCACATGCCTTCGAGGAAGCTCATCACGGCTGCCGGCCTGCCGGCGAGTTCGCGCAGAACCGAGCCGGCGGAGTCATGGATCGGGGTCGGGCACGTCAGCCCTTTACCTGACAGATGTTCCATGAGTCCGAGAAAGAACGGCAGGTCGTGACGCTTCACCCGCTTTTCGTAGAGCGTCAGGATGAAGGGGCCAGCCTCCATGTGGACGAGGTAGTTGGTGTTCTCAACGCCTTCGGCGATGCCCTTGACCGACAAGACTTGGCCGAGCGGATAGGCGGACATGAAGCTGAGGAGATCGGCGTCCGCGACCTCGGTATAGACCGCCATGGCGT
>JBCBSK010000263.1:0-2768 GCA_039819185.1 Pseudomonadota bacterium | reverse complement strand
CGGAGAAGCTCGGGCTTGTCCTGCCGGGCGCGGATGAGCCTGTTGCGCCGACCCATTGGTCCTTCGGCCAACTCTCGAGCCTCGTCGGCGCGCCCGCCGCCTATCTGCGGCAACTGCCCGCGCCGCTGGCAGGCAACAACCTACAATACGGGCTGACCAACCACCGTGCCGAACAGATCAAGACGCTGGAAACCGGAGATGGACGCACGGAACTGCGCGCCGTCACCGGCCCGGACTATGGCCGCATCTACGATCACGAACTGGTCTCCGCCGTTCAGCGCATCGCGGGCAACGGCACCGGCGACACGCGCTGGAAGGTGCCCGGCGTGCTCGACTGGTCAACGGGCATCTACAATCCGCGCGTGGACGTCACGAAGGAGACGACGACGCTCTACGCCTCGGACCGTGACGTGTTCCTGTTCCTCGTCGATGACCTGAACCCGATCGAGGCGGGGCTGCAGCCCGATGGCTCGCCGGACCTCTACTTCCGGGGGTTCTACTGTTGGAATTCCGAGGTGGGGGCGAAGACGCTCGGCATCGCCAGCTTCTACCTGCGCGCGGTCTGCCAGAACCGCAACCTGTGGGGCGTCGAGGATTTCCAGGAGATCACGATCCGGCACTCGAAATACGCCGCCTCGCGCTTTGCCAACGAGGCTGCGCCTGCGCTCAGCCGCTTCGCCGAGTCCTCGCCCGCGCCCTTCATCGACGGCATCCGCGCAGCGCGCGAGAAGATCGTCGCGCGGTCGGACGAGGACCGGCAGGATTTCCTGCGCAAGCGCGGGTTCTCGAAGGCGGAGACGGGGCGGATCGTCGAGTCGGTGCTGGCCGAGGAAGGCCGCCCGCCGGAGAGCGTCTTCGACTTCGTGCAGGGGATCACCGCGGTGGCCCGGTCGAAGCCGCAGCAGGATGCGCGGTTGGTGATGGAGGGGAAGGCGAAGGTGTTGCTGGAGAAGGTATGATTGCCTTGAATACGTACGCTGTTCAAACCTTTATCGGGATAATCTCAAGTACTGAATGAAGATGTCGAGGGGCGTTATAGCCCCTCGATCGTGAACTCGGGCACACCTTGCCAGACCAGCTTCCAGCTCGCGCCCGGGCGGACATTCTGGATGATGCCGGGATCGAAAGCGACAAAGCACCGCCCGCCCGAGTGACGCACGGATGGGTAGATCAGCCCACGATGCCCCTCTGCCCTCAAATCCGCGGCGAGACGCTGCCCCGCCGGATAGCCGTGCCCGGGGTCTGGGTCGAGCGCCGGATGCGCGTCCCCGTGCATATCCGGGAAATCCCCAATGAAATCAGCCAGCAGTTCGACATAGCGCGCCTCGTCCTCGTAGCGGCCAATGAAGCCCAACTCGCGGGTCCGGTGAAACCCAACTTCCTGCGCGCTTGTCAGCATGTCCCAAGCGCAGTACCACGCGCCGCGCTCGCCGGTGTTGAACCGGTTGCCAGAAGGTCGCGTGTAGGTGAAGGCGGCGTTGATATGGCTCTGCCCGTACAGGGTCAGGTCATGAGACCGCCGCACGAAAGCGAGTTCGCGTCGGTCAAGCGCGGGACTGCCCTGCGCTTCGGCGATCAGACGGGCACTGGTCTCGCCTTCGATCTCGGCGAGGATGTCCGCCTCCGCGTCGCTGTCGACCAGCCCCCGCAGCACTGGGGGCTTGTGATAAGTCTCTGAGATCAGCCTGACAAGGGCGCGGTCGTTGACCGACGTGATCCTCAAACCCCGCCCCGCAGCGCGTCCACATAGATCCGCACACGCAAGATCTTGGGCAATCCTCCCTCGATCATCGCGTCCACGGGACGCACGCCGTCGAACTCCGGACCCCGGTTGGGCAGCTTCACCCAGTCGCGCGAGATCGGCTCATTGAAATAGAGCTCGAGCGACTTGTAGAGGCCGATGAGCGCGGACAGGCGCAGCATCTGGTCGCGCGTCAGATCTCCGGCAAAATCAGGCTTCTTGGCCCGTTTCCAGGTGGATTCCGACATATCCGCCAGCGCCGCGGCCTCCCGCAAGGTGAGTGACCAGGCGTCTGCGATCCGCGTGAAGGCCTTGAGAGCGACTCCCTGCCGATCCGGCGCAGGACGTTGCAGAACAACGTTTTCCATGTGTTGGCGCTCCTTTGTAGATCCACGAACAAGATAAGACCATATGACATGATTTATAAGTCCATATAGACCTTACACCAAAGAAGTTGCCGGAGACAACAGATTTCGGCGACCACTTGCAGACAACACCGCCGCCGCCGGATCTAATCTGCAACGAGATGCACGGCTGGTCATGGACGGAAAGGCGAAGGTGTTGCTGGAGACGGTCGGTTGAGAAGCCTTTGGCGACGGCTTGCTGATAAGCCGTCGCCATATATTGAAGAATGCAAAGGGGACCGGCCCACGGCGCTTTGACTGGAGCGCTTTCAGTGCTTTCGACTGCGCTTAAGCGTTGCCGGCTCGAAGGACACCGGCCTTTCCAGGATACTGTGCTTTCGGGTTTTGGCGCCAGACGAACTCCACAGTAACGGGAATGCGATGCTTATTGGCAAGTCGATCGACGTCTTTCCATGCATCCGCGGCTGACTGACCCTGAATCGAGATCCCAAGCTCCGGATAGTACCGGTAGCCCTCTTCCTCATAGCTGGAAGCCTTTGCCGGAATACCCAGTTCCCGAACCAGCTTCTCACCTTCGAACCCTTTGGACTTCAATCCTGCAATCATCGAGTTCAGGAATGAGGCCCATTTCGGATTCTGGATCAGCTCTCCGTCGATGGATG
>JBCBSK010000262.1:0-2774 GCA_039819185.1 Pseudomonadota bacterium | reverse complement strand
GCTTATATGCCGGAGGCGGACGGGTTCACCGATGTGCCAGTCTATGACCGCTACGCATTGAAACCAGGCGCTGCCCTAGAAGGACCCGGGATCTTCGAGGAGCGCGAATCGACCGTCGTCGTTGGGCCCGGGTCCTTCTAGGGCAGCGCCTGGTTTCAATGCGTAGCGGTCATAGACTGGCACATCGGTGAACCCGTCCGCCTCCGGCATATAAGCTTGCCGTGTGCCCTTCAGTGGATCGGCGGTTTCGGTTTTCGCTTCCGGCAGGCCAAGCGGCGGCTTGGCGCCCGACACAGTCGCGCGCCAGCTCAGAACATCGATCGGTGCATCCGGCATGGTGTGGCCGTAAATCGCGCCATACGCGGCTTCGAAAGCCTCCCGGATCGCCGGCACGCTTGCCTCGGACAAGGGGCCGTTCGGCACGGGCACGCGCAATTCATAGCCCTGGCGGCGATAGCTGACATCGGCCGCGCGCTGGGCGGTGATATCGCCGCCTTCGAGATGCGATCGGCCCTCGTGTTCCATCTCGGTATACAGCGTGTTGACCGCGTCCCAGTCCATCTCGTCCAATGCGCCCGGCAGGCTGCGGATGTAGTCGAAGCCGAGCGGCGCCGAAAGAAAGCCGACCGCACTCATCACGCCTGCCCCCAGCGGATAGACGACCTTGGGCAGCCTGAGGATCTCGGCCACCCGATAGGCATGGACGGGGCCCGCACCGCCGAAGGCGAACATCGGGAAACGTGAAATCGTCTGGCCGCGCTCGATCGCGTGAATGCGCGCTGCCGATGCCATCATCTCGTTGACCTGACGGTGAATGCCCCAGGCCGCCTCGATCGCGCCAATGCCGCGTGGCTTGCCGACAGTGTCCTCGATGGTCCGTTTCGCCCCGTCCACATCAAGCGCCATGGAGCCGCCGAGGAAGAAGGCCGGGTCAAGATAGCCGAGGACGAGGTCGGCGTCCGTCACGGTCGGCTGTGTGCCACCTTGGCCGTAGCAAACGGGGCCGGGGTCCGCGCCGGCAGATTGCGGGCCAACGGCAAGACGTTCCAACCCGTCGATCCGGGCGATCGACCCGCCGCCCGCGCCGATCTCGATCATCTCGATGACGGAGACCTTGACCGGCAGGCCAGAGCCTTTGGCGAAGCGATACTGACGATCCACCTCGAACTCTGGCGCGATCAGCGGTTCGCCATCAACGATCAAGCAAGCTTTAGCCGTCGTGCCGCCCATGTCGAAGGACAGGATGTCCGACATGCCGGTCATCGCGCCATATCGGGCCGCGGCAAGAGCCCCTGCGGCGGGGCCGGACTCGACCAAGCGGATCGGATAGCGCTCGGCGGTGTCGACATCGCAAATGCCGCCATGGGACTGCATGACATAAAGCCCGCCCGACATGCCGAGATCGGAGAGCTTGGTCTTCAGGCGTCCCAGATATGACCGAGCGATGCCCTGGACATAGACATTGCACAGCGTTGTCGAGGTGCGGTCATATTCGCGGATCTCAGGCACGACATCGCTCGACAATGCGACCGGTATGTCGGGCAATTCTTCGGCAAGGATCTCGCCGATGCGCGCTTCGTGCGCTGCGTTGCGATAGCTGTGCAGCAGGCAGACAGCGATCGCCTCGACGCCCTTGGCCGCAAGCGCTTTGGCCAGCGCGCGAACCTCGTCTTCTTCAAGCGGGATGAGCACGGACCCGTCGGCCAGCAGGCGTTCGGTCACCTCGAAGCGAAGATCGCGCGGCGCGATTGGGTCGGGCCGGCCGATCATCAGATCATACATGTCATAGCGGTGTTCGCGGGCGATCTCGATGGCATCGCGAAAGCCGCGTGTCGTGATCAGCGCGGTTCGTGCGCCCTTGCGCTCGATCAGCGCATTGGTGAACAGCGTCGTGCCATGCACCATGTGACCGATCTCGCCCGGCGGGACGCTGGCCTTCTCGGCTGTTTCAATCACGCCGGTGACGACGCCGCGGTCGGGCTCGGCCGGGGTCGACAAGACCTTGCCAAGGGCTTTGACGTGGCCTTGGTCATCGACGAGAACGAGATCGGTGAAGGTGCCACCGATGTCGGCACCGATGCGATAGGACATTGTAACTCCGAGACGCCGGGGGACGCAGCGCTGGTAGGAGGCGTGAGAGTATGAAGCCGTTTTTCGAAACTCAAGGGCTACCGGAGATCAGAGCGTGACGGTCAGCTATGACATTCTTGTGCAGGGCAATTCGCTGAAGCTAGCCGATGGGTTTCTTGGCATTTCGACTATCACGCTGCTGCACACCGCCAACGGTCCCATGCTGGTCGATGTCGGCGGTTACAATACGAGACTCGCGCTGCTTGACGGCCTGAAAGCCCATGGCCTGACGCCATCCGACATCAAGCTGATCGTGCTGTCGCACCTGCATTTCGATCATGCCCACAACATCGATCTGTTCCCGAACGCCAAATTCGTCCTGAGCCGTGACGAATGGGACTATGCGGAAAGTCCGCACAAAGGCGATCTGTTCATGCCCTGGGGGATTCGCGACTATCTTGCCGCTCGTCCCAATGAGCTCATCGGCAGTGGCGGGAGCGTTGCACCTGGCGTAGATCTGTTTCCAGCGCCAGGTCATACACCGGGGTTGATCGCAGCCGAGTTCGACCACACTGACCGAGGCCGCGTCGTGGTGGCCTGCGATGCGATCAAATATGCCCGCGAGGCGTTGGAGGCTCGCTGCGACATGGAGTTTGATCCGCAAAAACGTGGCACCGCGACCATCCGGCACATCCTCGATCGTG
>JBCBSK010000261.1:0-2799 GCA_039819185.1 Pseudomonadota bacterium | reverse complement strand
GCCCGAGCCAGAAGGCCCTGCCCTCCAGAACGGAGATATCAATGGCGCTGAAACTCGAACTCAAACCGAACGAACGCTTCATCCTCGGCAATGCCGTCATCTCGAATGGCGACATGCGCACGACGCTGTTCATTGATGGCGACGCGCCGGTCCTGCGCGAGAAAGACATCCTGACGCCGGACGCGGCCACAAGCCCGGCCCGCAACATCTATCTCATCGTGCAGTTGATGTATCTCGACCGCGATGTCGCAAGTCACCAGGACAATTACTTCCGTCTGACGCGAGAGTTTCTCGAAGCAGCACCGAGTGCCGTTGCTTTGGTGGACCGCATTAACAACGATATTTTAACGCAAAATCTCTATAAAGCACTGAAATCAGCCAAGAAACTGATCGCTTACGAACAGGAGTTGATCACCAATGCAAAGCTCGGCAGCACTTGCCTACGAACAGACGGCGCGGAGGTCGGTGAGCCCGCGTGAGCTTGAATCGGACCTGCTGCTCAAAGCTGCCGCCAAGCTACAAACTGAGATCGACGATTGGTCGCTAAAGGGCACGCGCGAAACGCTCGAGCACACACTGCTCTACAATCGCAAGCTCTGGCAGGTCTTCGTCACCTCGGTGACGGCGGACGAAAACCCGCTGCCTAAGCCGCTCAAGGAGAGCATCGCAAGCCTTGGCGTATTTGTTTTCGCCTGCACCATGGATGCGCTCAAACTGCAGGACCCGAAGAAGATGATGCCGGTCATCAACATCAACCGGCAAATCGCGGCGGGTCTGAGAGGTCAGTGAATTGGAACGCTTCCGGAGAAAGCCGAGGCACCGAAAGCGCTCTAAAGTGATTGTTGTGTCGCAATTCCGGACGCGGTTCGGCTTGCCCGAACGGTTCCCACTTTCGCTGGAATTGCTCTAGCAAGACGGGAGATAGCAGATGAAGCGACGCCCAAGTCAAAGCCGACACCTCGCTCCCCACCCCTCGCAAGACATGTCCAAGGCGGCCCGCAAGGCCGCCTTTTTTGTGCGTAGGGCAAAGCGTCCACGCCGACGCGAGGGTCGCGCGCGCTGAGGCGATGGCAACGGTGTTGCTGGCCGCTTAGCGCACAATTCGATTGGCTTGAACCGGGTCGGTTCAAGCTGATCTGATGATTTTGCTCTATATCTCAGGGCGTTAGAGGATCTCTATGCCTTCAGATCTCGGCGCGAAACGCGTCAATCCGAATGCATGATGCTCCAACGTCGGTCCTTAGAGGAAGTTCACCAGGTTGAGCTGGGAGATGATCGCGGTTGTCTCATAAGTCGCCTGAAGCCGCGTCTGCAGCATCAAGACCTCGACAGCAACCTCGTTCTGATCAACCGCCTCGACACCTTCAAGCGATGTCGTGGCAAGACCGATCGCCTGGACATGGCGCTCGTCTGCCTTGCCGATCGTTGATTCTGCTGCGACCAGCCGCGACTGAATCGCTTGAATGCTCGGATCACCGGGCGCGAAAGTCAGTTGATCGGCAACACGGCTTGTCAACGCCGTGTAGCGATCGCGCTCCGCCTCATCGCCTGGCGTATAGATCTCCGTCGCAAACGCCGCCAGCCCCGCCAGGATGTCACCGAAGGCTGTCTCATCGGCGCGAACGCCGTATCCGGCGGTGATACCATCGTCGACACGCGCAATCGCCGAATTGCGCGGCGTGCCGCCGGTTTCGCCGAGATACCAGGACACGGTATCGGCATCGGTGGCATCGATTAACGCCGTCGCCGTCTCGGGTGGCGCGCCATCGACGCGCTGTGGCGGATTTGATGGATCTGTCGAGAAGAAGCTGCGCGATGCGGTGACTGCCGACGCCGCATCAAGGTCGGAGGCGGCAAGCGCTTCGATCTCGACAGCCAGGGCGGCTTCTAGATTGGCCATGGTTGCGGCCGGGTCGGCGCCGATCTCAAATGAGCCGCTAGCAGCACCGTCGCTCGAGGCGCTCAGCGTGATCGTCTCGCGGCTGCCGTCGGGCAGGTCGAGGTCGTAGCGCACGATGGCGTCCGGCGTGGGATTGGTGGTGAAGTCAAGTTGCCAGGATGCTGGTGGCCCCGCCGTTTCGGTAGCCGTCGCGCCATCGACGGTCGTGGTCACAGAGGCAAGCTTGAAACCAAAAGGATGATCGCCGTCCTCGGCGACGGTCAGAGATGCGCCGGCAGCCGGGCCGATGGTCAGGCGTCCGCGCCCGTCGGCGCCAGCATCCGCCGCCTTGCGCTCGGCGATGACCTGGTTGACACCGTCGCGTCCCCCCTCCCCGTTCAGGATGTTGGTGACGCTCTCGGTTGCTGGCTGGTTCGTCTCGGTGCCAGCGAACAAATAGCGGCCCGACAGTTCGGTGTTCATCAGCGCGATGACCTCGTCGAACTGGGCGGCTGCGATTCCCTGCTGCGGCGTCTGCGTAGCGCCGGCAAGGTCAAAATTGCTTGCCCTTATGTCGGAGCGCGCATCACGCGCCACCTCGTCAATGCGGGTCAGCGATTGGTTCATGAACGAGATGCGCAGGCTCACCGTCTCGATGGTCTGGCGATAGCCTTCCATTGACGAGATCTTGGCACGCAGATCGAGCGAGGTCACACGCCCCGACCCAAGCCCGCCATAGGTCTCCGACACCCGGCCGGTGCCAAGCTGGCGTTGCAGGTCCAAGAGATCGTTGCGGGTCTCCTGGATGCCTCGGATCCAACCGATCGCTGACCCGCATTGACGAGGTGGCGCGTGATGCGCGCTCCGACATAAGGGCAAGCAATTTTGACCTTGCCGGCGCTACGCAGACGCCGCAGCAG
>JBCBSK010000260.1:0-2855 GCA_039819185.1 Pseudomonadota bacterium | reverse complement strand
GATCACAAGGAAGGTGCTGTCAACGCGGATCGCACTGCAGGCGAAAAACATCTGTTCAAGCGACGCTACGGATCGACGATCGACGTTCCGATCATGCGCATGCCGTCCATGATGTCGTTTTGGATTGCCTCGGCGAGTGCCTCGGCATCGCCTGCCTCAATCGCCTCAAGTGCTTGCTGGTGATAATCGACCAGGACCTTGGTCCCGACGAGGCCATAGGCAACGCGCATGATCGGAACGTCGATCGTCGATCCGTAGCGTCGCTTGAACAGATGTTTTTCGCCTGCAGTGCGATCCGCGTTGACAGCACCTTCCTTGTGATCACACTTTGCCGATCTGCTGAATGAAACCGGCATCCGTCCGACCAGGAGTCCCATGCCCAAACGAAAGGCCAATCCGAAGGCTGCCGATGCCGTGCGCGGCGTCACCTCCCTCGAGGAAGCCAAGAGCTGGATCAAAGCTCGAGGCATCGAGGATGTTGAATGCATCACGCCGGACATCGCTGGTATCCCGCGCGGCAAGATGATGCCGGCAGAGAAGTTTTTCGACCAGCCAACCCAGTCTCTGGCCGGCTCGATCTTCCGCCAGACCGTCACCGGCGAGTGGCCGGAGGAGGACGAAACCTTCCAGCACGATCCGCGTGATGGCGACATTCTGCTGGAGCCGGACTATTCGACCCTATGCGAAGTCCCTTGGGAATCGGATCCGACGGCCCAGATCGTCCATGACGCCTTTCACAGGGATGGTCGGCCGGTGGAATTGTCGCCACGCCAGGTTCTGCGCCGCGTGGTCGGTCTCTATGCCAGCCGAAACTGGACGCCGGTCGTTGCGCCGGAGCTTGAATTCTATCTTGTGCAGACCAACACCGACCCGGACTATCCGCTCGAGCCGCCGATCGGCCGCTCTGGACGTCCGGAGGCTGGCCGGCTTGGCTATTCGATCAGCGCGATCAATGAGTTCGATGAGCTGTTCGATGACATCTATGCCTTTTCCGAGCGCCAGGGGCTTTCGATCGATACGCTGATCCACGAAGAAGGCGCAGCGCAGATGGAGATCAATCTGCGCCATGGCGACCCGATCGATCTTGCTGACCAGGTGTTCATGTTCAAGCGCACAATCCGAGAGGCGGCGCTGAAACACTCGATGTATGCGACCTTCATGGCCAAGCCGATGGAGGAGGAGCCCGGCAGTGCCATGCACATCCACCAGTCGATGGTCGACATCGAAACAGGACAGAATGTCTTTTCAGGCGAGGACGGCGAGCCGACGCCAGAGTTCTTCGCTTTCATCGCAGGCCAGCAGCGCTACATGCCCCATGTCATGTGCATGCTCGCCCCATATGTGAACTCCTACCGCCGGCTGAGCCGCTGGTCCGTGGCGCCGATCAACACGCAATGGGGCTATGACAACCGGACGATCGGCTTCCGAGTGCCGGCCTCGGGCCCCCAGGCGCGGCGTGTGGAGAACCGGGTTCCATCATCGGATGCCAATCCCTATCTCGCCATCGCTGCCTCGCTGGCCTGCGGCTGGCTCGGCATCGAGGAAGGGCTGACGCCGGATACCCCGCTTGAAGGCTCGGGCCGCGAGCTGCCCTATGGCCTACCGCGCGGACTCCTTGAAGCTCTGCAATTGTTCGAGGAGTGCGAACCGCTCTCCGAACTCTTCGGCAAGACGTTCGTCGCCACCTATCGGGCCATCAAGCAAGAAGAATTCGAGACCTTCATGAAGGTCATCAGTCCCTGGGAGCGGGAATATCTGCTTTTGAATGTGTGAGCGCGACAGAACTCAGCCGCGCTCCACCGCCCGGCCTTAGAGCAGAAAGTCGGCTTTCCCTAGCGTTCCGACATCCAGGACGTCGATCTCCATGTTCGGTCGGCCATTGCCGTTCAGATCGATCTCGACGGTGACGTTGCGGCCATTGTCCTCTATGCGCACCTGACGCCCAGAGCCGTCAAAATCGTCATTGCGGATGAAGTCGAGCTTGCCACCGACCAGGTCACGCAGATCGATCTCATCGTCACCGCGCTCGAAATCACGGATCCTGTCGGCATTGTTGCCCCGGCCCGAGTCATCCCGGTCATTGAACTCAAACCGGTCATTGCCGCGTCCGCCGTCCATGCGATCCTTGCCGTCTCCGCCAATCAGAACATCACGGCCACGACCGCCAGACAGATCGTCATTGCCGCCATCGCCGCGAATGACGTCGTTGCCGTTGTTTCCGAACAGATCGTCCTTGCCGTTGCCGCCTCGGAGCACGTCATCGCCGTCATCGCCGCGCAAGTCATCGCGACCACCATTGCCAAACATCCGGTCGTCGCCGTCAAAGCCGCGCATGCGGTCGTTGTCATCGGATAAGATGATGCGGTCATCGCCGGACAAGGCGCGTTCCAACAGATCAAGCTCGTCGTTGTTGTTGCGGGTGATGGCGGCTTGATAGAGGCGTGACGCGCTGAGCGAAATGTCCTCGAAAATCCAGCGGATCGCGCCGGTGTCTGGATTGACCTCACCGAGGCCGGTTGCACGACCGCCGACAAGATCGTCCTGATTGTTCACCCGGAAACCGGTCCCACCGACATAGAGTCCGAACCCGCTGTCAGTGAAAACACCATAGGTGTCTTCATAGCGAATGCCGTTGAACACCTCGTTGATATTGTTGGAGAAATCAACTTCGACAGCGTTACGACCAGGCTCATCGAGGTTTATGGACAAAATGTCGAAGCTGCGATTTGCCAAAAAACGTGCCATGATTCACCACTCTTCATAGTTTGGACTCAACCAGAAAGACATACATCTTACTTAGCCGATCCCTGCAACAATTCTGTGATCACGGCAACCAGAATCGACAAGGAGGCCTC
>JBCBSK010000259.1:0-2895 GCA_039819185.1 Pseudomonadota bacterium | reverse complement strand
GGCAGGGCTGTTCGCTGCCGCCGTTGGCCTAGCAAGCATCGGCGTGGTGCCGCTAACCATCGCGCTTGCCGCAGTGGTGGTACTGTATGTGCTGAGCGATATTGTTCCCCTGCGGCGGCTCTATGACGAGATTGAGTGGCCAACGGCGGCAGCGAACAGCCCTGCCGCAAGTCCCGCCTTGCGATAGCGCGTCAGATCGCGCGAGCGTTCCGCCAACGGCAACAGTTCAAGGTCTGAAACGGTGTCTTCAAGCCGGTCCGGCTGGCCCATCAAAAGCAGAAGATCGCCGCCCTTCAGTGGCAGATTGCGAATCCGGTCGCGAAATGGACGCCCCTGGCGGGATACGCCGAGCACGGTAACCCCGTAACGGTAGATCAGCCGCATCGACTGGGCGCTGCGGCCATCAAGCCGCGAGCCGTCCGGCACCACCGCTTCGATCAGGCCGAGATCGGAGCCGGCCTCAGTACGATGGCGTTCCTCGTGACTGAAGGACAGCTTCATCTGGCCGACCAGAGTGTCGATCGCATCCGGGGCGGCCTCGACAACGAGGTGGTCGCCAGCCTTGATCTCCGCCCTACGGGCCGCTCCCGGCAAACGCTCGCCGCGGCGCACCAGTCCAAGAACCCGGACGCCGATATCGTCGGCCTCGTCGTCAAGATCGCGCACCTTGCGTCCGATCAGCGGAGATTTCTCCTGCACGGTCAGTTCGGCAATATAGCCGCGCAACTCCAAGAGGTCTTCGGGAGCGTTGTCGTCGGCCCGCTTGGGCAGAAGCCGCCATCCGATCAGCGCGATAAAGGCAATGCCGGCTAGCGCGCAGGCCAATCCCACAGGCGCGAAGTCGAACATCTGAAAAGGTGCGCCGAGGCGTTCCTCGCGGATCGAGGCGACGATGATGTTTGGCGGCGTGCCGATCAGCGTTATCAGCCCACCGAGAATGGTCGCGAAGGAGAGCGGCATCAGAGTGCGTGCTGCGGAACGGCCAGCCCGTTTCGCCACCTCAAGATCGACCGGCATCAGAAGCGCCAATGCCGCGACATTGTTCATGAAGCCCGACAAGACAGCGCCCAGCGAGGACATGCTGGCGATGTGCAATGGCAGCGCACGCTCTGAAGAAACGAAGGTGCGGGTGATCCAGGCCACCACGCCTGAATTCATCAGTCCCTTGGAGACGACGAGCACCAGCGCGACGATGATCGTCGCCGGATGACCAAATCCGAGAAAGGCTGCGTTCGCGTCGATCAGGCCAAGCAGGACGGCGACGATCAGTGCTGAAAAGGCGACAACATCATAGCGGAACCGGCCCCAGAGCAGGAGGCCGAGTACAGTGCCAAAGAGTGTGAACAGAAGAATCTGATCGGTCGTCATGGGCAGGGGTTATGTCCGAGCGCGCGCGCGGTCACAACCCGGTGGCTTTGCCGATGTCGTCACGCAGGCCGAAGATTTCGCTATCACCAGCGATTCCATGCAGGTGGTGCCGCCCGTAGCTCTGCCAGATCTCGGGAACGAGGGTGGCAAAGCTGGAGGAGGCTGCAACTGACACATCAAGCCGTTTCGTTTGGTCTTCGAGACGCGCCACCTCGTTGACCGTCGGTCCAATGACCGAGAAGCTCAGTCGATCGGGCACGCCGATATTGCCGAACATGACCGGTCCATGGCTCAGCCCGATGCCGAAGCTGATTGCTGGTCCGCCGGTGCTGTTGGCAGCATCACGTCGCACAAGTGCTTCGCGGGCCGCGGCAATGGCGCACCGCGCGGCGTGGCTGCATGCGTCATCCGTATCATAGGGGAAGATCGCCAGGACAGCATCGCCGATGAAAGCCAGCGTTTCGCCACCATGGGCTGATACAGCGCCGGCGGTACATTCGAAATACCGGTTCAGGAGATCGAGATAATCATCACGCGGCATGTGTTCGGCGAGTGCGGTCGATCCGCGCATGTCGGCATACCAGACGACAGCTGTGATGGTTTCGCCGTCACCGCGCCGGATCTGACCGTTCAGAACCCGGCTTCCTGCCGTCGGTCCGAGATAGACGTCGCAGATTGTGCGCATCATCCCTGATAGGACGGCCGCGCGAAACGCCACCGCGAAGCGACGTTGTAACCGGTCAATCCCGGCCACTTCGCGATCGCTGAAGCCTGAGGGACGATCACACACCCATCCGGTAAGGATTCCGGTCGATCCGCTGCCGACACGCGGAGCCGTCAGATGCGTCTTGAGTCCGATGTAATCGGAGAAGCCCTCTCGGGCCAGTTCTTCCAAGAGAGGGAAGTCCACCAATTGCTGCGGACCGGAAAGATGGCGGCGCAGGATTGTGCCGTCCGATTTCAGGAGGTGGTAGAGCGGGCTTGTCAGCCACTCCAGTGGCGGGCCATCGGGATCGTCATACCGAATATGACGAACACCATTGTCGCGCGTCCAGACGACCTGTTCTGCAAGAAACAAGGGATGCAGCGCCGGCCACATCACCGTCGCGCGTGCCACGGAGATACCGGCGAGGCGCATTCGTTCGCAAAGGCTCTCGAACAGAGGTTCAATCTCGCTGCCTTCGAGCGCCTGTGTCGCCAGCCACTCGCTGATCGTGAGGTACGGCGTCGGGATGGACGGATCGAGCGGTGATTGGTCCTGTGGCTGATCCATATCCGGTCCCTTCGGTCGATGTGACCGGGCGAACGGCCGGCCACGGCACAACACGTCGATTACGAGAGCATCATCCGTTCAGATTGAAGCGCTTCGCGCTGAAACCTGAACGGATGATGCTCTAACACCTTAAGACATAGAGCAAATTCATCCGATCTGATCGTATCGACGCGAGTCAATCAGATCGGATTTTGCCCCAGTGTTGTGAGCGTGCCAATGACACCGACCGCAAGCGCAAGCGCAAGCATTAAGGC
>JBCBSK010000258.1:0-2921 GCA_039819185.1 Pseudomonadota bacterium | reverse complement strand
GGTCTGCGAAGGGCACTTGAAAGCCCTGTTCGATGGTCATGCGCTTTGGGCGGTCGCGGCCGCCGATGCCACCGGTTGAACAGTCGATCATGTCGACGCCTGCGGACTTGAGCGCTCTTGCCGTTTCAACAGTGTCCTCGATCTCGATCCCGCCGTCGATCCAGTCGGTCCCCGACAGGCGGAAGATCAGCGGCAAATCGTCCGGCCAATTGGCGCGGATCGCTTCGGCCACGGCGATGGCGAAGCGTCTGCGCTTTTCCGTGTTGCCGCCCCAGGAATCGCTGCGCTGATTGGCGATAGGTGACAGGAACTGATGGATCAGGAAGCCATGTGCGGCATAAACCTCGATGACCTTGAAGCCCGCGTCATGCGCTCGCCGTGCCGCACCACCAAACGCCGCTATGACGGCTGCGATATCGGCTTCAGTCATCTCGGCAGGTGTCGGCCAGCCATCGGCATAGGGTAGAGGTGAAGGGGCGATCGCCTTCCAGGGAGCTTCGCCACGCTCTGAGATGTCTTCGTCATCGACTGGCGTCTCGCCATGCCAAGGCCGGCGCTCCGATGCCTTGCGGCCTGCATGTCCGAGTTGTACGCCGGGGATGGTACCTTCGACGGACAGAAACTCGGTGATTGGCTTGAGCGGTTCAATCTGGCTGTCGTCCCATAGCCCAAGATCGCCATGGGTGCGCCGGGCCCGCGCCTCGACGGCGGTTGCTTCGGCAAAGACGAGGCCTGCTCCGCCAAGCGCGAAGCGGCCGAGATGAACCATGTGCCAGGAGTTGGCGTGGCCGTCACGAGCGCGATACTGGCTCATCGGCGAAACCGCGACACGGTTCTTGAATGTTACGCCCCTGAGGCTGAACGGGGAAAACAATGCACTCATGAAACGGTCACTCCAGCAAAGTCGTCCCGGTAGCGAATGACGGGCGAAGCGGCAAGCTTTGGAGGATCACAAGGCCGTTGTCTTCCAGTCGCCCTATATCTTCTGCGGTGACGCAATCTGTTGACAAGCGCGTGACGGCTTGAAAACACGTAAGTTGAGAAGGCACCTGTGACGTGCCGCCGCTTGGAGACCGACATGTCAGAGGATGTGCTGCCCGAACGTGAGGGTATGGATTTCGACGTTGTGATCGTCGGTGCGGGGCCGGCTGGACTTGCCGCTGCGATCCGACTCAAACAGCTCGATCCCGACATCGCCGTCGTCGTTCTTGAGAAAGGTTCGGAGGTCGGCGCGCATATCCTGTCCGGCGCCGTCATTGACCCGATCGGCATCGACCGGCTGCTGCCCGACTGGCGTGACGAGGATACGCCGATCAAGACGCCCGTGACCGCGGATCACTTCCTCTATCTCGGACCTGCGGGCTCGATTCGGCTGCCGAACTTCGCCATGCCGCCCTTGATGAACAATCACGGCAATTATGTCGTCAGCCTTGGCAATGTCTGCCGCTGGCTTGCTGAAAAAGCGGAAGCGCTGGGCGTCGAGATCTATCCAGGCTTTGCCGCGTCCGAAGTGCTCTACGACGAAAATGGCGCCGTCGTCGGCGTTGCGACCGGCGATATGGGCATTGACCGCGATGGTGAGCCGGGACCGAACTACCAGCGTGGCATGGAGCTCAGGGGCAAGTATACCCTGATCGGCGAGGGCGTGCGCGGCTCGCTGGCCAAACAGTTGATCGCCAAGTTTGATCTGTCGGACGGCAAGGAGCCGCAGAAGTTTGGCATTGGTCTGAAGGAACTCTGGGAGGTCGATCCGGCCAAGCATCGGCCCGGCCTTGTGCAGCATTCCTTCGGCTGGCCGCTCGACAACTCAACTGGCGGCGGCTCGTTCCTCTATCACCTGGAAGACAATCAGGTCGCGGTCGGCTTCGTCGTCCACCTCAATTACAAGAACCCGTGGCTGTCGCCCTTCGATGAGTTCCAGCGCTTCAAGACGCACCCTGTCATTCGCGAAACCTTCGAGGGTGGCAAGCGCATCGCCTATGGCGCGCGTGCGATCACCGAGGGTGGCTATCAGTCAGTGCCGAAGCTCTCGTTCCCGGGCGGTGCGCTGATCGGCTGCTCTGCGGGCTTTGTCAACGTGCCGCGAATCAAGGGCTCACACAACGCGATCCTGTCGGGGATGATGGCGGCGGAGCATGTGCAAGAGGCGCTGACCAAGGGCCGAGCGAACGACGCGCTCGATGCTTACGAGGACGCCTGGCGTGCGTCCGAGATTGGCCAGGACCTGAAGCGGGTCCGCAACGTCAAGCCGCTGTGGTCGAAGTTCGGCACGGTGATGGGCGTGATGCTCGGCGGGCTCGACATGTGGACCAACACGCTCGGGTTTTCGCTATTCGGCACCATGAAGCATGGCAAGCCCGACCATGCCGCGACCCTGCCGGCGGATCAGGCCAAGCCGATCGACTATCCAAAACCCGATGGCGAGGTGTCCTTCGACAAACTGTCGAGCGTGTTCCTGTCCTCAACCAATCACGAGGAAGATCAGCCGATCCATCTCAAAGTCCAGGACGATAAGCTTCAGCGCGACAGTGAATGGGCTGCCTTCCGCGGTCCCTCGAACCGCTATTGTCCCGCAGGTGTCTATGAATGGGTGACGACCGAGGGCAATGCTCCCGAGACGGGCGCGGATGCAGGAACGTCGGCGACGCCGGCCGGCGAGGTGCGCTTCCAGATCAACTCGCAGAACTGCGTCCACTGCAAGACCTGCGACATCAAGGACCCGAACCAGAACATCAACTGGACAGTACCAGAAGGTGCCGGCGGACCGAACTATCCGAATATGTGAGCGAGGCACGTGTCGGACATAGAGCACCTTAAGGGCAAAACGGTTGTCATCACTGACGCCGCGCTGCCAGCACGACCTTCGCGCCATGATCGGCCAGCACGATCGCAAACGCAGCACCAAGTCCGCGGCCGGCGCC
>JBCBSK010000257.1:0-3017 GCA_039819185.1 Pseudomonadota bacterium | reverse complement strand
GGGCCCTGCGAACAGGACATGGTCGAGCGGCTCGTTGCGCTGGCGGGCAGCCTGTATGAACACCTTCAGATTGGCGCGCGCCTGCTCCTGACCGCCTGATTTCCGCCGAGCCCAAGCCCGAGGACGAGAGCGCGTCGCTTCGCCCGGAAACGCTGGACGATTTCATCGGCCAGGAGCAGGCGCGCGCCAATCTGAAGGTGTTCATACAGGCTGCCCGCCAGCGCAACGAGCCGCTCGACCATGTCCTGTTCGCAGGGCCCCCGGGCCTCGGTAAAACGACTCTGTCGCAGATCATGGCGCGCGAGCTTGGCGTTGGCTTCCGCGCGACATCCGGACCCGTGATCGCCAAGGCCGGCGATCTTGCTGCCATCCTGACCAATCTCGAAGACCGGGATGTGCTGTTCATCGACGAGATCCATCGACTGAATCCCACTGTCGAGGAAGTGCTCTATCCGGCGATGGAGGACTTCAAGCTCGACTTGATCATCGGCGAGGGGCCGGCGGCGCGCTCGGTCCGGATCGATCTGGCGCGGTTCACGCTGGTCGGCGCGACGACGCGGGCGGGTCTCCTGACAACCCCCTTGCGTGACCGTTTCGGTATTCCTGTAAGGCTCGATTTCTACACGGTGGCCGAGCTTGAGACGATCGTGCGGCGTGGCGCGCGGCTGATGCAGATCGCGATCGCCGACGATGGTGCCCATGAGATCGCGCGCCGGGCGCGCGGCACGCCACGCATCGCCGGGCGTCTGCTGCGCCGGGTGCGCGATTTCGCGCTTGTTGAGGGGCAAGGTGAAATTGACGCACGACTCGCCGACACCGCGCTGCGCCGCCTTGAAGTGGATGCCGCCGGCCTCGATAGCCTCGACATGCGCTATCTCGTAGCCATCGCCGAAAAATTCTTTGGTGGGCCAGTGGGGATCGAAACGATCGCGGCGGCCCTTGCCGAGCCGCGCGACGCCATTGAGGACATCGTCGAGCCGTTTTTGATCCAAAAGGGCTTCGTGCAGCGCACCCCGCGCGGGCGCGTCCTGACCCCGCATGCCTTCGGCCATCTGGGGCTTGAGGCGCCAAGACCGGCGGCAGATCAGATTGGCTTGTTCCAGGATCGCGATGAGACCTAAAGCAATTCCAGCGAAAGTGGGCACCGGTTTCGCGTCCGGAATTGCGTAAAGCAAACAGCGACCGCCCTGTTCTCGCCCCGATGGCAGGCGAAGAGGCGCGCATGATCTCACGACGCACCTTTCTCACGCTGTTCGGCGGAACGATCGCAGCTGGTATCGGCCTCGGCGGTTACGCGTTTGGTGTGGAGCCGGTGCTGCGCCTGCGCGTGCAGCGCTATCAGGTGACTCCAGACAATTGGCCCGAGGGCTTGCGCTTGAAACTGGCCCTGATCGCCGATCCCCATGCGGTCGAGCCCTGGATGACAGCTGATCGTCTCGCCCGCATTGCCGAGTTTACGAACACGCTGGAGGCGGACGCGATCCTGCTGCTCGGCGACTATGACGCTGGCCATCACTGGCGCACGGGCGATGTTCTTGCCTCTAATTGGGCCCCGGCGCTTGGCCGGCTGGAGGCGCCGCTTGGCGTTCATGCGGTGCTCGGCAATCATGACTGGTGGCATGACCGCACGGCCCAGCGGAACGGCCATGGTCCGGTCTATGGGCGGCTGGCGCTCGAGGCCGCCGGTATTCCGGTCTATGAAAACGACGTCGTGCGGCTTGAGAAGGACGGCCAGGGCTTCTGGCTTGCTGGCCTCGGCGACCAGTTGGCGCTGCTGCCCGGTGAAGCCTATGGCCGGCCGCACTTTATCGGCTTCGATGATCTCGACGGGACGCTGGCAAAGATCACCGACGATGCGCCGGTCGTTCTCTTGGCGCATGAGCCGGACATTTTCCCGCGCGTGCCGCCGCGTGTCGCTCTGACCGTCTCGGGCCACACTCACGGAGGACAAGTGCGGCTGTTCGGCTATTCCCCTGTCGTGCCGTCGGCCTATGGCAACCGCTACGCTTATGGTCATGTGGTCGAGGAGAACCGGCATCTGGTCATCTCGGGCGGGCTCGGCTGTTCGATTCTACCGGTCAGGTTCGGCATGCCGCCGGAGATCGTTTTGATCGAGTTGGGAGTGCAGGCGTGATCCGGCCCGTGCAACTTATCCGTCATCCTCGATGACGTCGGACCTTGTCTTTGTCGCAGGCGGCCTTGGGGCGACAGCTGTTACTGCGCTCGGCGTCTATGCGCTGGCCATCGAGCCAATGCGACCGCCGCGCGTCCAACACTATCGGCTGGCTCCGAAGGCGTGGCCAACCGATCTTTCGCTACGCCTCGCGATCCTTGCCGATCTCCATGCCGGCGAGCCTTGGATGAGTGCTGCGCGGCTTACCAGCATCGCTGATCAGACCAACACCCTTGAAGCCGACGCGATCCTACTGCTCGGCGACTACGACCACACCCATCCGTTTCTGACCCGCCGTGTTCCGGCCGAGGATTGGGCGACTGCGCTCGCGCGCTTGTCGGCGCCGCTAGGTGTTCATGCGGTCATAGGCAATCACGACTGGCTCAACGACAAGGACGCTCAAGAACGACGGTCAGGCCCTGTCTATGGTGCGCTGGCTCTGCAGCAGGCTGGCATTGAGGTTCATGAGAACCAGACGGTGCTGCTCAAAAAAGATGGCCAGACCTGCTGGCTCGCAGGCCTCGGCGATCAATATGCGCTCAAGCGGTCGCGCTGGACGCTTGGCACGAATCATGAGGGCGTTGACGATCTCGCCAAGACGCTTGCTCAGGTCACCGACGATGCGCCAATCATCCTTATAGCGCATGAGCCGGACATCTTTCCCGATGTCACGGATCAGGTCGCGCTGACGGTGTTGGGCCATACGCATGGGGGGCAGATGCAGTTTTTCGGCTTTCCGCCGGTGGTCCCGTCGCGCTATGGACGCCGCTACGCCTATGGCCACATCGTCGAGAACGATCGTCATCTCGTGGTCTCGGGCGGGCTTGGCTGTTCCGGCCTGCCG
>JBCBSK010000256.1:0-3142 GCA_039819185.1 Pseudomonadota bacterium | reverse complement strand
TCCCGGGTGGCTTACGCGACTTTCTCGCTGCCGAAATCGGCGGCGATACGACAACTGTTCAGGACATTTTCGCCGGAAAGGCCGATAAAGGTAAGGGCCACGGCGCCTGCGAATGGGCGATTTCCTGGTTCGAATACCGCGACGGCTTCGTTCAGTCCTATAGTAACACCGTGCCGACGGCCGATGGCGGTAGCCATGTCGCGGGCCTACGCATCGCTCTGTTGAAGGGTCTGCGTGCTTATGCAGACCTCAAGGGCAGTAAGAAGGCCGGTGTTCTGACGGCCGACGATGTCATGAATTCGTCGGCGGTGATGCTGTCGGTCTTCATCCGCGATCCAGAATTCCAGGGTCAAACCAAGGAACGCCTCTCGACGGCGGAAGCGGCCCGCATCGTGGAACAAGCCGTCCGCGATCCCTTCGACCACTGGCTGACCGGTCATCCGCAACAGGCGGACGCGCTTCTGGAGCGGCTGATTGAACGTGCTGAGGAACGCGTCCGCCGGCGCCAGGAAAAGGACCAGTTGCGCAAAACGGCGGGTCGTAAACTGAGGCTGCCCGGCAAGCTTGCCGACTGTTCGTCGAAATCGGCCTCCGGTACGGAACTCTTTATCGTTGAGGGCGATTCCGCTGGTGGCTCCGCGAAACAGGCGCGCGACCGGGCAACCCAGGCCGTTCTCCCCCTACGCGGCAAGATTCTCAATGTCGCGACGGCAGGCGCCGACAAATTGATGCAAAACCAGCAGATTGGCGATCTGCTTCTGGCACTCGGCTGCGGGCGACGCGATGCCTATAAAAGCGATGATCTGCGCTATCAGCGGATCATCATCATGACCGATGCCGATGTCGACGGTGCACATATCGCTTCGCTTCTGATCACCTTCTTCTATCGCGAAATGCCGGGCCTGATCCGTGATGGGCGGTTGTTCCTCGCCGTTCCACCGCTGTATCGCCTTAGCCAGGGCGGCAAGACGGCCTATGCCCGCGACGATGCTCACAAGGATGCGCTTCTTGCGTCGGACTTCAGCGGCCGCGGCAAGATCGATATCGGCCGCTTCAAGGGCCTTGGCGAGATGATGCCGAAACAGCTCAAGGAAACGACCATGGCGCCGGGCAGTCGGACGCTACTGCAAGTCGTTATGGCGGAGGACGACAGCGAGGCGACGCGCGACGCGGTCCACCGACTGATGGGCAACAATCCCGAACTGCGCTTCCAGTTTATCCATGAGAACGCGGCCTTCGTCGAGGATCTCGATATTTAACCCTGACGCCTAACCCTTATCCCTTGTAGCGCTTGACATCCGGCCAGACCGCATCATCTATGTTGCAGCGCAAAAAGGCTCTCGAAACCGCCCCATCGACGGATTGGCTCTACCATGTTAGGCCAATGGAACTCGCACGCAGCGTGGGTCGAGGCCGGAGATATCGATCTTTTTCCGGCGCCGCAAAACCGCCGCGCCGTAACGTGTCGTATTCCATGAGACGCCGACGCCGCACACGATAAGGACGTGCCCTAACGTCATGCCGTTTTCAGACCTGGGCTTGAGCCCAAAAGTCACCGATGCTGTCGAAAAAGCCGGTTACACCGAGCCGACACCGATCCAAACCAGCGCCATTCCAGAAGTGCTCGCCGGGCGCGACCTGATCGGCATCGCCCAAACCGGGACAGGTAAGACCGCCTCCTTTGTTTTGCCGATGCTCACTCGGCTCGAAACCGGGCGCGCCAGAGCGCGCATGCCACGTACGCTGATCCTGGAACCGACGCGCGAGCTTGCTGCCCAGGTCGAAGAGAACTTCGTCAAATATGGCATCAATCACAAGCTTACCGTCGCGCTCCTGATCGGGGGCGTCTCCTTCGACGAGCAGGATAAAAAGCTTGGGCGCGGTGCCGATGTCTTGATCGCGACACCGGGGCGGCTGCTCGATCATTTCGAACGCGGCAAGCTTTTGATGACCGGCGTCGAAATCCTCGTGATTGACGAGGCTGACCGGATGCTTGACATGGGCTTCATTCCCGATATCGAGCGCATCTGCAAATTGGTCCCCTTTACACGCCAGACGTTGTTTTTCTCGGCGACAATGCCGCCAGAGATCGCCGACCTAACCCAGCAGTTCCTGTCAAACCCGGCCAAGGTCGAAGTGGCGCGCCAGGCGACAACCGCCGAAACAGTCGCGCAATGGCTGGTCAAGTCTGGGGGAGCGACGCCGAAGGACAAGCGGGCGACCTTGCGCGCCGAATTGCGCGCAGCCGAGAGCCTTGTCAATGGGATCATCTTCTGTAACCGAAAGCGCGACGTTGCAACGCTGAGCAATTCGTTGAAACGGCATGGCTTCAATGCCGGCGCCCTGCATGGTGACATGGATCAGCGTGCCCGGATGGACACGTTGTCGAGCTTTAAGGCAGGTGGTCTGCAGCTGCTTGTCGCAAGTGATGTTGCAGCCCGCGGACTGGACATTCCTGCCGTCAGCCATGTCATCAACTTCGACGTACCCGTTCATGCCGAGGACTATGTGCACCGGATCGGCCGGACAGGTCGCGCCGGCCGCAGTGGCGTAGCCGTGACGATCGCGAGCAAATCAGACGGTGTTTATGTCGACCGTATTGAGAAGCTGATCGGCAAGGGAATTCCGCGGCGCGAAACGGAGGCAGGTGCAGCGGACAACACGCCGTCCGTGGCCGATACCGAGACCGAGCGCCCGCAAACACGGCGCAAGCGCGGCGGGCGGAAGGATGCACAAAAGCAAGCGTCTACCGAGACCAAACAGCCGTCTCCTCCGCCGCACAAAGACAAGCCGCACAAAGACAAGGCGAAGGATCAAGGAGATACCCAGGCGCCGTTCGGGCTGACCGATCAAGTTCCTGCTTTCCTGCTGCGCCCGGCACTCGAAAGGGCACGGTGAAGCGCTGTCGTCAAAAGCGCCCGAGACCGTTGCATATACAGCCCCGCCGCCATCTACCTTAACCGTGCATTAAAGTGACCGTACTAACATTCCCGCACAGGCCTGGGGGAATGCTATGGTCGATGCCGGTACTGCCAAATCCGACGAGGCGGACGAGTTCGCCCGCACGCTTGTCTATGGCGAGGCGGCAATCAACTACATCAAGGGTCACAAGACCCCCGCCTACCCGCGCAATTACGAACTC
>JBCBSK010000255.1:0-3197 GCA_039819185.1 Pseudomonadota bacterium | reverse complement strand
TCGCCCGGCCCCTGCACGCCTGCGGACGCTGGCATTTCCGTCGATCTTGTCCACGCCGCCGCTGAAGCCGGCATCCCGCTTCTTGGCGTGTGTTTGGGCCATCAGGCGATCGGGGCGGCCTTTGGAGCTGAGGTGACGCGTGGACCGGTTCCCGTCCATGGTAAGACAAGCCCTGTGGCTCATGATGGCAGCGGTCTGTTCGACGGCTTGCCACAGCCGATGACCGTGACGCGCTATCATTCGTTGATCGTCACGCCCGAAAGCCTGCCCAACAGCCTAAGGGTGACCGCGACCAGCGATGATGGTCAGGTGATGGGGCTGGCCCATGCGGACCTGCCAATCTTCGGCGTTCAGTTCCATCCTGAAAGCGTTGCCTCGCCCGACGGGCTAGCACTTTTGGCGAATTTTCTCCGCCACGCCAGCCGGACCACGACCACCGTCTGACCACTTGGACTTGCGGAACGGCCTGAGTTCTGGTGTCTGACGTGACAACAAGACGATAACGGACCGATCATGTCGGATATGAAGCGCTATATCGGGCTCGCCGCAGGCGGCGATAGCCTGATGCAGGAGGATGCCGCCCGCGCCTTTGATATCATGATGGGGGGCGGGGCAACGCCGAGCCAGATCGGTGGCTTTCTCATGGCGCTCCGGGTGCGCGGCGAGACGGTCGACGAGATCACCGGTGCTGTCACCACGATGCGCGCACGCATGCTGACCGTCGATGCGCCGGAAGAAGCGATCGACATCGTTGGCACGGGCGGAGACGGCGCCGGCACCTACAACATATCGACGGCCGCGGCCTTCGTGGTCGCAGGCTGCGGTGTTCCGGTTGCTAAGCATGGCAATCGCGCTCTGTCGTCAAAGTCCGGTGCCGCCGACGTTCTTACGGCACTCGGTGTGACAATCGATCTCGATCCAGCCGGCATTGCGCGCTGTATTCGCGAGGCGGGCTTGGGCTTCATGTTCGCGCCGGCCCATCACGCGGCGATGAAGCATGTCGGCCCGTCGCGAGTCGAACTCGGCACGCGAACGATCTTCAACCTCCTCGGGCCATTGTCCAATCCGGCCGGTGTTCGCCGCCAGCTTGTCGGCGTGTTCTCGCCCCACTGGGTTGAGCCGCTGGCCCATGTTCTGAACAATCTTGGCTGTGAGGCGGCCTGGGTCGTCCATGGCAGTGATGGACTTGATGAGATCACGACGACCGGGCCGACACATGTTGCCGAACTGAAGAACGGCACGGTGCGGATGTTCAATGTGACGCCGGAGGATGCGGGCGTTGCCTATGCCGGGCCGGAGGCACTGGTCGGCGGTGACGCCGAAACAAACGCTGCGGCTTTGCGCGCAGTACTGGATGGTGGGCCGGGCGCCTATCGCGATATCGTTGTCATGAATGCCGGAGCAAGTCTGGTTGTTGCCGGCAAGGCGGACACATTGGCCGATGGCGCGGCCCTCGCTACGGCTTCAATTGACACTGGACATGCCCGCGCCGCACTTGACCGCCTCGTCGCAGTGTCAAACGGACCAATCTAAACGAGATACTGGTTATGAATGCGCCATGTGGAGGTTATGCCGCGTTTTCGCGCTTGGAACGATTGCCCTTTTGGCGTTTTGGCAGGTACTCCTGTTCGAAAACGCCCGCGAAGACATGGTGACAGAACGTTGGAGCACTGACATCACCGCAGTTCCCGCGCAGGATGATGTCGTGATCTCTGTCATTCTTGCGATCGCGATCACGGTATTGGCGTTGGGCCTCTATCTCCTGCCTCGGAAAGGCTAACATGACGGATATCTTGAGGCATATCGAGGCCTACAAGCGTGATGAGATCGCCGCGGCCAAAGTCGCTCTACCGCTCGCAGAGATCCAGGCGCGACTGAAGGACATTGTGCCACCGCGCGGCTTTCTAAACGCTCTTAAGGCAAAGCTGGATGCCGGACACACCGCGCTCATCGCGGAGATCAAGAAGGCCAGCCCGTCCAAGGGCCTGATCCGCGAAGACTTCGACGTTCCGGCGCTCGCGTCGGCCTATGCGGACGGAGGCGCGGCGTGTCTCTCCGTCTTGACCGATACGCCATCCTTCCAAGGTCAGCCCGATTATCTCGCAGCCGCACGCGACGCAACTGCCCTGCCCGCCTTGCGCAAGGACTTTCTGTTCGAGCCCTATCAGGTCGCCGAAGCAAGGCTTTGGGGTGCCGACGCCATACTGATCATTATGGCAGCTGTCACCGATGACGAGGCCAAGGCGTTGTCGGACGCGGCTGAGGCCCATGATCTCGATGTTCTGGTCGAAGTGCATGACGAGGTGGAGACTGAGCGCGCACTCCGCCTGCCTTCGCCGTTAATCGGCATCAACAATCGTGATCTCCGGACGTTTGCAACTGATCTGGCCGTAACGGAGCGTTTGGCACCGCAGATCCCCGACGATCGCGTTCTCATCGGCGAAAGTGGAATCTTCACGTCAGACGATGTCGCACGTCTTGCCGCCTCGTCCGTCCATGTGCTGCTTGTCGGCGAGAGTCTGATGCGCCAGCCGGACGTTGCGGCCGCAACGCGTCTGCTTCTATCCATACCTGACAACACCAAGGACGTTGCATGATCATGGCGGATGGCGATCGGCTCACCCATCTCGACACGTCCGGCGCGGCCAGCATGGTGGACGTGTCCGACAAGCCGGTGACGACCAGGACCGCCCGCGCGGTCGGCCATGTCGAGATGCGCCCCGAGACGTTGGCCCTCGCCGTTTCTGGCAATGCCAAGAAAGGTGATGTGTTCTCAACTGCCCGGCTTGCGGGGATCATGGCGGCCAAGCGCACCCATGACCTGATCCCGCTCTGCCATCCTCTCGCGCTGTCGAAGGTATCCGTCGATCTGACACCAGACCCTGACGCAAATCGCATCCGGGTCGAGAGTTTCGTCCGCGTGACCGGACAGACCGGGGTTGAGATGGAGGCGCTCACAGCCGTCAGTGTCGCGTGCTTGACAATCTATGACATGCTGAAAGCCGTCGACCGGGCGATGATGATCTCAGGCATTACGCTCCTGGAGAAGACCGGCGGCCAATCGGGCGACTATCATGCGGACGGTCGTGGTCAGCCATGAGCGTAATGCCTGAGATCATCATCGCCCGGTCGACGGCTTTCAGCATGTCATAGATTGTCAAGCACGCGACACTGACGGCTGTGAGCGCCTCCATCTC
>JBCBSK010000254.1:0-3237 GCA_039819185.1 Pseudomonadota bacterium | reverse complement strand
TGCCGGATATGAACGGATATGATGTCCTGAAGGCGCTTCGTGTCGCCAAGGTCAAGACGCCAATCCTGATCCTATCAGGACGCGGCGGGATCGACGACAAAGTGCGGGGTCTCGGCTTGGTCAGATAATCGTCGGCGCCGAAGCCGAGACCCCGCACTTTGTCGTCGATCCCGCCGCGTCCTGATAGGATCAGGATTGGCGTCTTGACCTTGGCGACACGAAGCGCCTTCAGGACATCATATCCGTTCATATCCGGCAGGCCGAGATCGAGCAGTATGATGTCGTAGTCGTAGATCTTGCCGAGATCGATCCCTTCTTCGCCGAGATCGGTCGTGTAGACGTTGAAGCCTTCGGACTTGAGCATCAATTCGATGCTCTGCGCGACCTGGCTCTCATCCTCGATCAGCAATACGCGCATAGATTAAACCCCTTCGCTGCCGTTCCTGGGCTGGCGCCGACCTGTGCCAAAGCCGGTCGGAGACGTGCGAACGCTTGCGATTCGGACCTTATGCCCCAATGGTTAACAAAACTTGATTCGTGTCGACAAGTGGGGGCAGGATGAATTCGCAAGATTCGGCACAAGCCTCTGATTCAACGATGAAAACAGCGCGTTAATAGGCTCAGAAACTGGTTTAAGAAATCCGGCTAACCGACTCAATCGACTCAGCCATTTCCGGATGCCCAGTTACCGAACGAGGTTTACCGCGCCTTAAATCGTTGGCGGCAGTATTGGAGAGGGCCCGTAAACGAATGGTTACGATGGTCATTAGTCCTAACAAGAGCTTAGGCGGGCACAACGGCCCGCGAAATGTGCTGCGACGGATATGACTCACCCGATTGCCCAACACCTGGCGCATGACATCGCCGACATTGCCGAGACGGAAGTCTATGGCCGTGTCGTTGGTATTCAGGGGCTTAAGGTCGAAGTCGCCGGCCCGGTCGAGGCCATGCGTGTTGGCGCGAGGCTGCGGGTTGCGGACGCCGCTGAGGATGGGCTTGCATGTGAGGTCGTCGGTTTTCATCACGATCGCGCGATCTGCCTACCCTTCGGTCCGCTCGAAGGTGTGCGCATGGGGTGTCGCGCTGTCATCGACGCCCATGAAGCTGTGGTGCGGCCAACCACTGGATGGCTCGGCCGCGTTATCGATGGCATGGGCCGGCCGATCGACGGTAAGGGTACGTTGCCACGTGGCGCGGTCTCTCAACCTTATCGCGCCGCTCCGCCGCCGCCGCATAAACGCAGCCGCGTCGGCGCGCCGATTGATCTTGGCGTGCGCGCGCTGAACACCTTTACGACCTGCTGCCGCGGCCAGCGCATGGGGCTGTTCGCAGGCTCCGGCGTCGGCAAGTCGGTTCTGTTTTCGATGCTCGCGCGAAACGCGACAGCGGACGTGACGATCATCGGGCTAATCGGAGAGCGCGGTCGCGAGGTACAGGAATTCCTCATCGAGGATCTCGGCGAGGATGGGCTCAAGAGCGCCATCGTCGTCGTAGCAACGTCAGATGAACCGGCGCTTGTCCGCCGTCAGGCCGCTTATCTCGCCACGGCATTGGCCGAGTTTTATCGTGACCAGGGCAAGGACGTTCTGCTGTTGATGGATTCGCTGACCCGGTTTGCGCTGGCGCAGCGTGAAATCGGTCTCGCTGGTGGCGAGCCACCGACATCAAAGGGTTACACGCCAACCGTTTTTGTCGAACTGCCCAAGCTCTTGGAGCGTGCTGGCCCCGGAGCCGGGGCTGGCGGCATCACAGGGCTCTATACGGTTTTGGTCGATGGTGACGACCACAATGAGCCGGTTGCCGATGCGGTGCGCGCCATTGTCGACGGCCATATCGTCATGGAACGTGCGATCGCCGAGCGCGGCCGCTATCCGGCGATAAATGTTCTTAAATCGGTTTCGCGTACTATGCCCGCATCGGCTGATCCCGACATGCTTCCGGTGCTGCGTCGTGCACGGGAGTTGATGGCGACCTATGCCGATATGGAAGAGCTGATCCGGCTCGGTGCCTATCGCAAGGGCAGCGATGCGACGGTGGATGAGGCGATCGCCTTGCACCCGGCGCTCGAAGCCTTCCTCGCTCAGGGAAAGGGCGAGGCGACGAGCATCGCGGACGGATACAGCATGTTGCGTGAGGTGCTTGCGCCGACCGAGGGTGACGGCGCTGACACCGATGAGATTTGAGTGACCTGGGGCTGAGTATAGGGGAGTTAAGCCATGAAGTCGCGCGAGAGCCTGATCCGACTGAAGCGCTTTCATGTCGATGAGAAGCGGGTGCGAGTCACCCAGATCGAGACCATGGTCGCCGATTTTGAGCGTATGGCCACGGATTTGGACCGTCAGATCGGGGACGAGGAAAAGCGTGCCGGCATCACCGATATCGGCCATTTCGCCTATCCGACTTTCGCAAAAGCTGCGCGTGAGCGCCGCGACAACCTGCTTGCCTCGGCTGGCGAGTTGACAGATCAGCTTGAAGAAGCCCGTGACGAACTTGCCGACGCGGTCGAGGAACTGAAGAAGGTCGAGCTTCTCGAAGAACGCTCCCAGGACCGGGCGCGGATCGCCGACGACAAGCGCGATCAAGCCGAAATGGACCGTATCGGCCTGCAGATGCGGATGGGCACGCAGACCATCGGTTGAGCCTGGCTCGCAAGCTTTGCGGCGGCTGGCATCGCGGGACTGGCGGCACAGATTGTCGACAAAGTTTCGCGAATCAGTTTAGGCGCTGGTCTATTCCTAAAATTCGTCGTAATTTGACCTCAGATCAAGCAATCTTTTCTGGGGTTAGGGAATATGTTGAAGGGTATTTTTGGCAATGATACTGCGCGCGAGTCGAGCGCGCAGCAGTCTGTTGATGATGCGCGCGAACGCGCCGGCACCGATCAGAACCTCCTGACGGCGGGAAATGATGACCGATCCGTTGGTCAAGATGATGAACTGGCACTGCCGGAAATCGAAGCGACATCCGGCGGTGGAGACCGTCTTGAGCTTGAGCGTCAGAAACGTCTGCGCATGCTCGAAAAGGTCAACAAGGACGTCGAGGCGTTCGAAGACAATCTGACCAACAGCGAGTTTCATCTCAAGCATTCGCGCGAGCAATTGCGCTGGTTTAAGTCCTTTGCGCATCAGGCGGAACTGGATCTGGAAGACAGTTTCCGGGTGCAGCGTCAAAGGCAGGAGCTGGTCGTGCAGCTGACGGATGAGCAGTCGCGCGCAGCACGTCTGCAACAGGAATTGG
>JBCBSK010000253.1:0-3290 GCA_039819185.1 Pseudomonadota bacterium | reverse complement strand
GGCGCGTCCAGCGGCCGCCGACAGCGACTGCGACAGCGAGACAAGCTGATCGGCAGCAGACGACACCGCGCCAACGACCTGGTCGACGCTGGCCTCGAAGCCATCGGCCAGCTCCGCCATCGCACGCCGCTTCTCAGCCTCTAAACGCTCTGACGCTGCAGCCTGTTCCGCTTCAAGGCTGATCTTATCAACGGCGTTCTGGCGGAACACGTCGACGGCGGCAGCCATCTCGCCGATTTCGTCGCCACGGCCTCGTGCCGGAACGTCGATATCGACATCGCCATCAGCCAGCTGGCGCATCGCGCCTGTCATTCTGGTGATCGGCGCTGTCAAGCGACGCGATACGAAAAACCCCACTGCTGAGCCAAGCAGAATGACAAGCCCACCGGTGAGCAGCATGCCGTGACGCATGGTAGCAAGTGGGGCGGTAATCTCGGCCATGGATTGCTTGGCGACGATGGCCCAGCGCGCATCGCCGACATCGAGATAGCTATATGCGCTCAAGACCGGTGTTCCAGCATAGTCGACCGTTTCGATGACACCGGTCCGACCGTCGAGACCAGCACGCGCTGCCGGCGTGTCGATTCGGCGGGCGAGGATCGTGTTATTTGTCGAAAAGCGCGACTGGCTGCGCATCAGATGATCTTGACCGACGATGAAGGCTTCACCCGTCTCGCCAAGGCCAGCCGTAACGCCCATGACCTGATTGATGCGCTCGATGGGCATTTGGAACACCAGCGCGCCGAGGAGGCGTCCGTTGGCGCCGAACACGGGCGTCGAGATGAAGCTCGCCGGTGCATCCGCGCTCGGGCCATAGGGCTTGAAGTCGAAAAATGACAGCGCGCCATCGGATTGGCTGGCAAGGGCAGCGCGCGCTGCATTGCCGAGGTCGGTGTCGCGCCATTGGCCGGACGTCAGATTGGTCGCGTAGTCGAGCTCCTTGAATACCGAATAGATGAGATTGGCGTCGGTATCGAACAGGAAGATGTCGTAGTACCCCTTCTCGCGCAGGAAGGTTCTGAGCGCGGGATGATAGGCTGCATGCACGTCATGATAGGCTTCTGACCCCATGGCGCGGTCGAGGTTCTCTTTTTGTCCGACGGGATGCGGATTGTCGTGAATGTAGAGCGCCTGCAATGTTTGCCCGGCGTTGGAACCAAGTTCCGTCCAGGCTTGTGTGAAGCCGACAAGTGCGTTGGCCGTTGCCGGATTGGCCGCAAGGCTCCGGATATCCTGCTCGATTGATTGTATGTAGTCGTCGAGTGCCGCCTGTCGCAAAACGGTGATTGTTTCGAGTTTGTTTTTGATCGCGGCGCTGTTCGTGGCCCCGGCTTTGAGATAGTTACCAACGCCCAGACCGATCGCAAGACAGGCGATCAGTAGCGACATCAGGAGCGTTATCTTGGTGGCGAGCGGTAGAGCGTTCAGAGCTTTCGTCATCAGAGACCCCCAGGCGGCATGTTCGCGTCTACCGAGAGTTGTGGCAGAATGTATTAAGTAGAAATTTAACGTCCATATTTATTGTCATGTAAATTTAAAGTTGTATGTAAATTATTATCTCTACTTTTGCGGTATTATTATGTCAGTACAGTGAATTTATAAGCATTAGATCATTGAGATTATCAATGATAGGAAATCGTACCGCATATTATTTTGTCAGACCCGCTGATTTTGAGACTTCCCCATTTGAATAAAGAATTTATGCAACGCGTCGCAGATCATGATTTGGAAGCATACCTCATAAGAGATCAATTTTAAATTGTATCATTTGTTATTCTTCACGCAGCGGGCGCTCTCTAGGCTGCGCGATATTGTCGCATAGCGGCATCTCATATGATCACAATGATCCTGCCGTATCCCGGATCTGCAGTGCTTAACGGTCCGGCTTGGCTTGCAAGTGGAAAAAGGCTGCACATCGACATCAAAGACGATGGTGCATCGTTTGGCTTTCCTTAACAATGACACCGGAACCGGCTGTCCATGGGCCCACCGCCTATGAGCGGTCTCGATGCGCGATCAAAATGAAGCTGGCTGTTGGGGGAGAGATGAGCGAGACGAAATCAGATAGCGCTGGGTGGGTTGGCCGACGCGCTTTGTTGCGTGGCGGGAGTGTGGCTGCGGCGGGCGCCGTTCTAACCGCTCCCGCTGCGCCGTATGTCGCACGTGCCCAGGTGCCGCGACGCCTGCGCATGGCCATGCCTTGGCCAAAGGGAACGCCGGGTGTTGGTGTCAATGCTGAACGTATTGCGTCGATGATCAGCACCATGTCCGCTGGGCGACTCGAGGTCGAGGTGTTCGGCGCAGGTGAACTTGTACCACCCTTTGAGGTGTTCGACGCCGTTTCGGCCGGCACCGCCGATCTCGGTCACGGAACTCCCTATTACTGGCAGGGCAAGGACCCGGCCATGCACTTCTTCACTGGCGTTCCGATGGGGCTGACCACGTTCGAGCATATGGGCTGGCTCTACTATGGTGGCGGTCAGAACCTCTGGGAACGGGTCTATGAGCCCTTCGGTGTTGTCCCCTATTACGCGGGATCATCCGGGCCGCAGGCCGGTGGCTGGTTTTCTCGCGAGATCACCGGAGTTGACGATCTTCAGGGATTGAAGATGCGGATTGCAGGGCTTGGCGGCGAGGTTCTGCGCAGGCTTGGCGTCAATGTTGTTTTGATGCCACCGGGTGAAATCTTTTCCTCGCTGCAATCGGGTGCGATCGATGCCGCCGAATGGATCGGCCCCTGGAACGATCTCGCCTTCGGTCTGTTTCGGATCGTCAAGCTCTACTATCTTGAGCCATTGAATGAGATCGGAGCCGGCCTGGAAGTCACGGTCAACAAGGCGGTGCATGACAGTCTCGAGCCCGATCTGCGTGAGATCATCAAGCGCGCGGCGATGGCGGGGGCTGCTGAAACCACCGCGGACTTCTATTTCCATAACATTCAGAGCTTCGGCCCGCTTCTGGAAGAAGAGGGCGTAGACCTCAGGCGGTTTCCCAAGGAGGTCATCACAGCTTTCGCGCGGGAAGCGGAGATCGTCCTCGCGGAACTTGGCGCAACATCCGATCTTGCCGGCGAGATCTACACCTCTTTCACCGACTACCGGGCAAAATGTGTTGAGTATATGGGCTGGTCGGACGGAGCCGGACTGGCGCTCAGGGAAACGGGGCTGCGAACATGATTGTCGAAGAACGCGACTATAAGGTGAGGACCGGCCAGACTCAGGCTTTTCTCGACATCTACCTGACCGAGGGTTTTCCCGTTCAGAAGGAGTATCTCGGTTCGCTGATCGGCC
>JBCBSK010000252.1:0-3318 GCA_039819185.1 Pseudomonadota bacterium | reverse complement strand
GTCGAGCAGGAGAACATGCGGCCGCGAGGCGAGAGCGCGGGCCAGCGCGACGCGTTGTTGTTGGCCACCGGAGAGCTGTGATGGGCGGCGACTGCCATACTCATCTAGCTGGACTACCGCCCTATAAGCGGCCAATTAACACAGTGTTTCAGTCCTATGCCCTGTTTCCCCATCTGACCGTCGCTGAGAACATCGGCTTCGGCCTGGAGATGACAGGCGTTGCGACGGCTGAACGCAAAGCGCGCGTCGCAAAGATGCTGGCATTGGTCCAGCTAGATGAGTATGGCAGTCGCCGCCCATCACAGCTCTCCGGTGGCCAACAACAACGCGTCGCGCTGGCCCGCGCTCTCGCCTCGCGGCCGCATGTTCTCCTGCTCGACGAGCCGCTGTCCGCGCTTGATCTGAAACTTCGAAAGGAGATGCAGATCGAGCTCAAGCGTCTGCAAACCGAAACCGGCATCACCTTCATCTTCGTCACCCATGACCAGGAAGAAGCTCTGACCATGTCGGACCGGATCGCGGTGATGAGTGCCGGAAAGATCCTGCAGATCGGCACTCCGACCGAGATCTACGAACATCCGACCCACCGCTTTGTTGCTGACTTCATCGGCGAGACGAACTTCCTCGAAGGTGTGATCACACAATCGGGTGATGGCCGCGCCCTGCAGCTCGATGGCGGTGGCGAGGTAACGCTCGAAAACGGTGCCGGTGGCGCGTCGGGCAAGACGACGATCGCGGTCCGGCCCGAGCGCGTCGGTCTGTCTCAGCCCGGCAATGGTGGGCTAAACGGCACGGTCAAAAACGTCGTCTATTTCGGCACTGATACGACCTATCATCTGGCGCTCGAGAGTGGGGCCCCCTTCACCGTCCGCATGCAAAACAAGCTCGGTGCGACACAGCCCTTCGCGATTGGTGATCCGGTCGCCGTCGCTATCCCGCCAGATGCGGCCCAGGTTCTGAGGGACTGATTGTGGTTGCCGCAACAGACACCGAGGCACCGCCAGCCGCACCCGCCAAAATAGCTGACGCGGCAGCACAAGGACGTGATGTCCGCAATCGCTGGCTTCTGTTAATGCCAGCGCTGTTGATCCTGACGTTTGCCGCTGTCGGCCCGCTCCTGATCGTCCTGGTCTATTCGTTCTTGGAAAAGGGCGATTATGGCGGTGTCATCTGGCAGTTCACCACCGAAGCATGGTTTCGCGTCGTCTATGCGCGTGACATTTTCGACGGCACGGTATCCTTCGCCGATGCCCACATTTCGATCCTGTGGCGGTCGCTCAGTCTTGCGTTCATCACCACGGTTCTGGCGCTGATCTTCGGTTTGCCGACGGCCTATTTCATCGCCACCAGGCCAGAGAACACGCGCCAACTTTGGCTGTTCCTGATCACAATCCCGTTCTGGACCAACCTCTTGATCCGCACGTTCGCGATCATGGAGATGATCCGCAATGAGGGCATCATCAACGTCGTTCTGATGGGCATCGGACTGACATCCGAGCCGATCCAGATGCTCTATACAGACTTCGCCATCTGCCTCGGCATGCTCTATGTCTTTTTGCCGCTGATGGTATTGCCGATCTATGCGAGCCTGGAAAAGCTCGATTTCCGCCTCGTCGAAGCGGGCTACGATCTCTACGCCAACCGCCTTCAAGTTCTGTGGCGGGTGATCCTTCCGCTTGCCAAGCCCGGCATCATCGCAGGCTCGATCCTGGTCTTCATCCCGTCAATCGGCTCCTATGTCACGCCGCGTGTGCTTGGCGGCGGCAAGAATATGATGATCGGCAATTTCATCGAATTCCAGTTCGGCCAGGGCCGCAACTGGCCACTCGGCGCAGCGCTGTCCATGGTGCTGATGGCGATGGTGATGGTCGCGCTTCTGATCTATGTCCGCGCCGTTACTGGCAAGGAGCAGGCCCGTGACTGACGCTGTCTCGCACGCGCCTGGCGCCGTCTCCGCTGAGCCCACAGGCCGTGGCAAGAAGCCGTTCCTGATCAAGAAGATACCAGGCTTTGTAACGATTGCGATCCTGTGTTTCATCTTGCTTTACTTCCCGATCGCCACACTGGTCCTCTACTCGTTCAACGCGGGGACCTCGATCGCCATATGGGAAGGCTTTTCGCTACGCTGGTATCAGTCCGCGTGGCAAAATGAGGCGGTGATCGACGCCTCGATCCGCTCGCTACAGATTGCCTCCGTTGCAGCCACCGTGGCGACAATCGTCGCCACCATGGCCGCCCTCGCCACGACCCGGCGCAAGGCACTGAAAGGCCAGACGGCTGTCTTCGCGATGATCAACGCCCCCCTGATGGTGCCGGAGATCGTCACCGGCATTGCGTTGTTGATCTTCTTCGCCTGGATCAAGATCTATTCGGGCTATACCGGCCTCGCCTACCTGATCGCAGCGCACACGGCATTCTGCATTCCGTTCGCCTATCTGCCGATCCGGGCGCGGCTTGAGTCGATGGACCGCTCGCTTGAAATGGCTGCAGCCGATCTCTATGCAACGCCCTGGCAGGCCTTCAAGCGCATCACCTTTCCTCTGCTTTGGCCGGGGATCATCGCCGGCTTCATGCTGTCCTTCGTGATCTCGCTCGACACGGTTGTGATCACGGAGCTTGTCAAATCCGCCGGCCAAGATACGCTTCCAACCTATATGCTGGGCCAGTTGCGGCGCATCATCACGCCCGAGATCAACGCGATCTCGACGGTGTTTCTGGTCATCTCGATCATCGCGGTGACTTGTGTGTTCCTGCTGTCACGCAAGAAGACGTGACCCAGGGTCTGACGAGAGTAGGGAGAGCATCTCATGAATCTGAAGACGTCCACCGCGATCGCCACGATCGCACTGCTTGCCACCGCCGGCACCGCCAATGCCGAAGGTGTGTTAAACATCTACAATTGGGGCAACTATACCAACCCAGAGCTGATCGAGAAGTTCGAGGCCGAATACGGCATCGAGGTCACGATCACCGACTATGATTCCAACGATACGGCACTCGCCAAGATCAAGGCCGGCGGCCATGGCTTCGACCTCGTCGTGCCGTCCGCGACGTATGTTCAGACCTACGTCCAGGAAGGTCTGATCCAGCCGATCAATGCCGGCGAAATGGAGAACTTCGACAATGTCGATCCGCGTTGGGTCGACGTCGACTATGATCCGGGCCGTGAATACACCGTCCCCTGGCAGTGGGGTACGGCCGGCATCATCATGAACACCTCGGTGTATGACGGTGATCCGAACACTTGGGGCATTATGCTCGATCCGCCGGAAGAACTTGTCGGCAAGATCAACGTCATTCCTGAAATGATGGACGTCG
>JBCBSK010000251.1:0-3328 GCA_039819185.1 Pseudomonadota bacterium | reverse complement strand
GGCGCGTCCAGCGGCCGCCGACAGCGACTGCGACAGCGAGACAAGCTGATCGGCAGCAGACGACACCGCGCCAACGACCTGGTCGACGCTGGCCTCGAAGCCATCGGCCAGCTCCGCCATCGCACGCCGCTTCTCAGCCTCCAAACGCTCTGACGCTGCAGCCTGTTCCGCTTCAAGGCGCCGATTCTCAAGGGCGTTGGCATGGAACACTTCGAGCGCCCGTGCCATGTCGCCAAGTTCGTCCTTGCCGGATGTGCCCGAAATCTCAATGTCGAGATTGCCTTCGGCTACTTGCGTCATCTCGCCAACAGTGCGGTTGATTCCCCGTGTAATCAAACGGCCAACGAAGAACGCCGCAACAACGCCAAGCACCATGCACAACACCGCAATCGCAACAGTCATGGTCGTGATGTCGGCGATTTCTTTGCTTGCCTGCGGGCCGATCGCATTCTGGCGATCAACTGCCGCCTGCATGATCTCGGCGTAGCCCGCAAGGACATTTGGACCAATGACATCCAGCCTGCCAGCGCGGACATCGTTGCGCGCGGCGATCACATCGGCGATCTCGGTCAAGCCTGCTTGGGCCTCGTTGACCCCAGCAAGAACCGATGTCGCGATGCGGCGACGCTCAAAGTTCTGCAGCTCCGCCACCATGTTGCTAACACGTGCCTCAGCGGTCTGGAACTCCACAATGGCACGTTCAAAGGCATCCTGGGCATTCGTCAGTAGGAAACGCTCAGCATAGAACCGTCCAAGCATGAGCGATTCTTGTGCCGCCCCGGCGGCGTTCGCAGCAGCGACGTCACCATCACCATAGGCGCTCTCGCGGATGCTGGTGATGTTGGCGCGGACGTCGCGTCCGATGTTATGGAACACCGGCACGAGTTCGTTGCGTCGTGCCTGGAGAGCTGTCATCTCGTCAAATGAGTGAAGATATGACGCAGCTTGTTCGGTCAGTGAGGCAAGCTGTGAGCGGTCTTCCTCGCTTGTGAACAGATTTCCTTGCGCCTCTTTCGCAGCCATCAAATGCTCTATCGTTTCATGCACTTGTGCTGCCCGCTCGTCGCTGTCGGCAATCCGATACTGCATGACGCGAAGCCGTGCCTCAGCGAACACTTCGGTCAATTCATTGGCAAGCAAGCTCTTTCGAGCCGTGCTGCGATAGTCCGTGAACAGGCCTTGGACGCTTTGCAGCCCAACGAAGGACAGAACCGCAAGAACAGTCAAAAGGGCAAGGATGACACCAAAAGCGCCGTATATCTTCGTCGAGAGTTTCAAGGCGTTTCCCCCAGAGTTCACGCCGCGAGACCGGACCTGGCTTTCTGGACCCGCTCGCCGGCGCCGCAAAAACCAGTGTTCCGATCTCATTGAGATCGATAGATCGGGTCTTGCCACCCGTCGCGCCGTCAGCATGGCTACGGCGTCAGGAGAAGACCTAATCCAAGGGCCGACGCATCTTGATAGACATGCCGAACCTGTAAATCAGCAAGCGCTCTGGAAGATAATCAAAGGTAAATCACTTATAGATAATGATGGAAAAAATCTTTTGGATTATTTCCAATATGTATAAACTATCAGTTGTTTTTCTAATTATCCGTTTCCTGTGCGTCAACCTCAGATGGAAACTCTTCGCTGGCCGGTATGGCATAGGCACCACTAAGCCACCGGTTGAGGTCACGATCGGCGCACCGCTTCGAACAGAACGGCTTGTAACGTGCGTCGATCGGCTTGTCGCACATGGGACAGGTCTTCTCGATCATTGGGTTTTTCCCTGTGCTGTGTCTTGCCGCACAAACATGCCAATCATTGGAAAAATCGCTAGTTAGCTGTATTTCAATGTAATTCCACCATCAACAACAAGCTCGATACCGGTAACATATCGCGCCTCATCGGAGGCGAGATAGAGAGCGGCATTGGCAACATCCCATGCATCGCCCATGTGTCCCATCGGCACCTGGGCATCGCGGATGCGCCACATTTCCTCAACATCGCCTTCGGCATAACGTTTCGCCAGACCGGCTGACTTTTCAACCATCGGTGTTCTCATCAGGCCCGGCAAGACGGCGTTCACCCGCACGTTCTGGTCGGCATACTCAACGGCAGTGGCCCGGGTCAGATGATTGATCGCTGCCTTGGATGCATAATATGTCGCATAGGGTACGCCGGTGTAGCGGATCGAGGCGATCGACGAAATGTTGACGATCGACCCGCCACCCGCCTCCAGCATGACCGGGATGACGTGTTTCATGGTTAGGAACGCGCCTTTGAGGTTGATATCCATAACCCGGTCCCAATCTGCTTCGGGCAGTTCGACCACGCCGCCGACCTCGGCGACCCCGACATTGTTGTCGAGGACGTTGACGGTGCCGAACTCCATGACGCAGGCCTCGACCATGCGGGCGACATTGTCAGCCTTGGTGATGTCGGCCTGAACATGCTCGGCCTGGCCGCCTTCGGCGCGGATGAAGTCGGCGGTTTCCGCTGCCGCTTCGCCATTGATATCAGCGCAGAAGACCTTCGCGCCTTCGCGGGCGAACAGAACGGCAGCCGCCTTGCCATTGCCCCAACCAGGCCCAATCGAGCCTGCACCGACCACCAGTGCCACCTTGCCGTCAAGACGTCCGGTCATGACCTGTCCTCCCGTTGTGTAATCTGATGTCCGGCAACGCGTTCGGTGTCGCGGGCGCGCAATTCGGTCTTCAGGATCTTGCCGTAATTGTTCTTTGGCAGCGCATCGATCCGGACATAGGCCTTGGGCCGCTTGAAGCGGGCGATACGATCCAGGCATAGCCGGTCGAGATCTGCTTCCGGCGCATCGCCGACGACATAGGCGATGACGACTTCGCCCCAGTCCGGGTCTGGACGGCCGATGACCGACACCTCGCGCACGCGCGGATCGGTCAAAAGCACCTCCTCGACCTCGCGCGGATAGATGTTCGATCCACCGGAAATGATCATGTCCTTCGAGCGGTCGTGCAGCGTCAGGAACCCGTCCTCGTCGAAACTGCCGATATCGCCGGTGTGCAACCAGCCGCCGCGCAGCGTGGTTTCGGTCGCGTTCGCATTGTTCCAGTAGCCGAGCATGACCGACTCGCCGCGGACCAGCACTTCGCCCTGTTCACCAACAGGCAGCGTTGTGTCCTCCGCATCGGCGATACGCACCTCCACAGCCGAACTGACCATGCCGGCGGACCCCAAGCGCGCCTCCCAGCGCGGATGATCGCGGTTCGCGATCATCTCCTTGGTCAGCACCGTTGTGGTCATCGGTGTCTCGCCCTGGCCGTAGATCTGGGCCAGGCAGGGACCGAACCGGTCGATCGCGCGGCGG
>JBCBSK010000250.1:0-3336 GCA_039819185.1 Pseudomonadota bacterium | reverse complement strand
GATCATGTCGGTGTTGAAGGCCCATTCTATCGAGGAATTCGGCGACTTGTTGAGCCACTCGGGCGAGGAGTTCATTTACGTCGTATCGGGTGTCATTGAGGTGCACACGGGCGGTTACGAGCATTTGCGACTAGAGGCGGGTGAGGGGGTCTATATCGACTCAACAATGCCGCATGCCTATGTCAGCGCCAGTGAGGAGGACGCAGTGGTCCTCGGCATGTGCAGCTCGCCTGAGACCGCTGCGGTGGCCGTCGACGGCAAGATTCAGTCGACCGACGCCGTACCGGCGCTCAGGCTCGCACGCAAGTCGGGCTGATACCTCGATGTCAGGATTCACCGGCAAGGCGATTGGTGAGGAACGAAGACAGGCCGGTGACGCGCGCACCTGGACCGTTGCCGATTGCTGGCAAAGACGCAGGCGCAATTGGCGCAATCGCTTCCGTCAAACGGACCGCACACGACACGGCTTCAATGAGAGGTATCGCGCTGGATTGGCGAAGCAGCTCTACGTGGGCGGCGAGGGGCGGCCCAACGAGCATGACGCATTCCGGGGCATGTGCCGATACCAATGCGTCGAGTGCTTGGCAGGCGTGGTCGGCGTAGCCCGGGCTGTTTGGCGGTACAGTCACCTCGCCGATGCCCACGAGCGTGTCGCTGGCGCCATAGTTCGGCACAATGGATCCGATCAGGGACCCGAATCCGGGGCCGGGCGTCAGAATTGCGTAGCGTCGACGGGCGAGACGCACGGCGGCAAAGGCCGCGTCGGCAAGCGTCATTACTGGCCGCTTGAAGAGGTCTGCCGCGGCGGCAGCGCCGTAGTCGCCAAAGGCCGCAATGATGACGGCGTCACAGTCATTTCCATGCTCCGCCACGGCATCGAGCATTGCGTGCACGCCGATCGCCAACTCCGCCGGTCGGCGCATCAACTCGACACCAAATCCGCCGGTCGCGCCTCGTATCTCTGTCGACGGAGAAGCCGCCGCCTTTGCCAGCGAGACGAAGGTGTCGGTCGACGGCCTCGACGTGTTCGGATTGACGATCAGGATGCGCATGAGATTAGAGTCCTTTTGAGCAATGCCTATGACCTGCACCATCTTATCAAGGTCTTGGGCATGAGGCTGCCGCGTGGTGCTGTCGGGTGCATAGCAAGTGGCACACGACGCAGACCAAAAGCCTCGACAAGACGACCCTGCGGGTCGCCGTCGGAGCCATGATTGCCGCGTCGCGCCGGCCTCACGATGCGTCCAGCATCGCCAGTTTCACCGCTGGTTGCGCTCGCGGCCCTGGTGGCGATGAAGGCCGCAAGCAATTCTCAAAAGGACTCTTAGCCGCCTCGGGTCATTGAGACAGTCAGACTAGCGTCTCAACGGAATGCGTCGGGTCGGCTGACGCCTTCGTCGCCCGATCGATCGGACAGAACGATTGAAGGAGCTGATGATGACCAAGGTTCTGGTGCGCGGTCGAACCGTCGTTAGAAGAGTGAAGGATCGCGAGGCGTCGGAACTCATTCCCGACGGAGCCGTGCTGGTTGAGGGAGCCGAAATTGCGGCGGTTGGCCCGTTCGAGGCGCTGCGCAGGGCCCATCCTGACGCCCCGGTCCTTGGCTCGGAACGTCATATCGTCCTGCCGGGACTTGTGAATGCGCATCACCATGTCGGTCTGACGCCGGTCCAACTTGGTTCGCTCGATGAACCGTTGGAGATGTGGGCGATCACCCGGATGGCGGCGCGTACGGTCGACCCCTACCTTGACACGCTTTACTCCGCCTTCGAAATGCTGGAGTCGGGGGTCACCACCGTACAGCACATCTTTGCCTGGGTTCATCGCGACATCGAGGCGGTTCGCCAGCGTATCGAGGCAATCCTCAAGGCCTATGAAGATGTCGGTATGCGGGTTTCCTTTTCGGTCGCCGTGCGCGATCAGAACCACAGCATGCTGCTGTCTGATGAGCAGATGTTGGCCGGTGTTCCCGCTGGCTTGCGTCCGCGGCTCGCCGCCAGGTTCGCCGAGTTCACAGTGCCGCTGGCTGACCAGATCGCGCTGTTTGAGGATCTTTATCGCTTCTATGACGGCCATCCCCTGATCGCCATTCAACTGGCACCTGGCAACCTGCATTGGTGCTCTGATCGAGCTTTGGAAGATCTCCAAGAGGCGGCCGAGCGGCATAACGTGCCGCTGCACATCCATCTGCTGGAGACCGTCTATCAAAAGGAGTATGCGCGCCGGCGAACGGGCGGCACGGCGTTGGCGCATCTCGACCGTTTCGGGATGACCGGTCGTCACGTGACGATCGGCCACGGCGTTTGGATGAACGAGGAGGATATCGAGCTTGCGGCCGATACGGGCACCCATATCTGCCACAATTGCAGTTCCAACCTTCGGCTTCGCAGCGGCATCTTGCCGCTCAACCGGTTGTTGCGGCAAGGGCTGAACCTCGCGCTTGGGATCGATGAAGCCGGCCTGAACGATGATCGGGACATGTTGCAGGAAATGCGTCTGGTGCTGCGCCTGCACCGTGAACCCGGGATGGACGGGCTGTTCCCCAGCGCGCATGAGGTGTTGCGCATGGCGACCGAAGGGGGGGCGATGACGACTCCTTTTGCGGGGTCGATCGGTGCCCTGGAACCAGGTCGCCAGGCGGATCTTTTCCTTGTTGACTGGTCGGCGCTCTCTGCACCTTTTCTCGACCGGCGCATCGGCCCCGTGGACGGCATTCTCAACCGGGCGAAAGCCGCACATGTCGAAATGGTGATGGTCGCCGGGCGTCCGGTCGTCGAGCGGGGTGGGGTGACCTCGGTGGATAAGCCGGGGATGCTGCGTGAGCTGGCTCGGTCGCTGGCCTATGACGCGGACGACGCAGAATTGTCGCGTATCGCCTTTGCGGGCGATTTGTACGAGCCCGTTCGGGATCTCTACAGCAATTACATAGATCCAAGCCGGCTTCGACCCTTCTATGCCGCAAACAGCCGCCGGTAGGCTCTGCCTGATTCCGTTGCTCGCTGCTCGCCAAGATAGCGTTTCTCTCGCGACTCCAGGCGAAATGGGTGCGAAAGAACAAGTTTCTTATCGTGCATCTATTTTCTTATTGGAGATTTGTTGGCATCGAGTCATGCTGCCTGAGGATGCTGATAGCGGGGGGCGCCGCATACCTTGAGACGGCACATCAGCTCGATCCGCGGATGTCACGGATGGGGCAAGGCGGTCGGAGGTGGTGGTCGACCAAAGGGACAAGACCTTCGGCGGAGTATCCACGACATGCCGGACAAGGCACGCCGCACATACGAGCGGCGCATCTGGGTCGGACGTGCGCTCGGTATCAGGGCGTTGCGAGGCGAT
>JBCBSK010000249.1:0-3378 GCA_039819185.1 Pseudomonadota bacterium | reverse complement strand
GCATGCCTTTCAGTGCTGCGATCAAATCGCCGAAGGTGTTGGGAATGTCTGGGGCATCACCACCCCTGATACGATCATCACGCGGCAAGTCCAGCGCGGTGAACACCTCCACCGTCGACACGTCGATCCCAGGGTTGACGAGAACCACCGGGACATCGGGCAGGCCGCGCTGTGACAGAATCTCGCCGATCCCACGCATCACCAACGGCTCGGACAGGAGACAAGCCGGGACATCGGCGCCTGTCGCGCGTGCCGCCGCCTGAAGACGCGGATCGTGCAGCGCCAAACCATTGAGACCGGCGAGAAGCCGCAAGGCGGCAGCCGCATCCGCCGACCCGCCGCCAATCCCGGCCGCGATCGGAAGCCTTTTGTTGAGGATGAAGTGACCGGCACGCAAACCCGCGACCTGCTCTGCCAGCGCTCTCGCCGCCCGCAGGATCAGATTGTTCTCGCCCCCAAGTCCGGCTGGACAGGTGCCCGCAATACTCAAGGAAAGATCACAACCGGGCTGTAGCGTCAGCTGGTCGGCGACAAGGGCAAACATCACCAGGCTTTCGAGCGTGTGATAGCCATCCGCCAGACGCCCGGTGATCCTGAGTGTCAGATTAACCTTGGCGAACGCGTCAGAGGTTAACGCCTCAACCGCCATTGTCCTGGTCTAGCTCCACCTCGGCGGCATCACCGAGGCCATTCCTGAGCTTGTCGCGGATCGTCTCGGCAAGCTCCTCGTCGGGTTCCAGATCGAGCGCGTGCTGCCACTGGAAACGGGCTTCGAGTTTCCGCCCGACCATCCAGTAGGCATCACCGAGGTGATCCTGAATAACGGGCTCTTCCGCACGTATTACGACGGCCTTCTCGAGAACGTAAACAGCCTCTTCATAGCGGCCAAGCCGGAAATAGGCCCAGCCGAGACTGTCGATGATGTCGCCATCATTCGGGCGCAACTCGACGGCCTTTTCGACAAGCGCCAGCGCTTCGTCCAGATTAACGCCCTGGTCAATCCAGGAATAGCCAAGATAGTTCAGAACATTCGGTTGCTCGGGATCCAGCTCGAGCGCGCGCTGAAAGTCGGCTTCCGCCTTTGGCCACTGTTTGTTGCGCTCATACGCAATGCCGCGATAAAAGAAGAGAAGCCAGTCCGCCTCGGTGATAACCGGCGTCGCCTCAATCGCGCGTGAATAGTGGATTGCCGCCTCAGCCCAACGGTCCTTATTGTGCAACATTAACGCTAGTGTAAAAGCGATGTTGCGGTTGTCGGGGTTGTAGTCCTCAAGCTCCATCAAGAGCGCACGCGCTTCCTCGAAGCGGTCGAGATTGTTCAACGCCTCAGCGCGCTTGATATCGGCATCATCGCGCAAGGAGCTGTCTTCCGATACCCGCTCATAGGCAGCTATGGCGGCCGCATAATCCTCGATTGCATCGAAGTGCTCGCCGACATGGATGAGGGGCCAGGCGGCATCAGGCTGGATAGCGAGAGCGAGTTGATAAAACAGCGGCGCTTGGCCACTGGCCGCGATCGATCGACCGATACCAAGCAATGCTTCGACCGCACCCTCTCTCGCATTCGTTGCGATCGGATCGGGCGCGACACCCCCCCGGACGGCGGTGGCAATGGCTTCGCCAATCGAATGACGCAGGATTTGAGATGGTAAGCCTTCTACAAGTGCTTCAGCACGCTCCTGATCACCACGTAGCATGGCATAGCGGGTCAAAGCCTGAACTCCGCGGAGATCGCGATGCTCACCCGCGTCGAGAAGCTGCATCAGTCGCTCGGCCTCGTCTAGATTTCCAGCGACGTCATTGATCAGAGCCGACTGATAGATCTTGATCGGCTCAAGATCGACCGCTTGGCCGATATCGATGGCAGACACAGTGGCCAAGGCTGTGTCGATATCGCCGCTGCCGACATGACTCCACGCGACCAGAAGGCCGGTCACAGCGTCAGATATCGGTGGCGCATCAATCTCGGAAAACTGCCGGCGGGCATCCGCAAACTGACGCGCACGAAACGCCTCGACGCCAAGCAGGAGCCGCGCAAACCAGTGCCCGGGATCGATCTCGACCAGACGGATCGCCAGATCATGCGCCTCCGCGACATTGCCGGTGACAAGTTCGAGCGAAAATGTCGAACTCAGCAGGTATCGATTGTCGGGATCAAGCCGCAATGCCTCGCGAAAATACTCCGCTGCCGCCGTTTGATCATTCAAATCGACAGCAAGCCTGCCGGCGAGATAACTGCCCGACAGCGACCGCGACGGCTCCAAGATGCCGCCGACACCAGTGATATCGGCATGAGCTGTCTGCGGTGAAACGACGAGCCCGAATGCAACGATCGGGCCGAGCAAGACCGAGAATTTGGCCCAGCGGCCCAGATGGATCACGACAGCGCTCCCGACATGATGACGGTTGGAATAGGGCCGACATAGTTTGATACGCCGACTCATCAACCGCATTGCGATCGCGCGAAGATGGCTGAATTGCGGACGGCCGGCAAGCAAGCGCGGGAATCAAGCCCCATCTGCGCGGAAATGTCCGCGAGTGGGATCACGGCCCATGGGCACCGGTTTCCCGCCCGGATCCCGCTCAAAGCTCGACCACCGGTCAGCCGTGCAGGCCGCCAGTCTTGGAGTCGAGCGTGACCGTTGACAGAGTCACATGGCGCGGACGGGTCAGCGCAAACATGCCCGCCGCGACGACATCGCGATTGGTTACCCAGGCGTCGAAGGCCCGCGCGTCATTGGCCTGCCATCCGGCATCGAGTGGCGAGACATCCTCGATCATCGGCGGGTTGATGGCATGCACCCGTATCGTTCGGCCGCGCAGTTCCTGGCGCAGACCATCACTGAGCCCCGTCTGGCCATGTTTGGCGGCGACGAACGCCGGTGAAGCGCCCTGTAACGCGACGTTCGGCAGGCCGGAGATCGAGATGATGTTGAGGATCTGGCCGTCGCCGGACACTTCAAGCGCCGGGATCAGCGCCCGGGTCAACAGCAGTGTGCCGGTGACCTGGGAGTTCACCGTTGAGACGATGTCGTCGGCGTCGTTCTCCGCAAGAACGCCAGAAAGCCACTGCGCGCCGTTGTTGATTAGGACATCGATCTTGGCGTAACGCCCGGCCAATGCCTTGCCGGCTGCCTCGACCGACGCCCGATCGGCGAGGTCGCATGCGATCGTGCCCGGACGCGTACCGGTTCGGCCTTCGATCGCTTGCGCCACTTCATCGAGCGCGTCCTGACGCCGCGCTGCCAGCACGACCTTCGCGCCATGATCGGCCAGCACGATCGCAAACGCAGCACCAAGTCCGCGGCCGGCGCCAGTGATGACAACCGTTTTGCCCTTAAGGTGCTCTATGTCCGACACGTGCCTCGCTCACATATT
>JBCBSK010000248.1:0-3491 GCA_039819185.1 Pseudomonadota bacterium | reverse complement strand
TCACAGCACGCATGCCCGACGAACGCGAGGCAGGTCATCTGCGCCAGGCAATCAACCGGCCGGTGCTTGTCACCGAAGCGGTTAATGTCGACACGGATGGGCGGCCTATCCAGTTCTCGCGCACACGCTTTGCGTCAGATCGGGTGCAGCTCGTCGTTGAAAGCTGAGCGACGTCCGGCGCGATAGGCTTAGCCCTCAGCGCTCGCGTCGTCCGACGGCCCATTCAGACCAGCATCGGCTGAGGTCTCTGCGAGCTGCTCCGAGTGCGCCTCCTCGGCCGCCTCGATAGCGACCGAAGATGGCGCAACATGCAATGCAATGTATGGCCCTTGAGCGTCTTGCTCCAGCGGTGCGCGCTGCGACATCCGCCATAGTGCGAATGCCACCAGCAAGATATGGACGGACGCAATCAGCAGGAAAAACCCCGATGGCCCGAACAGGCCGAGCATCGGACCAACAAGCAGCGGGCCGATTACGGAACCAACGCCAAGGACAAGCACCAGGAGACCGCTCGCCCCTACCATTTCAGTTGGTTCGAGATAATCGTTCGTGTAGGCGATAGATAGGGCATGAAGGCTGAGGGAGGCCCCACCCGCGACCACCACCAAGGTCCAGAATACAAGCCCGTCGCCGACTGCGTTCACCGACACTGCCAGCACAGCGGCAATGAACGACACCGCCGTCATCGTCCGGCGCCGCTCAAATGCGTCCGAAAGCTTGCCGATCGGCCATTGCAACAGCGCAGCCCCTGCAATGATCGCACCCATGAAATAGGCCGCACCCTCGACCGAGAGGCCACGTTCAAGCGCATACACAGCGCCCATGCCAAACACGGCACCATTGATGACGCCTGCGGCGAATGTGCCGACCACGCCGAGTGGAGACGCGCGAAACACGCGCCGCACAGCTGCGAATTGCAGCACAGATGGCGTCTGCACCGATGGCGTCGTGGCCGGGCTCGGCGCCGCGCTGAGCAGCATCGGGACAACGGAGAGCGAGATCAGCGCCGAGACCAGGATAAACAGGTCGATGTCCTCCGGCGCCGCGAGGTTCAGCAGAAGCTGCCCGCCCCCCATGCCGGCGAACGCGGTGAGCATATAGAAGGACAGGAGCCGACCGCGCGTCTCGTTGGTCGCAGCTCCGTTCAGCCAGCTCTCAGCGACCACGAACACGCCTGCATAACAGACACCCGTCACAAATCTGAGGGCGGCCCAAGTGCCAGGCGACACGAACAGGCCATGCGCCAGGATCGCGACCGAGGCAACAGCCGCAAGTGCTGCGAACGTTCTGACATGACCGACCCGCTGCACGGTGCTGACCGTTACGGATGCGCCAAGCAAGAAACCTGCAAAGAAGCTGGCCATCACGAGGCCGATCACGCCATTCGAGAACCCTTCCGAGGCCGCGCGCAGACCGAGAAGACTGCCCTGAAGCCCGTTGCCCAGCATTAACAGCGCCACGCCAATCAAAAGCGTGCCCACCGCTGCAACGGTCTTCGGGGCTTTTTCGTTCGTCGGGTTAGCCGCGTCAGGCGCCACTGATCCCGTCTCCCTCACGCGCGGAAGCACCAAACAGCCACTTCGGGCGGGAACTCGATTGCCCCCCAAGCATCACCGAGAGCGGACGGAAAGAAAACAGTGAAGTTTTGGTGAGCCCTCAGGGATTCGAACCCTGGACCTACTGATTAAAAGTCAGTTGCTCTACCAGCTGAGCTAAGGGCTCCCACAGCGTTTCATCGGTGACGGCGGGGCCCGTGTCAACTCCCGTCGATATCACGTCCACAAACAGCCACGGCCACCCGCTGTCCCGAGTTAGTCCGTTGCCCGCACCTACAAACATCAGGCCATCTGGCGGCCACGAACTGGATCACTCCAGATAGACGCCTTTGCGCAATAAGCTCACAGCAAGGCCCGATCAGTCCGACGCGCCCTGGGACGCGTATCTCCCGCAGAGGAGATATTGCTATGACACCCCGCCCCGCGCTTTTGTCCGCTCGCGCCCTTGCCATTGCCCTGCTCACCCTGGCCGTGGTGTGGCTGCTCCCGACCACCGTATCAGCACAGGAAACGGCCCCGTCCACGCTCCAGTCCTCGGTCGAGATGGTCATCCGAGATCAGATGGCCGCCTTCCAGCGCGACGATGCCGCAACGGCCTTCGGATATGCAGCCCCTAACATTCAGCAGATGTTCCAGACACCCGACCGCTTCATTGACATGGTCCGGCGTGGCTATATGCCGGTCTACCGGCCCGGCGCAGTCGAATTCGGCCCGTTTCGCGAAATCGACGGCGCCTATCAGCAGATCGTCGACATCGTTGACCTTGGTGGCAATGGCTGGCGCGCACTCTATACGCTGGTCACCCTGCCCGATGGTTCGCTGAAGATCGCGGCCTGCGTACTCGTCGAGCGTCCGCTAACCGGTGTTTAGCCCGATTCAGAGAGCCGGCACGTCTCCGCTTGCCCAACCGGCCTTCACCTCCAGGATATGATCTGCCAGGCGTCCGGCCGAGATTGCCTCCCTCAGCCCGGACATCAGCGCCTGATAATAGCTGACATTGATCTGGGTCAGCAGGATCGAGCCCAAGATTTCACCCGCCTTCACAAGGTGATGCAGATAGGCCCGGGAATAGATCCGCGCCGCGGCACAGTCTGAGAGTTCGTCCAGAGGACGCGGATCGGCGGCATGACGGGCATTCCGGAGATTGACCTTGCCAAAGCGCGTGAACGCCTGGCCATGGCGTCCGGCGCGCGTCGGCATGACGCAATCGAACATATCCACGCCGCGCGAAACGGCCTCGACCAGATCGTCGGGCGTGCCGACCCCCATCAGATAGCGCGGACGGTCCTGTGGCAGATGCGGTACCGTCTCGTCCAGCACGCGCAGCATAACCTCCTGCGGCTCACCGACCGCTAGCCCGCCGATCGCGTAACCGGGGAAGCCGATCCCAGTCAGTGTCTTGGCCGATTGGGCGCGCAAGACGGCAGAATCGCCCCCCTGGACAATGCCGAACAACGCCATGCCTGTCTCAGCCGCATCCAATCGGTCGAACGCGGCTTTGCAGCGCTCTGCCCAATCGATCGACAGACGCATGGCACGGGCAATCTCGGCCTCGTCCGCCGGCAGGGCGATACACTCGTCAAGCTGCATCTGAATGTCTGCGCCGAGCAAATACTGGATCTCAACCGCGCGCTCCGGCGTCAGATCGTAGACCTGACCGTCGAGATGCGACTTGAAGCGTATCCCGTGATCGTCAACCTCGCGCAGACTGGCCAGCGACATCACCTGAAAGCCTCCGGAATCGGTGAGGATCGGCCCCGACCAGTTCATAAAGCGGTGCAGGCCACCAAGCGCCGCAATCTCTTCGGCGCCGGGCCGCAACATGAGATGATAGGTGTTGCCGAGCAAGATATCGGCGCCGGTCTCGTGCACCATCTCGGGCGTCAGCGCCTTGACCGTTGCGGCCGTCCCCACCGGCATGAAGGCCGGCGTTCG
>JBCBSK010000247.1:0-3504 GCA_039819185.1 Pseudomonadota bacterium | reverse complement strand
AGGCTTTTCGCTGGCGATCTTCGTGCTCGTCGGCGCTGCAACGTTCATGCTCCTGTCGATGGATCTGCGGGAGATCGCAGGCGACTTGGGATCCAACCGCGTGGCCGACAGCCGGACGGACGGACAAAGCGTCGTCACGGAGCGCCCGACGACCGGCGATCAGACCCGGCCCTATCTGCCAGCGGCACGCCCGATCGCGCCGGGACGTGACCTGCCGCAAGACCGCGCCTGGCCCGCTGCGAGCGAAGCCGCCCCGATGCAGTTCCGCAGGCTTGGGCCGATCATCATGGCCGCCGGCACCATCACGCCTGGCACAGCGGCAAGCTTCGACCGCTTTCTTGCAGAGCAAGAGGGGGCAGAGGAGCCGCTTCGTGAAGTCGTTCTGCACTCGCCCGGCGGGCTCGTTGACGAGGCGATCGCGCTCGCAGTGCGTATCCGCGCCGAGGAGCTCGACACCCATGTCGTCGAACAGGGCTATTGCGCCTCGTCCTGCCCTCTGGTGTTCGCGGCCGGCAAGGATCGGATCGCCCATGCCGATGCATGGATCGGCGTGCATCAAGCGTTTCTGCCCCCAGATACCTTTGGCTCGATGCATGACGGCATCCAGGCAGCGCAAGAAGTGGCAGCTGCGGCCCAGGAGCTTCTCGACGGCTTCGGGGTAGATGCGCTGGTATGGACCTTCGCCATGCGCACACCGAAGGATCAACTTTACTTCTTCACCACCGATCAGTTGGTCGACCTGCGGCTCGCAACCCGGATCGACAGTGGCGCGCAAGCCCGTTTTGTCTCGGTGCCGCTACCGCGCGAGAAGCCTGTGCGGAATTGACCCGCCAATCCGTCACATATTGGTGCTAGCGCATTTTCGGTGAAACCCGAACATCGGCAATGCTCTACATCTTCGAGTTTGAACATGGTCCTATCCGAAAACCGCACACACTTTTCGGGACCATGATCTAGCTCAAGCTCATCTTCAGCGCTGCCGCCGCTGCAAAGGGCGCGAGCGCGATTGAACCCAGAGATAGTCCGCATAGGATCAGGAACGGCGTCTCGAAGGGCGTCGGCCCGATGACGACCGCGCTTGTGGCGCTCACCCCGAAGATCAATACCGGAATTGTCAGTGGCAGGACCAGGACCGGCAGCAGCAATCCGCCGCGCCGCAGCGCGACCGTGAGAGCCGCTCCGATCGCCCCGATGAACGTCAGCGCAGGCGTGCCGACAAGAAGTGTGGCGGAGACAGCCAGAAGCGCATTTCCCGGAACGTTCAGCATCAGCCCCAGAACGGGGGCTGCCAGCGATAGGGGCAGGCCGGTGGTCGTCCAATGCGCCAGTGCTTTCACGCCGACAACCAGCTCCGCCGGCACAGGCCCCATCAGAAGATGGTCCAGCGCGCCATCCTCGTGATCAGCCTGAAACAACCGGTCGAGCGCCAGCAGTGTCGCCAGAAGCGCGCCAATCCACAGGATCGCCGGTCCGATTCGGCCGAGGAGGTTGAGGTCCGGTCCGATGGCAAACGGCGTGATCGTCACCAGGATCAGGAAGAAGACGATGCCCATCAGACCGCCGCCGCCGAGGCGAACGGCAATCTTCAGCTCACGCGCGTACAGGGCCACGAGCGCGCTCATGCAGTTGGCTCCAACTGGTCCGACTCCAGGCGCAACTCCGAGCCCGAGAACGGCAGATGCTGATGGGTTGCGGCGATGACAATCCCGCCCGCGCCGAGATGGGCGCGCACCAGTTCGTGCAACCGGGCCTGTGATGCCGTATCAAGCGCCGATGTCGGCTCGTCCAACAGCCAGATCGGGCGATATGAGACCAAGAGCCGCGCCAGCGCCGCCCGCCGCCTTTGCCCCGCCGAGAGAAACCCCGCCGGCAGCGTCGACGCATGGCCGAGCCTAACCGCATCGAGCGCCTCGGCCACATCACGTCCCGTTGCGCCAAAAAAGGCCCGCCAAAAGGCCACGTTCTCGGCAACGGTCAGCGCAGGCTTGAGTGCATCGAGATGGCCGAGATAGTGGCATTGTTCGCCGATCGACACATCGTCCTGACCGCCGTCGAGCGTCAACTGCCCCTCAATCGGGTGCAGCAGGCCCGCGATCAGGCGCAAAAGCGTCGACTTTCCGGACCCATTCGGCCCCATCAGCGACAGCGCCTCGCCCGCCGCGACGGCGAAAGACAGGCCGGTGAAGACAGGCCGTCCCCCGCGCTCACAGGCGAGATTGCGGCCTGTCAGACGCATGGGTAGACCCGTTGTCGGTATGATGGAGGCATGTCAGGCACGGGGCAGAAACTCACAAGCGTCGGACAATCAAATCTGGCTAGCTCAGTGAAGGGCATGTCGGGGCTCCGGAGAATACCCCTTTCGTCTTTGTGCGGGGTTCTCGGCTTGACATCGCGCACGCCTCCAAGAGAACACACAGTCTATAACCATTCTTGACCCGTGGTCCGCGTCGGCGCTTTCACCCGGCCCGGACGATCGCTGACAGGGACCGCTACCGTGACGACATCGCTCGACAGCTTCAAGTGCCGCAAAACGCTGACCGCCGCCGGCAAGACTTATGTCTATTTCGATCTGACCGAGGCGGAAAAGAACGGACTCCACGGGATCTCCCGCTTGCCCTTCTCGCTCAAGGTGCTCTTGGAGAACCTATTGCGCAATGAGGACGGGCGCTCGGTCACGGCCGATGACATCCGCGCCGTGGCCGCCTGGGTCGAAAACCGCAAATCCGACCGCGAAATCGCCTATCGTCCGGCACGCGTCCTGATGCAGGACTTTACCGGCGTTCCGGCTGTCGTCGATCTCGCCGCCATGCGCGACGCGACATCCTCCCTCGGCGCCGATCCGGACCTGATCAACCCGCTGGTGCCGGTCGATCTCGTCATCGACCACTCGGTGATGGTCGATGCCTTCGGAACCGGGATGGCGTTTCAGAAGAACGTTGATCTCGAATACAAGCGCAATGGCGAGCGCTACGAATTCCTGCGTTGGGGGCAGAACGCGTTCGACAATTTCCGCGTCGTGCCGCCGGGCACCGGCATCTGCCACCAGGTGAACCTCGAATATCTCGCCCAGACCGTCTGGACCAAAGAGGTCAATGGCGAGACGATCGCCTATCCCGACACGCTGGTCGGCACCGATAGCCACACGACTATGGTCAATGGGCTCGCGGTCCTCGGCTGGGGCGTCGGCGGGATCGAGGCGGAAGCCGCTATGCTCGGCCAGCCGATCTCGATGCTGGTGCCGGAAGTGATCGGCTTCAAGCTGTCCGGCAAGCTCGAAGAGGGTGTCACCGCGACTGACCTCGTTCTGACCGTCACCGAAATGCTGCGCCAGAAGGGCGTCGTCGGCAAGTTTGTCGAGTTCTACGGCCCCGGCCTCGACAATCTGAGTCTCGAAGACCGCGCGACGATCTCCAACATGGCGCAGCATTTCGGTGACGGTCAGAACGAGGTCAGTCGCGGTGACACCCTCTTCGAGCTTGCCGGACAGCTTGAAGCCGATCACTT
>JBCBSK010000246.1:0-3505 GCA_039819185.1 Pseudomonadota bacterium | reverse complement strand
TCGCCAGCGCAAAGCCTGCTTCGGCAAGCTGTGCACGAAACGTCTTCCAGCCTGACGGGCGCGGCGCAGTGTCCCGATTTGTCCCTTGAACCGTCATGAGCGTCCTCACGACCCGGGCAAGCCGCGCTCGGATTTCGGCGCGAGTGGGGTGACATTGTCGGTATCAGATGAGGCCGGCGCATCAGAGGCGGACTGTTGCGGTATGGTGCCAAAATCATCGCCAGCGCTTGTTGTCGGCACGGTCGGTTGCATTGCTGCAGGGATTTCTGGCGCCGGTGCTGTGGCGGGCGGATCAGCCGGCATTGTCACCATGCGGGCGGTTGCAATCTCCTCGGCGCGCATGCGCTCATAAAGCCGCATCGCCCGCATCATGTCAGACGCGGTTACCGAATGCTCCTCAAGGTCGGGGTCTTCGCGTTCACGGATCGCGCCCTGGACGATGGCCAGGATCATCACGAGAACCGCCGGCAGGAGGTCGATCGAAATCGCGCCGGCCCAACTCGGCAAGAAGTCGGTTGCATAGACGAGAACCGCTTCTGGTCGCGACAGCGGAACAAAGCGCTGCGGCACGACTTCGGGCCGATCGAGAATTGTGTCGGCGGCGCGCGCCAGGGCGGCTGCCTCTTCGGCGACCGCGTTGGCGACATTGCCGACAATTAGGCTCTGACGGGCACGGAGGTCTTCCGTCGAGCCGTCGGCTGCAGGTGCGATGAAGGAGCGCTCGAGCCCGTCGGCTGCACGACGCACAGCGGGCGCGATCGAGGTCTGCTGCATGGAGGCGATAACGCCGGTCAGCGCCACGGCCTGTTCGGCAAAGGCGTCGCCGCGTGGCGTGATCGGGCCGGAGGCCGTCACCAGCCGGCGCATGGCCGACAGATGCGTGCCGCCCTGCTCATAGAGCGAGGCGACCTCGTCGCGCGAGCCGGCCACCTGAGCGGCAAGGGCATTCAGTTGCGTCGACATTTGCGACAGAAGCTGCACCACCGTGCCGGAGCCGGATGTGCCGGTCAGCGCGCCGGTGTCGCGCTCTTGTTCGGCCAGGCGGGCGAAGCGGTCGGCGGCAAGCTGGATGTCGGGCAGCAGTGATTGCGCGGCAAGCGCTGTGTTGTGGGCGGCATCGAGATCGCGGGCATAGTCTTCGGCGGCCTCTGCGAGATGCTGCTCAAGCGCTGCCGATCCGGCGAGTGCTGCCGCGTTGAGCCAGGACGACATGGCGACGATCATCACGGCCCCAAGCGCCATGGCGCCGTAGAGCGCACGGCGGACCCGGGCTTCGCGGCAATTTGGCAGAAAGCGGATCAGGAACGACCAGAACGTGTAAATGCCGACCGATACCGCAGCCGAATAAATGATCGCGCCGAAGAAGGTGACCGAGGCCTGACCATCGAGCAGATCGCGCACGCCGAGATAAGTATAGACGCCCGACGCCAACGCCAAAACAGCGAGCGTCAGCCGCATCGTGAGCGACAGATCCTCGACACCTTGCCGAAGCGTTTGGGCCATGTCCGCGACGTCCTTCCGGGATCAAACGGTTAACGCGGGGTTACTGAATGGTCCAAGTGTGGTCGAAAAGCGGCGCCGACTAAAGCCGTCCGTCAAGGTTTTGGTAAGACTGGTTAACTTCGATTGCGACGAACGCTTGCTGCGACGGCTTTAGCGCGCTTGAGCGTGATAGTCCGCGTTCGGCCGCATATCGGTCGCGGCCGCGATGCGGTTCGACATGTTGAAAAAGCCTGCCACTGACGCGATGTCGAAAATGTCTTTGTCCGAAAATCCGGTATCGCGCAACGCCTGGCGGTCGGTTTCCTCGATGGCCGCGGGCGTTTCCGTCAGCTTGACCGCGAAGTCGAGCATCGCCTTGTGACGTTGCGAGAGTTCGGCCGCGCGATAGTTCATCGCCATCAATTCGCCGAGCGTTGGGTCGCCTGATAACTGGCGCACGGCCGCGCCATGCGCGGTGAGACAGTAGTAGCAGTGGTTTATGCAGGATACGGTGACCGCGATCATCTCGCGTTCGAGTTTAGACAAGCCCGACGGCGCCAGCATCAGATCGTTGTACATCGCAGCAAAGGCTGCGAGTTTCGGTGCGTCATGGGCATAGGCCTGAAGCACGTTCGGAACGAAGCCGATCTTTTCGAGGCACTTGTCGAAGTAGGCCTCCATCTCAGGTGTCAGTTCGGCGCGCGGCAGGTCAAGCGCCGTCAGTCGTCCTGTCTCGGTCTGCGTTCGCGGCATCTCGTCGGCATCTTTCGCCGGCTGTTTGGCTTCCGCTTCGGTGACAGTCTCAACCTTGCCCATGGTTGCGCTCCCAGTTCCTCAATCCGTTGTGAAGATTAGGCGCAACCCTCGGCGCGGCGGCGCCGGATTGCAAGGAAACTCTGTCAAGCGCGGCTGAGAATCTTATGGACTTCCTGGGCCAGAGCCGCGACCTCCTCGGCCGCTTTGCCGGACTTGTGGGTTTCGAGCACCGTGCGGCCGGAGCCCATGGCCTCTGCGAAGGCGACGCGGTTGCCGAGACGGGTCTTGGCTGCGGACTTCGGCATCTCCTTGAGCGCCTCGACCATTTCTTCAGTCAGCTTGGCGCGGGGCGGCACTCGATTGACCACAAGCAGCGCTTCGCTGTCCTCCTTGGCGGCGAGATCGAGCGTAGATTGGGTTGCCCAGACGTCGATCGGCGACGGTTGCACCGGCACGAGGACGAGGTTGGCCACTTCGATCGAAGGACGGGCTTCCGTATCGCTCTTCGGCGGGGTGTCGAGAACAACGACATCGTGGTCGCGGGCAAGCGCACGCGCCTCCCGCCGGGCACCCCAGCCGCTCGCCGTGCGAAAGGTGAGGCCGGGTTCATCGCCATACAACTCCTCGCGCTGCTCAAACCATTCGCCGAGGCTGCCCTGCGGGTCGACGTCGATCACGGCCACTGTGGTTTTCGGCTGGGCCGCCCAGGCCACGGCGAGATGGGCCGCGACGGTCGTCTTGCCGCTGCCGCCCTTCTGCTGCGCAATGGTGATGATCTTGCCCATGGGAAGCCCTCCGGCGTTGTGAGCCTCCGACTCACCAAAAATGGGCCTCTATTGTGCACTGCAACATAACTCGGTGCAAGTCTGGGGCAAAGCGTGCCATCATCCACGCATGATGGAATCGTTAGAATGGCAATTGGTGAGATCGCGAACAGGACCTACCGAACATTTTCCAAGAGACTGGCAACATGATCGCGCGCACGGTCTGGCGTCACGTCGGCGATGCGGATCAGGCCGTCGAAATGCTGCACCAGCCGACGGATCTGCTCGACCGCGCTGATCACGACATAAACGCCGCCCATATAGATGGCCGCACGCAGCGGCCCGAAGATCGTATAGGGCGCTGAGAAGCCCTTGCGACCATCATAAAGAAACAGCCGGAAAGTTGGATACAGCTCGTCAAGTAGATCCGCCATATGCGTTAGTTGGGCACGTCGGAGCTCAACCGGAAGGTCCGCCCACACATCTTCACCACATGCAAGCTG
>JBCBSK010000245.1:0-3507 GCA_039819185.1 Pseudomonadota bacterium | reverse complement strand
TTCACACCGGCGAAGTTGAGGCCAAGCTCGGTGTCGCGGCTCATTGTCCAGGTTGTGTTGCGGGCCAGAACATCGATCTCGCCCGACTGAAGCGCGGTGTTACCAGCGCGCTGGAACTGTCGGGTGCGACAATCTGCGTCCAACCAGGCACGACGACGGAGCTCAACCTGGCGGACTATTTCACCGCCAACAACATGGAGCTGACCACGGTTGTCATCGAGCGTCTCGAAGACATCAATGGTGCCTATGACGCCGGCCGCTGCGACGTGATCACCACCGACGCATCGGGGCTTTATGCCACGCGCCTGACCCTGTCCGATCCGGACGCGCACATGGTTCTGCCCGAGATCATCTCCAAAGAACCGCTCGGCCCCGTCGTGCGCCAGGGTGACGATCAGTGGTTCTCGATCGTCAAGTGGACCCATTTCGCCATGATCAACGCCGAAGAACTCGGCGTGACCCAGGCCAATGTCGAAGAAATGAAGGGCTCGGAAGATCCCTCCATCCGCCGTCTGCTTGGTGCTGATGGCAATTTCGGCGAGGCGATCGGCCTCAGCAATGACTGGGCGGCGAATGTTATCATGGCCGTCGGCAATTACGGCGAAGCCTTCGAGCGCCATCTCGGCACCGATACGCCGATCAACATCTCGCGCGGCCTGAACGCGCTCTGGACCGATGGCGGCATTCAATACGCTCCGCCGGTTCGTTGATTGAGTGAAGTCTCGGGCCGTGCCGTAGCAGGTGCGGCCCGAACCGTTTGATACGACATGACGCGCCCTGAGGGGCGCGCCCCGATCGACAAAAACCTTCCAGAGAGGTCGGGACGATGGCATTGCAAGATACCGCGCGGCATGTGCCCGTGCGTGCAGACGGCGATTCCTGGTTTTATGATCCGCGCATCCGCGGCATCATCTCCCAGGTGGTCGTCGGCGGCCTGATGGTGATCTTCATCTTCTGGATCATCAACAACACCGCCACCAATCTCGAACGCGCCGGCATCGCGTCTGGTTTCGGGTTTTGGGGTGAACGGGCTGGTTTTGACATTTCCCAAACGCTGGTCGGCTATACGGTCGAGTCGAGTTATGGCCGCGCGCTGTATATCGGCGCCCTCAACACGGTCCTTGTGGCGATTACGGGCTGCTTCACCGCGATTGCGCTTGGGTTCGTCATTGGCATAGCGCGATTGTCGCGGAATTGGCTGATCCAGAAACTGTCGACCGTCTATGTTGAAATCTTCCGCAACCTGCCGCCGCTTCTGGTGATTTTCTTTTGGTATTTCGGTGTTCTGACGCTGTTGCCAAACCCCAATCAAAGTGTCGAACTGCCGCTTGAAGGCTATCTCAACAATCGCGGTCTGATCATACCGCGGCCGATTTTCGAAGACGGGTTTTCGCTTGTCGTCTGGGCATTCGCGATCGCTGTCGTGGCGATCATCGGTCTGGGCATCTGGGCGAAGCGCCGTCAGGAGGCCACCGGCCAGATCTTCCCGCTGTTGCAGACGTCAATTGGTCTTGTGGTAGGTCTACCGCTTTTGGCGTTCCTCGTCTCGGGTGCGCCCCTGTCGTTCGAGATCCCCGAAGCGTCGCGCTTCAATCTCGTGGGTGGGATCCAGATCAAGCCGGAGTTCATCGCACTCTATCTCGCACTGTCGGTTTATACCGCCTCCTTTATCGCCGAGATCGTGCGTGCCGGCATTCTTGCCGTCAGTCACGGGCAGACCGAAGCGGCCCATTCGCTGGGCTTGCGGCATGGCCCGACGTTGCGTCTTGTGGTCATTCCGCAGGCGATGCGCGTCATCATCCCGCCGCTGACCAGCCAGTGTCTCAACCTGACGAAGAACTCGTCGCTCGCGGTGGCCATCGGCTATGCCGATCTTATGTCTGTTGGCGGGACAATCCTCAACCAGACCGGTCAGGCCGTCGAGATCGTCGTGATCTGGATGTCGGTTTATCTTGGCCTGTCGCTCCTGACCTCGGCGTTCATGAACTGGTTCAACGCCAAGATGTCGCTGGTCGAGCGCTAGGAGGATAAGATGAGCGATCAACACGCTTCGGCCTTCGTGCGTGATACCGCCGCCCAGGTGCTGCCGGCACCGGCGAGCGAGAAGGGCCTTTTGCATTGGTTCCGGGCAAACCTGTTTGCGACGCCGGCCGATGCGATCATGACGATTGTAGCGATCATCTTCCTCGCCTGGATCATCCCGCCGATCCTCAACTGGTTGTTTTTTAACGCCGTTTGGACCGGCGAGAACCGTGAAGCCTGTCTCGGCGAGGAGATCGGCGCCTGCTGGGCCTTCGTCAACGCGAAGTTCGCCCAATTCATCTATGGTCGCTATCCGATCGACGAGCGCTGGCGGGTCGACATCGTTTTCCTGCTGTTCTTCGGCGGCCTGCTGCCGCTGGCGATCCCCGGTCTGCCCTATAAGCGGATCAATGCGATCTTCATGTTGGCTGTCGTACCGGTTCTGTCTTTCGTCCTTCTGACAGGCGGCTTGTTTGGCCTCGAAGCCGTCGAAACCCCGCTTTGGGGCGGTTTCATGCTGACGCTGGTCGTCGCGGTGACCGGGATTGCGGTGTCGCTGCCGCTGGGTGTTCTGCTCGCCCTCGGGCGCCGTTCCGAACTGCCCGTGATCAGGCTGCTCAGCATCGTCTTCATCGAGGTGTGGCGCGGGGTGCCGCTGGTCACGGTCCTGTTCATGGCCAGCGTGATGCTGCCGTTGTTTCTGCCGCAGGGCGTAACCTTCGACAAACTCCTGCGTGCCCTGATCGGCGTGGCCCTGTTTGCCTCCGCTTATATGGCCGAGGTCATTCGCGGCGGGCTACAGGCGATCCCCAAGGGCCAGTATGAAGGCGCCGACGCGCTCGGGCTGTCCTATTGGAAGAAGATGAACCTGATCATTCTGCCGCAGGCGCTGAAACTGGTGATCCCAGGCATCGTCAACACCTTTATCGGCCTCTTCAAGGATACCAGCCTCGTCTACATCATTGGCCTGTTCGATCTCCTCGGCACGGTGCGTAACAACTTCGCCGACGCCGACTGGTCGACGCCGACGACACCTGCGACGGGGTTGATCTTTGCGGGCTTTGTGTTCTGGATCTTCTGTTTCGGCATGTCGCGCTATTCCATGTTTATGGAACGTCGGCTCGATACCGGACGAAAACGATGAGCCGGCGCGTGTTCGGCCCGAAAACGACTTTCATGTGGAGATGTCACAGATGAGTGCTGCAGAAGACGTGTCCCCCCAGGCCACCATGACGGTCTCGGACGAGATCGCGGTCGACATGGACGATGTCCATAAATGGTATGGCGATTTCCACGTCCTGAAGGAGATCAACCTCCGGGTGAACAAGGGCGAGCGGATCGTCATCTGTGGGCCGTCTGGCTCGGGCAAGTCGACGCTGATCCGTTGCATCAACGCGCTGGAAGAGCACCAAGCTGGCTCAATTACAGTTGATGGCACACTCTTGTCTTCGGACCTAAAAAACATCGATACGATCCGCTCAGAAG
>JBCBSK010000244.1:0-3542 GCA_039819185.1 Pseudomonadota bacterium | reverse complement strand
GTGTCGACTATCGCGGGCACGGAGCCTCGTCCGGCCGCTTTGAGGATGGGACGATCGGTTCCTGGCTGTCGGACCTGCTGGCGATCATCGACCAGGCAACGTCCGGGCCGCTGATTTTGGTAGGTTCGTCGATGGGCGCCTGGCTTGCCGTTCTGGCCGCGCGCGACCGGCCGGATCGGATCGCCGGGCTAATCGGCGTTGCTGCCGCGCCGGACCTGACGGAAGATTTGATCGCGGCGAAGATGGACGAGGCCGCCCGCTCCGCGATCGCGCTGGACGGCATCTGGTATCGACCGTCGGCGTACGAGGACGGTCCTTATCCGATCACCAAGACGCTGTTGGAGGAAGGGCGCAACCATCTGGTGCTGCGCGCGCCGATCGCGATCGACGCGCCGGTCAGGCTGCTGCACGGCACCGCCGATCCCGACGTGCCATGGCGGCAGAGCGAACGCCTGATGATGGCGCTCGCCAGCAACGATGTCCGCCTTACGCTGATTAAGGACGGCGACCACCGCCTGTCGCGGCCCGCCGACCTGGCGCTTTTGGCGGATACGGTGAAGGAACTGGCGATCCGCTAGGCGTACCGGCGGACCCGGCGCCGAAACAGGATCATCAAGATCAACCCGAAGCCGGCCAGGACCAGCGCCGCCGGCCACAGCAGCACGGTGACGATCGCCGGATCCCACAGCCACGGCCAGACATAGCGCTGAATGGCGGCCTGGGCGCCATTCAGGCTGGACGGGTCGATCATGAACCACAGCTCGCCCAGCGGTTCGAGTCGGAAGGCTTCGCCATCGACCAGCCAACGCCAAAGATCGTAGCCGAAGGCGGCGAGACCGGCGATGAAGAACAGCCGGCCGATAATGCGGAAGATGACCATGGGCGACACGATTCGGTCGGTTCGTGGGGTGCCTTGGACGCCGCTGCACGACGATCGAAAGGCCTGTATGACAGGGGCATTAGACAGCAAATGGCACCATTTGCACAGGCCCCGAAATCTGGACGCGACGGCCGGTTGCAAATCAGGCAAGGACGTCTTGCGCCGCCACACCGCTGCCGCTATCGTCCCGCCCGCGCTGGAGGGGTGGCCGAGTGGTTGAAGGCGCACGCCTGGAAAGTGTGTATGCGTTAACAGCGCATCGTGGGTTCGAATCCCATCCCCTCCGCCACCAAGTCTCTGATATTGAAGAGTTTTTGGTCGAAATTCGAACTCTCGCTTCGTGTCCCGGCCGTCTGCGGGCTTCCGCGGCGGGGATTTGGTGACCGTGAGCCGGAGACGGTGCTGGTAAGACCGATTTGTGAGGGCTTCGGCGTTTTATCTCTGCCGCCGGTTTTGGCGCCTCGCGGTCGGGGCCGATCGTCTCGGCCTGTCGGACGACGAGGAGTGCGCGCTGCTCGTCCCAATCCACCGGCAGGTCGGTGTGCCTGACCAGTGTCTCGGTGGTGAGATCGGCGGGCTGGGATCCAGCGAGGATCGATGTGACGATGTCGGGGGCCAGAAAGGCCAGGCACAGCTGTTGTGCAACGTATCGCCGGCCAACTTGATGCGATGCGGCAACCTCGCCGATGGAAGCCACTCGGCCGCTGGCCAGATCGTCAAACCATCCGACGGCCCGCGCCACAGCCTTAATGAGGATCGGATCGTGTCGTGCGTGATCGGCAGAGCTGGGCCCGCGAAGAACAAGGCGCATCTCGACACCACGACGCTTGATCCGGACTGCCAGCTTCAAGTGAAGCCGGATGTCCGGAGCGCCGGTCATCGATGAGGGGTCAAGTGCAATCTCGATCGCGCCTTCGCCTAGCGTGACCTTGTCGACGAGCGCAAGCGGATCGCCGTTCCAGCTCTTGGCGGCGTTGAGAAGACCGGGAATGCATCGTGGTGCCACGCCCGCTTCTCTGGCCGCGTCGATCAGCGCGGCTTGGCCTCCAATGAGATCCCTGATCGCTGTGCTGATGATGCCCTCGATCTCGGCAGCAGGCAGCCGCCAACCATCTCCGCGTTGCGGCCCGTCGCCTTTGTCGGATCCGACAATCAGGTGGCGAGAGACGTAGTACCGATATCGCCTTCCTCTCTTGTTGGCCTTGTCATCTATGGACGCCCCCGTGATTGCAAGCGGTTTTGATGATTAGCGGCGTTCAGGGTTTGCAGTCATCTATCCGGCCTCTCGATGCGGCATTCAGGTTGCCGCGGGCCCTGATGGAATCCGAGGATCGACGCCCAGTCACACGAACGAGCTAGAAGCTCGGACAAAGCCGCGGGTTTGGCCGATCCCGGTTGCCCTGTCTTGCCATCACATCACCATCACCCTCGCAATAGAGTCTCTTCCGCTCAGTGTTATGCAGCGGCCCGTGCTTCGGTTCGGAAGGCCTCCCCTCGGCTGAGCAGGGCCCAGACGACCCGGGCCGTCTTGTTGGCCATGGCGACAAGGACAACATTGGTCGGCCGGCGTGCGAGCAAGCTGTCTTGCCATAAAGAGCGCCGCTCATTTCTGTGTCGAGACCAACGCAGATCCGCCCGCGCGCCATGAACCAGGAGACGGCGGATGTATCCGTCGCCGCGCTTGGATATGCGCCCGAGCCGTTCCTTGCCGCCGCTGGAGTACTGTCGAGGAACCAGCCCCAGCCAGGCCGCTAGTTGACGGCCGGAGCGGAACTGTGATGCATCGCCGATGGTTGCAACAAGGGCCGTGGCTGTGATCACCCCGACGCCTGGGATCGCCTCAAGTCGTCGGCTTGCCTCGTTGGCGCGATGCCAGACCATCAGTTTCTTCTCCAAGCCAAGAATCTGTGCTTGAACCATCCGAAGTTGGCAGACGAGAGACCCAAGGGCCTCGCGCGCCAGGGCCGGAAGACGGTCGTCTTGGCGGTCTTCGATCATCTCGATGAGAGCCGATACCTTCGACGCACCGTGTGCAACGACAACACCGAACTCACCGCAATGGCCGCGTAGGGCATTGACCAACATGGTTCGCTGACGCACCAGCAGTTCGCGTGCCCGGTGTAGCATCAAAACCGATTGCTGCTCGGCGCTCTTCACCGCCGCGTAGCGCATCGTCGGGCGCGCCAACGCCTCGCAGATCGCTTCCGCATCCGACGCGTCGTTCTTGTTCGTCTTCACGAACGGCTTCACATACTGCGGCGGGATCAAACGCACCGTATGACCGAGTGCCTGCAACGCGCGCGCCCAATTGTGCGCATTGGCGCAGGCTTCCATTCCAATCAGACACGGCGACAGTCCGGCAAAGTACCCGAGTACCTGCCCCCGGCGCAGTTTCCTGCGCACAACCGGCCGGCCATCCTGATCCGCACCGTGAACCTGAAAGACTGATTTTGCCAGGTCCAACCCGACTGTTGTCATCGTCGTCATGGACACCTCCTCTTTCTGGATTGTTCAACACGCTCCAGTTTGGCTCAGCCTAAAGCCGTAGGGGGCGTCCATACCATCACATGAACCAATGGCGTCACATGAACCAATGGCGTCACATGAACCAATGGCGGCATGGCTGATCGCATCGGTCGATGCCTGCAATCCCCTACAAGCG
>JBCBSK010000243.1:0-3568 GCA_039819185.1 Pseudomonadota bacterium | reverse complement strand
CGTGAGCGCATGGCGATCGACACATCGCCGGCTGAGCGAGCTAGCCACATAGCACTCGATCTGTTGCGGCAGCGAGAGATTATCTAATCTCTCGCTTTTGTTGCTGCGTCTGTCGTGGTTCGGCCTTAGGGAAGGGGCCTCAGCCGCTCTTGCGCATGCTGATCGGCACATAGTCGCGCCGTGTCTCGCCGGTATAGAGCTGACGTGGCCGACCGATTTTCTGGCGCGGATCCTCGATCATCTCCTTCCATTGGGCGATCCAACCGACTGTACGGGCAAGCGCGAACAGGACCGTGAACATTGTCGTCGGGAAGCCAAGTGCCTTGAGCGTGATGCCGGAATAGAAATCGATGTTCGGATAGAGCTTTTTCTCAACGAAATACTCATCCTGAAGTGCAATCCGCTCAAGCTCGAGCGCGACTTCGAGCAACGGATCATCCTTGACGCCAACTTCGGCGAGAACCTCGTGACAGGTACGCTGCATGACGCGAGCACGCGGATCGTAGTTCTTGTAGACCCGATGACCGAAGCCCATGAGCCGGAACGGATCGTCCTTGTCCTTGGCGCGTTCGACATATTCCGGGATACGATCGACACTGCCGATCTCTTCAAGCATCTTGAGTGCCGCCTCATTGGCGCCGCCATGCGCCGGGCCCCACAAGCAGGCGATGCCGGCGGCAATGCAGGCAAACGGATTGGCGCCCGACGACCCTGCCAGACGCACCGTCGAGGTCGATGCGTTCTGCTCGTGATCGGCATGCAGAATGAAGATACGATCCATAGCCCGCGACAGAACCGGATTAACCTTGTAGTCCTCGCACGGAACACTGAAGCACATCCGCAAGAAATTCGACGAATAATCGAGTGAATTGAGCGGATAGACGAAAGGCTGGCCGATTGTGTATTTATGGGCCATTGCAGCAAGCGTTGGCATCTTGGCGATCATTCGGACGCTTGCGACCATACGCTGATAAGGATCGGAAATATCGGTCGAGTCGTGATAGAACGCGCTCAGAGCACCGACACTCCCGACCATGACCGCCATCGGATGCGCATCGCGCCGAAAGCCCGAAAAGAAGCGCGTCATCTGTTCGTGCACCATGGTGTGATAGGTGACACGCGTGTCGAAATCCGCCTTTTCAGACTGGGTCGGCAACTCGCCGTACAGCAGCAGATAGCACGTCTCCAAGAAATCGCCATGCTCAGCGAGCTGCTCGATCGGGTGGCCGCGATACAGCAGAATGCCTTCATCGCCATCGATGAAAGTGATCTGGGATTCGCAGCTCGCCGTCGAGGTGAAGCCGGGATCGTAGGTAAAAACGTTTGCCTTGCCGTAGAGATTTGAGATGTCGATGACGTCGGGCCCAACCGACCCCTCGTGTAAGCCGAGATCGATCGACTGATTGCCGAATGTCAGTGTTGCGGTGTTGTTTGTGCTCATATCAGCCGCACCCCCGTTCTGTGTCGGCCGGCACGCGGAAGGCGGGGCCGGCGCGGTCTGCTCATATCGCTTTGCCTGGGACGATACCCAATCCGGCCAGTTGCCGGGTCATAGCCAGAGCCGTAGCGGAAACCGCCCGCGACAACAAGCGCCCGGCCTTATACCGCGTCCTGTCGGGCCAGGGCATCGGTAATACGGCCAAGCGCCTCGTCACGTCCGAGAACATGCAAGACATCGAAAATCCCAGGCGACGTGGAGCGGCCGGTCAGAGCGGCACGCAAGGGCTGGGCAACTTTGCCAAGCTTCAAGTCTGCTGTTTCCGCGTAGCTGCGGACTGCAGCATCGATTGCGTCAAGATCCCAGTCAGGCAAGGGGTCAAGGACATCCAGAACGCCCGCAAGCACGGCTTGTCCGTCGTCCAACAGAAGGGTTTGGGCCTTCTCGTCATAGGTGAGCGGACGCTCGGCCAATAGAAACTCTGCACCATCCTTGAGCTCGACCAAAGTTTTGGCGCGTTCCTGAAGGGCCGGCAGCAGCGACTTGATCCGCGCTTCGCGTTCCGGTGTCAGGCGGTCGAGAAGAGCACTGCCGCCGGGCAGATGGGGCAGGGCACCGTGCAATGCCTGCCAGGCCGCTTCCGGCTCAAGCGTGCGAACATAACGACCGTTCAAGTTTTCAAGCTTTGCCATGTCAAAACGCGCAGCAGACTGGCCGATACCATCAAGATCGAACCAGGCGATCAGCTGATCGGTCGAGAACACCTCGTCGTCGCCATGGCTCCAGCCGAGTCGCGCCAGATAGTTGCGCATCGCATCGGGCAAGACGCCCATTTCGCGATACGCCTCAACGCCAAGCGCACCATGACGCTTGGACAGTTTAGCGCCGTCTGGACCGTGGATCAGTGGGATGTGCGCCATGTCAGGAACCGGCCAGTCGAGCGCGCGATAGATCTGCGACTGGCGTGCGGCATTGGTCAGGTGGTCCACGCCACGAACGATATGCGTCACGCCCATGTCGTGGTCGTCGACAACGACAGACAGATTATAGGTCGGCGTGCCGTCGCTCCGAAGGATGATCAGGTCATCGAGATCCTTGTTCGGGAACACGACGTTTCCCTGAACATGATCGTCGAGCGCTGTCTCCCCTGCCTGCGGCGCTTTGAAGCGCACGACCGGAGCGACATCATCGGGCGCTTCTGCGGGATCACGATCACGCCAGCGCCCGTCATAACGCGGTGGCAGCCCCTCCTGCCGCGCCTGTTCGCGCATGTCCGCCAGCTCTTCTTGCGACGCGTAACAATGATAGGCGGCGCCGAGTGCGAGAAGTGCATCGACGACCTCGCGATGGCGTGTGCCACGTTCCGACTGAAACACCGGCGTGTCGTCCCAGTCGAGGCCGAGCCAGGTCAGGCCGTCGAGAATGGCATCGATCGCGGCTTGTGTAGAACGCTCGCGGTCGGTGTCCTCGATACGGAGCAGCATCTTACCACCCTTCGCTTTGGCGTAGGCCCAGTTGAAGAGCGCGGTTCTTGCGCCACCAATATGCAGAAAGCCCGTTGGCGAGGGGGCAAAGCGCGTCACCACCGGTGTCGTAAAGTCCGGCATCAATCTCTCCCATGCGCCACATCAAGGGGGGCGGTCGACCGGCATGTAACATGAGATGTCAGCGCCGGTAACCACCGCTTGGTCTGTCTTGGTGATCCCGGCGGCTGACAGTGCAACCTCTCAAGAGCCGACGGCAAGATTAAACGGTCCAGAGGATGACGGAAGCAGGCGGGCGAGATCACATCGGCGCCGGGATCTCGAAGGTTGCCACTCTTCGTCGGTCGGCAGTTTGTGCCTTTGTTCGCCTTGCTGATGAAACGCTGATCTGGTTTACGGTCGCTTTTGGCTATGGCTGTCTTGCCTATTTCGGGCTCGCGCGCGAACCGGCATGGGTGACGCTTGTAGTGTGGACTGCAATCCCAGGCATTGCGGTCGTGGTCTGCCGGCGCGATGCAACGTTGATACGGTTTGCCTGCATTGTTGGCTTCGCAGTGTGCATCGGCGTGGTCTGGACCAAGCTCAGATCCGATCTCTTGGATGCACCGATGCTGGATTGTCGGCATGGGCCTGCAACGGTTGAGGG
>JBCBSK010000242.1:0-3570 GCA_039819185.1 Pseudomonadota bacterium | reverse complement strand
CGACGGAGCGCTATGAGGCGGCGCGCGAGACCGTTCGCGCCTTTCTGAATGCGGCCTCGCTTGACGAGATCATCTTCACCAAGTCCGCAACCGAGGCGATGAACCTCGTTGCCTCCTCGCTCGGGCGGCATGTGAATCTAGGCGAGGGCGATGAAATCGTCCTGTCGATCATGGAACACCACTCCAACATCGTGCCCTGGCACTTCTGGCGCGAGCAGCATGGCGCGGTGATCAAGTGGGCGCCGGTTGATGACGATGGTCAGTTCCATATCGACCAATTCGAGGCACTTCTGACCGAACGCACCAAGATCGTCGCCATCACCCATATGTCGAACGTTCTCGGCACTGTGTTGCCGGTGAAGGAAATCTGCCGCATCGCCCATGAGCGTGGCATTCTCGTCATGATCGACGGTAGCCAGGGTGCAGTCCACTTGCCGGTCGATGTGCGTGATCTCGATTGCGATTTCTACTGCTTTACCGGTCACAAGCTCTATGGCCCGTCTGGCATCGGCGTTCTTTATGGAAAGCGTGATCTCTTGGCCACCATGCCGCCTTACTCCGGCGGGGGGGAAATGATTCTCGATGTGACCGAAGATATGGTCACCTATGCTGAACCATCACATCGTTTCGAGGCCGGCACGCCGCCGATTGTCCAGGCTATCGGACTGGCTGCGGCGATCGACTATGTCGAAGCATTGGGCCGCGAGGCGATCGCTGCCCATGAAGCCGATTTGACGGCTTATGCTCAGGACCAGCTCGCAGGCATCAATTCGTTGAAAGTGCTCGGCCAGGCGCCGGGTAAGGGATCAATTCTCTCATTCGAGATTGATGGGCTGCATGCCCATGACGTTTCGACAATCATCGACCGGTCCGGTGTTGCGGTGCGGGCCGGTACGCATTGTGCGATGCCGCTTCTAAAGCGGTTCGGCGCGACGTCGACTTGTCGCGCATCGTTTGGGCTCTACAACACGCGCCAGGAAGCCGATCGTTTGGTCGAGGCCCTGGACAAGGCGCGCATGCTTCTTACGTGATGAAAGAATGGACTTTGGCGCGCTTTGCAGCCATCGTACCCACTATGCCGCACTCGGTAAAATACCTAGTGTGAAGACGATCCGGCCAGTAAGCTTGGCCAACCAGATGGCGGCCAAGGACGGTTTTGAGATGATGGACGATACAACCCGCATGACCGACAGTGGTGATTCCGAGCCAATCGATCGCACGCCTGCACAACAATTGGCAGGTGGTCAGGCTGCCGGCGCAAAGACGCCGTCGCAGATGAGCGAGAATGAGCTCGAAACGCTGACCGACGATATCGTCTCGGCGCTGAAGACGGTCTATGACCCGGAAATCCCGGTGGACATCTACGAACTCGGTCTTATCTACCGCATCGAGATTGATGACGACCGCAAGGTCGATATCGATATGACGTTGACGGCACCGGCGTGCCCGGTTGCTGGAGAGATGCCGATCTGGGTACAGAACGCCGTTGCCTCCGTGCCGGGTGTCAGCGACACCGAAGTTAACATGGTGTTTGATCCGCCCTGGGATCCGAGCCGGATGTCGGATGAAGCGCGGGTGGCACTGAATCTCTGGTAGATCCTGCCTATGCGACGTACATGAACGGATTGCGCTACGGCACGGAGTTCTTACCTTTTCACGTCTAGTGTGCTTGCAGCAGGCAAGACCGGTTTCACCGCATTGAGGGAGTAGAGGCATGGCAACCGCCCGTCCGCGACCGAAAGTGATGACCCTGACTGATGCGGCCGCAGACCGCGTCAGATCGATCATGGCTAAATCCGATGGTGAGATCGTCGGCTTGCGCGTTGGCGTCAAGAATGGCGGCTGTGCCGGAATGGCGTATACGATGGACTATGCTGAAGCCATCGATCCTTTGGATGAGGTCGTCGAAGACAAGGGCGTCAAGGTTCTGATCGATCCGAAAGCCGTGCTGTTTCTGCTCGGTACCGAGATGGACTATCAGATCGACAAGCTGGCTGCGCAGTTCGTCTTCAACAATCCCAATCAGACATCGGCCTGCGGGTGCGGGGAATCGGTTGCGATCACGCCGGTTCAGGTTTCGGCCTGATCGGGTTGCGCTGGCGATCCGGTGTCACCTGAGGACATCGAAGACGCGTTCTCCGCCTTCGGGCCGGTTACAATCCGGAAGATGTTCGGCGGAACCGGCATCTATGCCGGCGGTGTCATGTTTGCGCTCGAAGCCTTTGGGGAGCTCTATCTCAAAGCAGATGATGTTTTGGAGCCTGCTTTTGAGGCCCTCGGCGCCGAGCAGTTTGTTTATGACGCCAAGGGCAAGCCGATGCGCATGTCCTATTGGCGGTTGCCGGCGGATATGATCGAGGACCGCGACGCGTTCGCTGAGCAGGCCAGGTTGGCACTGGCCGCGGCACATCGGAAAGCCGTCAAGACACCGAAACGCTCGCATAAAACAGCTAAGGCGAAATAGCTGCCAAGTGCCGGTTCAGTGCGGGAAACCGTGGCCGTGTCAGCGGGAAGATGCGCCCGTCAGGCAACGGCCTGAGTCTCAGTGGCGACGTTGTCGGTTTCCAGTGTCACCCGATTGCGGCCGCTGCGTTTGGATGCGTAAAGGCAAGTATCAGCGCGTTCGATCAAAGTCTCGGCTGTGTCGGAATCGTGCAAAAGCGCAACGCCGAAAGACATGGTGACATGGCCGAGATTCTCACCGGTCGAACGTTTGACCAGTTCCTTCGACTGAATGGCCACGCGAATGTGCTCTGCGACGGTTGCCGCATTGTTCAGCGCCGTCATCGGTAGAATGATGGCAAATTCCTCGCCACCATAGCGCGCGGCGACGTCCTGGCCTTTGACGTTGTTCTTGATCGCTGCCGAGACAAGCTTCAGGACTTGGTCTCCGGTCTGATGGCCGAAGGTATCGTTGAATCGTTTGAAATGATCAATGTCGCACATGACAAGCGACAAGGACGTGTTGCCATCGCGCGCTTCAGCGATCAGGTGGTCGAGAGAATCGCTGAAATGACGCCGATTGGCGAGACCGGTCAACTCGTCGGTTAGGGATTCAAAACGGATCGATTCAAGACTCGATTGCAGTTCGACGATCTGATTGCGCGATTCAACAAGCTGACGTTCGAGATCGTGATTCTTGCTGCGCATGTCGTGCGTAGCCGACATGACAGTCTCTATCACAGCCTTGATTTGGGCCTGGTTACCGGCGCCATCGAGTTTTGACTGCGCCGTCTCAAGCGATTGACCGTAGTCCGAGACACTGCCGCTCGCCTCGTCGATCATCTGAAGCACGCCACCGACTTCATCGGAGATGCTTGCTCCGACTTCCCCAATTCGCACAGCATGGCGCAGCGGTGAGAGAAAGGTGTCGTAGAACGTATTAATCTGCTCGGGAGAAATGGATTTTTTTTCTCTGAGCAGTGCGTTGATCGCGAGGTTCAGCTCCCGATTGTAGCCAGCCGCATACGTGTACCAGAGTTCGCCCGCACGCTTGTCTATGGCGAGGCGGCAATCAACTACATCAAGGGTCACAAGACCCCCGCCTACCCGCGCAATTACGAACTCTGG
>JBCBSK010000241.1:0-3581 GCA_039819185.1 Pseudomonadota bacterium | reverse complement strand
CGGAGACCGGATGCGTTTTCTGATCCGCGTTTACAATCGCGAAGGTTTCAATCGGCTCAACCCGGCCCTTGACCTGAATCGGACCGACAGGCGCGAACCCGGCTGGCGCCCCGGCGCCAGCGATCGTCAGGCTTACACGATCTACGGTGACACCGTTAACTGCGCCCAGCGCTTGGAAGCAGCCAACAAGTCCCATGGTAGCGTGATCATGATCGACGCAGAGACCTTTCACGGCGCCGGGGCGCCAGCCGGGTTCGCGCCTGTCGGTCCGATTCAGGTCAAGGGCCGGGTTGAGCCGATTGAAACCTTCGCGATTGTAAACGCGGATCAGAAAACGCATCCGGTCTCCGGAGCCGTTTCTTAGCGCCTGAGCGATACGCTTAAGCGTGCAGTTACTGGTTTGGGGACCACGATGCTTGCGCTCTTTCGGCGCTTCCTGACCGAACGCCATGGCCAGGTTGCCATCCTATTCGGTATGATGCTGATACCGATCGTCAGCCTCGTTGGTGCATCGATCGATATGAGCCGTGCCGTCTCCGCAAAGTCCGGCCTGGCCGATGCTGTTGATGCCGCTCTGTTGGCGCTCTCGAAAGAGCCGGCTATGAGCGACGACGAAGCCAAGGCATTCATTCGTGAACTCACGGGTCACATGCTCTCAGGTGTCCATGACGAGACGCTGGACTTCGAAGTCAAGAGCATTTCTCAGGTCGACAATCAGATTGATGTCAGAGTGGAAGGCTCGATCGATGCCACGATGATGGGCATTGTCGGATTTGACGAGCTCGGTCTCGGGCTTGATGCTAGCGTGATACGCGAGAGTCGCCGTATTGAGGTTGCGTTGGTGCTCGATAACACCGGCTCAATGAACTCGAACGGCAAGATTGGCGCTCTGCGCAGCGCCGCGGGAAAACTCGTCGAGATTCTGACCGAGGCTGACAACGCCGACGAGTTCGTTGACATCGCGCTCGTTCCCTTCGTGACCTCGGTCAACATCAATCGGCCAGGCGCCATCAATATGGGTTGGCTCGATCAAAATGCCCAAGCCCGCTACCATGGGATCAATTTCGACGAAGCGTCTGGTTCTGTGAACCATTTCGACCTGTTCGATGACATGGATGTCGATTGGAAGGGGTGTGTCGAAGCGCGCGCCGAACCGTTCGATCTAGACGACACCCCGCCGAACATCGAACAGCCTGACACGCTCTGGGTGCCGTATTTCTGGCCCGATGAGCCAAACCGCGACTCGCACCGTTACAACAATAACTACATGGACGATGGTCGCGGCGGCAGTCATGCCAACCGCCAGCGTCACACCGGCAAGTATGGTGATGAGACCCCGACGATCGATGAGATTCCGACCTCGACGAGCGGCCCGAACAAGAGCTGCCCCCAGCCGCTTCTGCCTCTGACCAATAACTTCGATCAGGTTCAGGGCGAGATCGACGGCATGATTGGCTGGAATGCGTCCGGCACCAATATCGCCCTCGGCATGTCCTGGGGTTGGCGCGTTCTGTCGCCGGGTGAACCCTTCACCGAAGGCGTCGATTACGATGATGACGAGACCATGAAGGCGATGATCGTCCTGACCGATGGCGAGAACGTCGTCTGGGGCGGATGGGACGGCCACAACAGCTCGGATTACACAGGCTATGGCTATCTCGCCATTGATGGTGATCCGCATCGGCTCGGAAGCATCGATCGCTACTCCGCGGCCAGCAATGTGAACGACAGGGTCGAGATCCTCTGCCAGCGGATCAAGGATCGCGGGATCAGGCTCTACACGATCACATTCCAGCTCAACTCGATCAGCCTGCGCAATCTGTTCCGCGACTGTGCGTCGGCTCCAGGTCTGTATTTCAATTCGCCGACGAACGAGCAACTCCAGGATGCGTTCGAGCTCATCGCTTTCGATCTGTCCAATCTGCGTTTGAGCAAGTAACCAGACCTTCCACGCAGTGTCCCCCGCCAAGCGTGCGATTTGGAGGATCAAGGCGATATGCCGTCGGAACGTGTCCGGCTCGATCAGGTGCTGGTAGATCGCGGCCTGGCGCGATCGCGGTCGCAAGCCCGCGATATGATTCTGCGCGGCCATGTTCGTCTCGACGGGCGAAATGTCGCTAGGCCAGCCCAGCCTGTCTCACCGGATGCGGTGATCGAGATCGATGATCCTGCGCGCCACTACGTTGCCCGATCCGCGCTCAAGTTGATGTCAGCGCTCGACGCGTTCGACATGTCGCCTGCGGGTCGCGTGGCGCTGGATGTCGGCGCGTCGACCGGAGGCTTCACCCAAGTGCTGCTGGAACGGGGCGCGACGCGCGTCCATGCGATGGACGTTGGTCACGATCAGCTTGCCGATGAGGTGGCGAACGACCCTCGCGTCATCCGCCATGATGGGCTGAATGCGCGATATCTGACGGAAGACCAGATCGGTGAACAGGTCCGCGCAATCACCATCGATGTCAGCTTCATTTCGCTCGGTCTTGTTCTAGGGCCGGTTCTGACGCTTGCCGCACAAGACGCTTGGCTGGTCGCGCTGATCAAGCCGCAGTTCGAAGTCGGTCCGGATAGGATCGGCAAAGGCGGCGTCGTTAGCGACGCAGAAGCGCAACATGTGGCGATCGAGACTGTTCGAAACATCGTGTTACAGGACGGTTGGGTGATCCTCGACGTCATTCCATCACCGATCCTCGGTGGCGACGGCAATCGGGAATGGCTTATCGGGGCACGGTTCTCGACCTAATCCGGCTGCCAGCGGCAATTGGTCAGCTAAGCGCATTTGATCGCCCGCGCTATTCTCCCCATATCAATGGAACACCGCAGACAGGGAGGCAGAGCAATGGCATCCCCCGCACACCGGATTGCCGGACGCATGCGCTACGGCGCCGGCCAGCTTGGCCGGATGGCATGGTTTCTTGGCCATGACGCGGCGATGACCCGGCTTAGGCGCCGGGCTGAGGCCGAGACCGGTCCGTCCGACATCTCGACCTTCCGGCCGTCTGAGCCGACTCCCGACCAGCGTCGGTTGTTTGCTGAAATCGGCAGGCTGCTCCGGACCGATCTCGCCAATGTCGAGGCCGGTCTCTATCCGATGCCGGAGGACCGTATCTCGCTGCCCGATCTGATTGGACGCAGCCGAGCCTTTTTCGCCGATCTGCCGAAGATACACCGCCGGCGCATGGAAAAGGACCATCAGGAGGTCTTCACCGACGACCGCAAGGGCACGCTGCCGCGCTATTATCTGCAGAACTTTCACTATCAGACCGACGGCTATCTCTCGGACGACTCCGCACGGATCTACGACATCCAAGTCGAGGTTTTGTTCAAGGGCACAGCCAGCGCCATGCGCCGCCAGGCGCTTGTCCCGATCGCCAACTGGATGCATGGCCGCGACCAGCGCAAGGTGTCGCTGGTCGATGTCGCCTGCGGCACAGGACGTTTTCTCGATCAGATCAAGCAGGCCTATCCGCTGATGCCGGTGACTGGTGTCGACTTATCCGCCGCCTATGTCGCCGAGGCGCGCCGGCACCTGCGCCGCCGAGGCCAGGTCTCGCTTGCGGTCGCCAATGGTGAGCATCTGCCGT
>JBCBSK010000240.1:0-3590 GCA_039819185.1 Pseudomonadota bacterium | reverse complement strand
GATACTCAACAGGGTGTAATATGGCCAATCCGATCTTTTCGCCGCCGGTGAACCCCTCTGTGGGCTCGGCACCGGACAATGAGGTGGCCCTGCTGACCGCCGCGTTCGGCGACGGCTATGAACAGGTGCAGCCGGACGGGCTGAACGCCAAGCGCACCGTCTGGCGCCTGACCTGGCAGACCTTGAGCCGGGTGGACGCGGACGCGATCGTCGGCTTTCTGGACGCGCGGGGCGGGGCGGGGGTGTTCGACTGGACCCCGCCGGGGGATGCGGCGGCGAGCCAGTTCCGCTGCCCGGAATGGTCACCGCCCAGGCCGCAGGCGGGCGACGACGTGTTCACCGTGACAGCGACGTTCCGGCAGGCGTTTGATGTAGCGGCTTGACCCTTTCTCGCTTTTTCGTGGTAGCCTGATCCCAAGCGCATGGGAGAGGGGTCATGGTGCGGGGGATTGCAGTGGGATGTGCCATGGCGCTTCTTGCGACCAGCGCGCTGGGGCAATCCGGATCTGATCGGCCGTCCGCCTACGACAGGACGACCAATGAAGACGAGATAAACTGGATGGACAGAGGCATGGCCGATATCGCCGCCCTGTTCCCAGATCCCGAGGCAGTCAAGTTCAGGAACGTCTATTTCTCACGTCGATTCGCGCCAACGACGTGCGGCGAAATCAACGGAACGGACGCAACCGGCGAGTATGCTGGCTATCAAAGGTTCATCGCCATCGGTTACGGAGACCTCTTACATTTGGAGTCGGAGATCGTCTTCTTCGACGAAGAGTGGGCGGATTTTTGCTGATACGTGACGTCAACCAGGTCGTGCTGGATGTGGTGCCGGGGGTCGCGTCTGCGACGCTCTACGATCGCGCATTGACTTCGCGACACGCCTGATCTGATATCCCTCCTCATAAGAGAACGGGGGCCAGGATGAAGGCAGTAGTCGTTGCCGCGGCGGCGTTGATCGTTGCGAGTTGTGCCGCACCGGATGTTAGTCACGAACAGCGGGTCGCCGTTTTTGCGGTGCCGTCGGGCGCCACGTGCGAGATATCGCGCGAAGGTGCGATCATCGCGCAGGGTATCGACGTGCCCGAGATTGTCACAATCGGCGAAGGCCCGCCCCAGATCGAGGTCACGTGCGTTCGCGAGGGCTATGCGGAAACCACGGTGTTGGCATCGATCGATCGAGAGCCCGTCATCATCGCCGATATCGTACCCGATGAGTTTGTCGAGATCGGTGCCGACGAGGCCTCGGGCGGCACTCTCAGCTTCGTCTATGTGGAACTCGTCCCCGAACTGGTTCCGTTGGAGAGTGTGTTCGACGGCCAGCCATCCACGCCGTTCTGATTGGCCGGCGCCTGGCATGTGGTGACGGCCGTTGAGCGGCGAGTGCTGGGCATGGTGTGGGGATAGGAACTGGTACTAAACTCGTCTCGCAGGGTGTGCATGTCGGACTTGCCAGATCCTGAGCAAGACGCGCGCCGGACCATCATCGATGCCTTCGTCGAATCCCATCGCCACGGGCCCGGCCGGATCGACCACACGTTAACGCTGAAGGCGAGCCGTGACGGTGCGTCCTTATGGACAAGGCAAGCGACTATTGAGGTTGATGCGCCGTTCGAGGTAGCAGATCTCGCAAACGTTGACCCTTTTGCGCTAGCCTCATTGCTGCCCGCCATGAGCGTTGGAGGGGTCCTGCGCATCCATGGCCATGTCGGCTACGGACTCCTGCGAAATCTCTTAGATTATCAGAGTACCTGGCGGATTGTGAAACCGAGCCTGTACCGCCCGGTGGTGATCGAACCAGCAGGCGTCGATTACGCCCCAAAGTCTCACCTGGGGCCTGATCCGAAGGCTATCCTGGCATTTAGCGGCGGTGTCGATTCGACGTTATCGCTCTGTCTCAACGCCTCAAATGACACGAGCTTTGCCCACTACGACATTGGCGCGACGCTCATGATTACGGGCATCACCACTGGGCGTAGCATGGAGCAGCCCGAGGATGTCTTGGCTGACTTGCGACGTATCAGCGCCGCATGGGATGTCCCAACGGCCAGGGTTAACTTCGACATCTTCGCGCTCTACGACACTAACGATGGCGCCATTGCCCCTTGGATTGCAGCCAGCTTGTCGCTGTTTTCCGGTTCCTTCGATGTCGGGCTGATGGGCGCGACCGGGACCTGGCTCAGACCAATCCGCGACTTCTTGGGCACCCATCCGCTGCTCGATCCATTTCTCTCAAGCGGCCATATGGCGATCCGCGCTGAAGGGGCTTCGTTTACGAGAGCGGAGAAGATCAACCTGTTGAGTCGCTACGCCGGTAGCCTTGACGGTTTGCGGGTTTGTTTCTTTTCCAAGCCCGGTCTGAAGAACTGTTGTCGATGCGAAAAATGCATCAGAACAATGCTCAGCTGTATTGCTGTCGGACAGGAAGTGCCGTCAGCGTTCCCGCTTGGGCTGCGGTTGCAGGACATTGGAATAGGCATGAGCAGCAAATCGGGTCAGTACTGGGCGTCTGACGTTATTGCGTCCGCCGAGCGCTGGGGTACCAGCAATCATCCGGCGATCCGGCGTCTCCGTCGACAGTATCGCATCAAGCGGGCAAAGGCAGCCGCAAAAGGCTGGCTACGCCGGCTCCTGCCGGGAGCATATGAAAGCGACCGCGCCTAGGGCGCATCACCGACCTTCTCCAGCGTCACCGATACCGGCTCGCCGGCGACCTTAACAAAAAGGGCGTCCGCGTTTTCGAAATTCTCCGGCCAATCGACCTCGATCGTCACCGACTGATCGGGCGACAGGAGATGGCCGGTGACCAGCGTTGCGCCGGGGGTGGGGGTGGTCAACTCGACGTTTCCTTTGAGCCGACCGCCAGTGACTTCGTAACTGCCGTGATACCGAACATCGGTCTCATCAAAACCGACGATTCTGCCTTTGCCGATGTAGACGGCGCCGGACCCTGTGTCGTGCTCACCCAGGTACCGCATGATGTAGAGAGCGCTCATACCCACCTCGAAAGGAGCTGCCGATGTGCGCAGACAAGCAACCGGTCCGGACGAAGGTGGACCTTCTCATTCACGCCTTGCACGGCCTGACGCTGCAAGTGAACAAGATGGCGACTCGCCTGGACGACCTCGTCGACGCGAGGAAGGAACCTGACCCGTCTGGCTTTGGCGAGTCAACCGCAAGCGGCGACTAGGTCGCGGCCGGCCGTGAACGGGGCGTCAAACCGAGGGAGAGTGCGATAGCCCGTCTTTGCCCCATCGCCGCGATGATGGCGTGATTGGTCGGTTCACCCGCATTCCACGGAAAGCACTGACCCATCGCTTTCAAGGTCGCGAACAGGTGCCATCGACGACGTCTGCCAACCACCCCGTCCTGGCGGGGCCTTCAATGTCTGGAGCCTGAATGTCAGCCCTAACCGAAGCCCAACAGGCGACCACTCTGGACGCCAAGGTCGAGCTATGGACGCTCGACGGCACTGCCTTGGGCGTCGGCATTCTGCGCTGGACCAGCGGCACGGCGGACGATCAGCCGGTGGTGTTCGACGGCAATACCTATCCGCCGACGCCGATCGAGGCTGACGGCTTCGAATGGTC
>JBCBSK010000239.1:0-3736 GCA_039819185.1 Pseudomonadota bacterium | reverse complement strand
TCCGGCTGTCACGGTTGACGGCTGAGCGTGGTATCTCGGCGACTCTGCTCGCCAAGCTTGAGTTCTTCAATCCAATCGCCAGCGTCAAAGACCGGATCGGCGTCGCGATGATCGACGCAATGGAGGCGGATGGCCGTCTCACGCCCGGCAAGACGGTCTTGGTTGAACCGACCTCGGGCAATACCGGCATCGCGCTTGCCTTCGTCGCGGCCGCCCGTGGCTATCGGCTGATCTTGGTCATGCCCGAGACAATGTCGATCGAGCGGCGCAAGATGCTGGCGCTGCTTGGCGCGGAGTTGGAACTGACCGAAGGCGCGAAGGGCATGAAGGGTGCGGTTGCCCGGGCCAACGAACTTGTCGCCGAGATGGATGGCGCGATCATGCCGCAACAGTTCGAGAACCCTGCCAATCCGGCGATCCACCGCGCCACGACGGCAGAGGAAATCTGGGCTGATACAAGCGGCCAGGTCGATGTCTTTGTCTCCGGCGTCGGCACGGGGGGAACGATCACTGGTGTGAGTCACGTCCTGAAGAACCGCAACCCGGGGCTGAAGACTGTTGCCGTTGAGCCAGAGGACAGTCCGGTCCTGTCCGGCGGTCAACCAGGACCACACAAGATCCAGGGTATCGGCGCGGGTTTCGTGCCCGACGTGCTCGACACCGAGACAATCGATGAGGTGGTGACCGTTGGCAATCAGACCGCCATCGACATGGCGCGCGACCTCGCCCGCACCGAGGGCATTCCAGTTGGGATCTCTTCGGGTGCTGCGGTGGCGGCGGCGTTAGAGGTGGCGGGACGCCCGGACATGGCCGACAAGACGATCGTGGTTGTTCTGCCAAGCTTCGCGGAGCGCTATTTGTCAACAGCACTGTTCGACGGGCTTTGAAACGATCTCGATCTAGGTTCGGAGTTGTTTTGCAAATCTGTCATCGTCTCGGCCCATGATTAAATCTGTCAACGCGTCCGGAGGCAGGTTATGGGGACAGATGATGCGCAGCAGCCGGCCATGGCTGGGGTCCGCCCGCGCACCTTGCAACGGTTTGAGCGTCAGCCGAGTGCAAAGAATACGCGCGCTCTGTTGCAACAGGTTCTTCTCGGAAGTCCTGACAAATCCGTAGCCTTGTCGGAAGGCGCTGCACAAATGCTCGCCGAACACGCTGCCCAACGGATGCTGAAAACGCACAGCAGCAAGTCGAAGCGCATCGAACAGGTCGAGGCCTCTCCTGAGACCGTTAGCAAGCTGCTCGATGCCCTGTCACAAGAGACCGACAAGCCCAAAGTCACGGTGCGCGAAGTGCGCCCGCTTATGGCGGAACGCCGCTTCTGCGGCATCGAGCCTTGGTGCTAGGCGTGATCTGGTGTCGTCGGTGGATCAGCCATGACCGAAAGGGCCGATCGCAAGATGCAGGATCACGTCAGACTTGGGCTTGAAACCTATCACGACATGACCAAACAGGTGATCACGCTGTCGACGGGCGTGATCGCCTTCCTGATCGCACTCGACACGGTCTTCTTCGATGCCTCACTGCGGGCAACCGGCCTCTATTTCGTTGCTGTTGGTCTGTTCTGTGGTTCGATCCTGTTCGGCCTTTTGACGGTCGGCCGGATCGTCAGCCTGTGCAGCAGCCCGGATACAACCTTGCCCGATGACGCGTTGAGTGCCCTTGCACGTATTCAACACGGTTGTTTCTTCCTCGGCTGCGCCTGTCTTGCCTACTGGTTCTGGACGCAGGCCTGACATGAGCTTGATTTCGTCTGCCATAGCGATAGCGTCAGGCCATGTTGCAGACACCACCACCGCTCTCGTCCGAAGAACTCGAACGCTATGCCCGCCACCTTGTCCTGAAGGATATTGGCGGGCCCGGTCAGCAGGCTCTGCGCGCGGCCACGGTGCTTGTTATCGGCGCCGGTGGGCTCGGCGCGCCGGTGATCACCTATCTGGCCGCAGCGGGGATCGGCCGGCTGATTGTTGTTGATGACGACACCGTGTCGCTGTCCAATCTTCAGCGTCAGATCATCCACCGCACCGAGAATGTCGGTCAGTTGAAGACCGAAAGCGCCGCACGCTTCGTTCATGCACTGAACCCGCATGTCGCGGTCGAAATGACCTCGGAGCGCATTGGCCCGGACAACGCCCTGGCGTTAATCGATCAGGCCGACCTCGTGCTTGATGGCTCAGATTCCGCCAAGACCCGCTATCTTGTGTCCGATGCGTGCTGCCTTTCTGCGGTGCCATTGATCACTGGCGCGGTCGGTGCGCTCGACGGATCGCTCACCACGCTGAAGCCTCATATCACAGACGCTGACGGGCGGCCGAACCCGACCTTTCGCTGCCTTTATCCTGAAATGCCGGCGGATGGCAGTCTGCCTGCCTGTGCCGAGACGGGCATGCTTGGTGCGCTCACCGGAGTCGTCGGCACATTGATGGCGATGGAAACGATCAAGGAGATCTGCGAGATTGGCACGGGCCTTGTCGGCAGACTTCTCCTCTATGACGCACGTGATCTTCGGTTTGAGACGTTGCGTTACGGCTGGTCGCCGGCCAATCCCCTAACGGGCGACAGCCCGACCATCACCGATCTGTCGGCACACAAAGCTTCCTGAGATCATCGGGAGACGGCTTTCAGCGAACGCATGCGCCCCGGTTTGCAGAACCGGTTTTCCAAACAGTGCTCGGACGACGTCTCAGGCACCCGTCTCTCATGGAAACGATGCCCCGCCATCAGATTGTTCAAAACAATCGCAGTTTTGTTCAAGCCACAGGCAGCCCTGATGCCCGAAGCTCATCAAAACACGATGTGCAACGGGAGGAAGGCAATGTCAGGCATGGTCGATGGAAAGGTCGCGCTGATCACCGGGGCCGCTCGTGGGATCGGGCTTGAGACCACCAAGCTGTTCTTGGCCGAAGGCGCCAGCGTCCTCATGACCGATGTCTTAGATGACATTGGAGAGGAGGCGTGTGCGGCCCTTCAGAAGGATGGGCATCCGGTCAGCTATATGCGCTGCGATGTTAGCAAGGCCGCTGATGTGGCTGCTGCGGTTCAGGCGGCTGTCGATCGCTACGGATCGCTTGATTGCGCGGTCAACAACGCCGGCATTGAAGGGCAGATCGCCTTCTTGAAGGACTATGATGCGGATCAGTTCTCGCGTGTCGTGGATATCAATCTACGTGGCGTTTTCAACGGGCTTCAGGCCGAGATCCGGCAAATGCTGGCGCAGGGTACCGGCGGTGCGATCGTCAACCTGTCGTCTCTCGCCGGGGTCGTGGGATTTGCCAATCTCGGTCCCTATGTCATGTCAAAACACGGCGTGAACGGCCTTACCAAGACCGCAGCAATCGAGCATTCCAAGGACGGCATCCGGACGAACTCCGTGTGTCCCGGTTGTATCCAGACGGATATGATTGACGCGCTTGCGGCGGGGAGTGGGCTGGCGTCGGCCGAGGAAGCGCTTGGGCCGCTGCATCCTCTCGGGCGTCAGGGCCGACCGAATGAAGTTGCCGAAGCCATTTTATGGCTCTGCTCGGACCGCGCGTCGAACGTGACCGGGTCGATTGTCACCGTCGATGGTGGCTATACCAGCCAGTAACGCACTACCGCGTGCATGGTGGCACAAGTGCTCTCAGCGAAAGTGTGTCCCGGTTTCGCGTCTGAGAGCACGATCGCAGAAGACGGTGCTCTCAGCGGAAGTGGGACCTGGTTTCGCGTCTGAGAGCACGATCGCAGAAGACGGTGC
>JBCBSK010000238.1:0-3819 GCA_039819185.1 Pseudomonadota bacterium | reverse complement strand
GAAGGAATTGCGGGCTTCCCTAGCTGGTCGTTTCCCGGGCGGCAACCGTCAGCGCTGGCAGCGCGGGCAGTAAAAGCTCGACCGGCCGGATTGCACAATCCGCTGGATGGCGCCTCCGCAGCCTGGCGTCAGACATGGCTCGCCTTGGCGGTCATACACCCGGAAGGTGTGCTGGAAATAGCCGAGCGTGCCGTCGGCTGCAGCATGGTCGCGCAGGGACGAGCCACCAGCTGCGATCGCTTCGGTCAGAACGTCACGGATATGGCCGACCAATGGCGCGAGACGGTCCGTTGGTGCGCCTGATGCGCGCACGAGCGTCCGTGCGAGACGCCGTGGCGAGATGCCGGCGCGGAACAGCGCTTCACAAACGTAGATATTGCCGAGGCCTGCAATGATCCGCTGATCCAAAAGAGCCGCCTTGATTGGCGTGCGCCGGCCGGCGAGGGCTTGAGCCAGATAGTCTGAGTCCAAGTGGTTGCCGAGCGGCTCGACGCCGAGCTGGGCGAACATCGGATGCGTCTCAAGACCGGCTTCCGGTTCCAGCAGCATGAAGCCGAACCGCCGAGGATCATTATAGATGATGCGTATCGGTGCGTTGTCATTCGCGGTCGCCAGATCGAAGACAACGTGATCATGCGTTTGGTCGCGGCTTCTGTCATGATGGAAGACGCCCGGCAGAGTGCTATCACCGTCATGCTCGATCCGGAACGAGCCCGACATACCGAGATGCATGACGAGCACATCGTCCTCAGCATCGCCGCCTGTCACATGGGCCAGGAGATATTTCGCGCGCCGCGACAGAGCCGTTATCCGCCGTTCTTCGAGGCGCTCGGCGAAGCGATCGGGCAGGGGAAAGCGCAGATCGGGCCGGCGCTGATCGAGTCGCGTGATGCGGGCGTCCGTCATGACGGGCTCAAGCCCCCGGCGCACGGTTTCCACCTCAGGCAACTCCGGCACGGGTTAACCTCTCTCGTCACTCGGGCAATTGTCGCAGCCGGTGACAATAGCGCTGCCTCGGGTGCTGGGCTATGGTCAAAGCACTTCTCTCTTAGGCGTTGATGTCATGACAGAGCCGACTCGCGACAGCGACACGATCGAGCCGCCTGCTGGTGGTACAACTCATTTCGGCAACCGCACCGTCGAGGCGGTCGAAAAGGAGGGCCTGGTGCGCCAGGTCTTCGATCGGGTTGCGAGCCGTTACGACCTGATGAACGATCTGATGTCGGGCGGTTTGCACAGGTTATGGAAGGACGCGATGGTCGCCTGGCTATCGCCACCCCGAAGGAGGCCGTGGAGTGTAATCGATGTTGCGGGCGGGACAGGCGATGTTGCCTTCCGGGTGCTCGATCGCGCGCCCGGCGCGCACGTGACGGTGCTAGATATCAATCAGGAAATGCTTGATGTCGGCCAGATGCGCGCCGGAAAGCGCTCCGGCGGCGAGGCCGGCAGGGTCGCCTTCCTCCAAGGGGACGCCCAGACTCTGCCTTTTGAAGACGCGTCGTTCGATGCCTATACGATCGCGTTCGGAATTCGAAACGTGACCCGCATCGAGGACGCTCTTTCAGAGGCGCGTCGCGTGCTGAAGCCGGGCGGACGCTTCTTGTGTCTGGAGTTTAGCCAGGTCACAGCCCCAATGCTGGACCGCGTCTACGATTTTTATTCCTTCAACGCGATTCCGGCGATGGGCCGATTGGTGGCTGGCGACGCGGAGTCCTATCGCTATCTCGTCGAATCCATTCGCCGGTTTCCCAATCAGGCAGCGTTTTCGACAATGATCGAACAGGCTGGCTTGCGCCGTGTCCGTCACCGCAATCTCTCTGGCGGGATCGCGGCGATGCATTCGGCTTACAAATTCTAGGGTCGCACCCCGAGCGACGTTCAGGTTCCCCATGTTCCGCACCATCGGCCTTGTTCTTGCCCTCGGCCGCGCCGGCTTCGTGCTGGCGCGGGAAGGGGTGCATGAATTTGTTCCGATCGAGGAACTGCCGCCGGGCGCGCGGCTGTTGCACCGCCTTGCGCGGCTGATCGCCAAACCGAAGCAGAAGCGTGGCCGGCTTAACGTGGCGCTGACCCGGCTCGGTCCGAACTACATCAAGCTTGGGCAATTCCTGGCGACCCGCCGTGATCTTGTCGGGGCCGATGTGGCGGCTGATCTCGAGACGCTGCAGGACCGGCTGCCGCCGTTCTCCGACAAAATCGCCCGCGAAACGATCGCAACGGCGCTAGGCCAGCCGGTTGAAGACCTGTTCGACGAGATCGGGCCTGCGATCGCGGCCGCCTCCATCGCCCAGGTACATCAAGCGCGCATCGGCAATGAGCATGTCGCGGTCAAGGTGCTCAGGCCGAACATCGAGGCACGCTTCACCCGTGATCTCAGGGTGTTCGAAGGCGCCGCCCGTCTCGTCGAGCGGGTCGATCCGCGCAGCAAGCGCCTCAAGCCCGTCGCCGTGGTTGAAACGCTCGACCGCTCCGTTCGCATCGAGATGGATCTGCGCATGGAGGCTGCGGCGATCTCCGAGATGGCCGAAAACATCGCCGATGATCCGGGCTTTCGTGTACCGAGCGTGGACTGGCAGCGATCGTCCAAGCGGGTCCTGACGCTTGAATGGATCGACGGTATCCCGATCGCCGATGTCGAACGCCTTAAGGCCGCGGGGCACGACTTGCCCCATCTCGGCCAAACGGTCATTCAGAGTTTCCTCAGACATGCCATGCGCGATGGCTATTTCCATGCCGACATGCATCCCGGCAATCTGTTCGTCGATGCGTCGGGCGACATTGTTGCGGTGGACTTCGGGATCATGGGCCGGCTTGGCCCAAAGGAGCGGCGCTTCCTCGCGGAAATCCTCTATGGCTTTATCCGCCAGGACTATCTGCGGGCCGCGCGTGTGCATTTCGAGGCCGGCTATGTGCCGCCCCAGCACCGGCCGGAGGATTTCGCCCAGGCGCTTCGGGCGATCGGCGCGCCGATCCGTGACCGCAAGGCGCGCGATATCTCGATGGGCCGACTCTTGACCCAGCTGTTCGAGGTGACCGAACTGTTCGATATGCAGACCCGGCCCGAACTCCTAATGCTGCAGAAGACCATGGTCGTCGTCGAAGGCGTTGGCCGTAGGCTCGACTCCGATCTTGACATGTGGACCACCGCCGAGCCCGTGGTCAGTGAATGGATGACATCTGACCTCGGCCCGGAAGCATTCTTGCGCAGTGCAGCGGACGGTGCTGGTCTCATCGGCCGGCTTGCGCGCCAGGGGCCGGCCCTGATCGAGCGCGCGGAACGCATGGCACAGGACTTGAGCGACATGGGCCGCGACGGATTGCGCCTCGATGATGAGACCGTTTCGAAGATTGCTTCCGCCCAAGCGCGCACGTCATGGCAGGGGAGTGCTGCGTTATGGGTTATCGCGTTGGCACTGGCTACAATTGCATTTATGATGATTTTCTAATATTCGAACCTTTGCCGTTTAAGGGAGACCCGCTGTGATGGGCAACGGACTTTCTGGCAAGCGTATCCTTTTGATCGTCGGTGGTGGCATAGCGGCCTACAAGTCGCTCGAGTTGATCCGGCTGATCACCAAGACCGGCGGCAGTGTGCGCGTGGTTGCCACAACTGCGGCCCAAGAGTTCGTGACGCCGCTGTCACTGTCGGCGCTGTCGGGCGACAAGATCTATACCGATCTCTTCAGTCTCACGGACGAAGCCGAGATGGGCCATATCGAGCTCTCGCGCGATGCCGATCTGCTCGTCGTTGCGCCAGCTACGGCCAATCTCATGGCGCGCATGGCCCATGGCTTGGCCGGCCAAGCCATGGGCCATGCG
>JBCBSK010000237.1:0-3827 GCA_039819185.1 Pseudomonadota bacterium | reverse complement strand
GTCGAAGGTGCCAATCGTCGCGTGGCGCATCCGCCCGCCCTTTGGTGCACCCGGATTGACATAGTCGAAGTTCGCAAAATCCGCAGGGTATTTCAGGCTGCCGAACAAGCTGAGGCCATGTCGCCAATCGGCTGCCCTGGCTTGGTGTGCCGTCGCGAGAAATGATGCCGGGACGCCTGCTCCTGCTGCGACCGTGGTCGCAAAAAAGAGCTTGCCAGCTTGTCTCCGTGTCAGATCCGCCATTCCGCCTCCGCGCAGCTCTGTCGATCGTCGTTTTTGAATCTACATTGAATGTAGCGACGCAGATCAGCCATGACCACGGCGCAAGGGCCGAGATGACGAAGATTTAATATGGCCAGATGGGCAGTTGACGCACAGAACGCTCCGCGAGAGGGATTGCTACCTCTCTTGGTGTCCTGCGGGATGCGGCTTGTTTCTACTCGCTCAACGGCAGCGGATCAGCCGCCAGTGAGTTTAGATAGACGATGAGGGCTGCGCGATTCGTCTCGTCCGGAACACCGGCGAAGACCATCTTGGTACCCGGCGCATAGTCCATAGGAGCGGCGAGATAGTCGTCGAGCTTGCGCGCCGTCCAGATTTCGCCATTGGCGTTGAACTCCTGGAAGATGTCGGAATAGGCATACCCTTCCATGGAGCCGACCGCCGCACCGAAAATACCATAGAGATTCGGGCCGACGCCGTGCGGTCCGCCTTCGTCAACGCTGTGGCAGGCGCTGCAGATCAGCATCTGGGCTTCGCCATCGGCAGGTGTGACGCTCGCAAGAAGCGCCTGGAACGGATCGTCCCCGGCCGGCGCGTCGTCCGTGGCCGCGTCGTCTGTTGCGGCGGTGTCGTCGGCAGCAGCCGCGACATCTGTTTCGGCGGTGTCGTCGGCAGCAGCCGCAACATCTGTTTCGGTTGTGTCATCCGCTGCGGTGTCGGCGGCAGCCGTATCATCAATCTGTGCATTGTCCGCTGCGGCTGTGTCGGTGGCCGCATCATCATCGGCCATCGTATCATCCGTCGCGGCGGTATCGGTCGCAGCGTCGTCGGATGTCGCCTCGTCCTCTTCCACCGCAGCAGCATCCTCGGCAGGTGCCTCTTCAGTGACTTCCGGCAGTGGCAGCGGGCTGTCTGACAGCGAGTTCAGATAGACGATGATCGCGGCGCGATCTTCGGAATCGCGAACGCCGGCAAACGACATCGATGTGCCGGGCAGATAGTCCTGCGGGCTTTCTAAAAAGGCGTAGAGTGATTCGAAAGACCACACATCGCCTTCGTCATGCCGCGCCTGCAAAGCATCGGAGTAGTTGAAGCCGTCGATATGCGCCATCGCGCCGCCAACGACGCTCCACAAATTGGGGCCGACACCGTTGGCGCCGCCCTGGTCGAAAGAGTGACACGCAGCGCAGGCGCGGACTTGCGCTTCGCCATCTTCGGGTGTCACGGCGGCGAGACGCACCGCCATCGGAACTTCCTCGACGGCTTCTTCTTCGCCACCGGCAGCCCCACCCTCGTCCAAGGCGATGATGATTCCTGGCTCATCTGCTGATTCGTAGAACAGGAAGTCGGCGAAAAAGCCCATGCCGAAGACGAACAGCAGTGCACCGAGCAAAGCACCTGCGATTTTATTGAGTTCGAACCCGTCCATTCCGGTGAAAACCCCGTGCCACGATCAAGGAGGGCCCGTATCACAGCACAAGGAACTTGCACCGGCAGGCCCGGACAGAAAGCGCGCGGACGTTACAATCATTGTAGGTTGGGGCGCAACTCGTATATCGCTCGGACTTTAGGTCAAACCGCCGCATTCGTTCCAACCGGGAGATTTGCGTGCCTCGCAGATTGATTGTCATCCCCGCACGCTTGGCGTCGTCACGGCTCCCGGACAAGCCGCTCGCTGATATCGCCGGCAAACCGATGGTGCTGCGCGTTCATGATCTGTGTGTCTCGGCAGGTCTCGGTCAGGTTGCTGTAGCGACCGACAGCGAAGCCATCGCGGATTGCGTGCGCCAAGCCGGTGCCACAGCCGTCATGACCCGCTCCGACCATCAATCCGGAACGGATCGCGTGGCGGAGGCGGTAGGCGCGATCGATCCGGATCGGCGCTTCGATATTATCGTCAACATGCAGGGTGACTATCCGACGCTCGATCCGCATGTGCTGCAAGCGGCGGTCGACGTGTTCGATCGGTCCGAGGCGGACATCGCGACCGTTTGTAGCGTCATCACCGATGAAGCGGAGAAAACCGATCCCAACGCCCCGCGCCTGATCGGCACACCAGTCGCGGAAGATCTTCTGCGCGCGCTCTATTTCACGCGCGGCATCGCCCCTTGGGGCGATGGGCCGCATTATCATCATATCGGACTCTACGCGTTTCGCCGCGCAGCCCTTGAGCGCTTCGTCGCGCTAGAGCCATCGCCTCTCGAGCAACGCGAGCGGCTTGAGCAGTTGCGCGCACTTGAGGCTGGCATGCGGATCGACGCGGCGATCGTCGAGGCGGCTCCCATCGGCGTCGACACGCCGGCTGATCTGGCGCTGGCGCGGGCGCATTTCAGCTCCGCGCTTTGACATCAGGCGCCGATTGCCCGAAATGGAGGGCCGCTCCTGCGGCGCCATTGTCACCGAACCAGTTCGCTTCCACCATATGTCATGATGAGCAGACCGCGCAGAATAGTCTTCCAGGGCGAGCCGGGGGCGAATTCTCATATCGCCTGCCGCAGCGTCTATCCCGACCATGAGGCCGTACCTTGCGCGACGTTCGAGGATGCGTTCCAGGCCATGGAAGAGGGTCAGGCGGCATTCGGCATGATCCCAATCGAGAACTCGGTCGCAGGTCGGGTCGCCGATATCCATCATCTTCTGCCGTCTTCGGGCCTGCATATCGTCGGCGAGTATTTCCAGCCGATCCATCATGCGCTGGTGGTGCCGAAGGGTGCGTCCTTCGACACCATCAAATCGGTCCAGAGTCATCCGCAGGCGCTCGGTCAATGCCGCCGCTATTTGCATGATCACCGCTTGCTGCCAGTCGTCGGCGCCGATACCGCAGGCTCGGCGCGCCAGATCGCCGAGGCGCATGACCCCGAGCGGGCTGCCATCTCGTCGGAACTGGCTGCGGAAATCTACGGGCTCGATGTGCTTGCAACGAACATTGAGGACGAGCAGCACAACACGACGCGCTTTATTGTGCTCGCCAAGGACAAAGCGTGGGCGGCGCGTGGCTTGGGCCCGGTTATCACCAGCTTCCTGTTCCGGGTCCGCAACGTGCCGGCAGCGCTCTATAAGGCCATGGGCGGGTTTGCGACCAATGGCGTCAACATGACCAAGCTCGAAAGCTATCAGATCGACGGTGAGTTCTTCGCGACCCAGTTCTATGCCGACATTGAGGGCCATCCGGAAGATCCCGGTGTCATACACGCCTTTGAAGAGCTCCAGTTCTTTACCCGGGAGTTCCGCATCGTTGGCGTCTATCGCGCCGATCCGTTCCGTGCCGAAGTCGCGGCCAAGCGGAGCGCCTCGTAGGTGATTTGGTGCAACGTCGTGAGGCTGTCACACGACTCAACGACCAAGAACATATGGCAAAGGCAACGCTTCGCATGACGCGCTCAAGCGCCGAACCGGTCTCTTTGTTCGCCGGGCAGGCACCCCATCCAGACGCCAGCCGGCGGACAGGCTTTTCCGGCAACCGTATCGACCGGCAGAGCGAAGCGCTTGAGCGCGTCATGCGAAGCGTTGCCTTTGCCATATGTTCTTGGTCGTTGAGTCGTGTGACAGCCTCACGACGTTGCACCAAATCACCTACGAGGCGCTCCGCTTGGCCGCGACTTCGG
>JBCBSK010000236.1:0-3846 GCA_039819185.1 Pseudomonadota bacterium | reverse complement strand
TGGAGCTTGTCCGTATCGGCACGGTCGTTGAAACGCCGCTCAATTGCCTGGCCATATTGGCGGATGGCCCAATCAGCGAGATCGCTGACCTTGCCGGCAAGACCGTGGGGTTCTCGGTCGGAGGCTTCGAGGATGCGCTGCTAGGCCAGATGCTGGAGACGCACGGTCTGAGCCTTGATGATGTGTCGCTGGTCAATATCAATTTCGCGCTGTCGCCAGCGCTGATCGCGGGCCGGGTCGACGCGGTCATCGGCGCGTTTCGCAATTTCGAGATGACCCAGCTTGCTCTCGAAGGCAGCGCTGGCCGCGCCTTCTTTCCCGAGGAGCACGGTGTGCCGGTCTATGACGAGCTGATCTATGTCGCACGGAGCGATGCTTTAGAGGATCAGCGTCTGCGGGCCTTTGTCGACGCCACGGAGCAAGCAACGATCTGGCTCACCAATCATCCGCAAGAAGCCTGGGAGATGTTCGTCGCGACCTATCCGGACCTTGACGATGAGCTAAACCGCCGCGCCTGGATCGACACGCTGCCGCGATTGGCCAAGCGCCCGGCCGCGCTCGATCGGGCGCGCTACGATCGCTTCGCAACCTTCATGCTGGAGCGTGGGTTGATCACCGAGACGGTTCCCGTTGACACCTATGCGGTGGAACTGGACTGATCATGAAACGGGGCCGTGCGAGCACGGCCCCGAAACCAATCCATCGCCGACTGTACAGCGTCAGGCCGCAGCCTTGGCTAGGTCCTTGACTTCACCGCGCGCCGGATAGTCATTCGCGACGACAAAGTCGATCGCCGGCAGGATGTCGGCAAATTTTGGCCGCGCGAACGGCATGGTTTGGGTGGTGCCGAAATAGAGTGTTCCGTCCGGTCGGATCAGGAACAGGCCCGGCTCCGAGAACAACGCGGGCTCATCATGTCCAGTCGAGGTCTTGCCGCGGCTCGTCGAAACATAGAGCCCCCATTGGCGGGCGACATCGAGCGTCAAGCCATAGCCGATGCGGAGACTGGGCAATGCCCAGTCCGACTTGGCGGCAGCCGCACGCTCGGCGCCGTCCGACGAGATTGCAACGACAGAGACACCACGCTTGTCGAATTCGGGTAGCAGTTTCTCGAGTTCTCCGAGATAGCCCTTGCAGATCGGGCAATGCAGGCCGCGATAAAACACCACGAGCGTGAATGTATCGGGTGTTTCAGCCGACAGCGTGAAGCTGCCGCCGCCGACGAGATCGACGGAAAGCGCCGGGACAGGTTCGCGCGGGAAAAGCGGGGTGAGGTCGGTCATGTCGTCAATACCTCTTCGTGTTGCCTCTATGAGATCGGACAGCCGCGAGCACGACCGTCGCCGCAGCGCAAGATGGGATCATCACCGCGTCTGCAACAGCCACCAGTCCGTCACGATGCCGTGACGGGAATGGACGACGGTTCCAGGACCGCGAACCGATGATCAATATGACCAAATTCAATGGTTGAAATATCACGGCTGCGATGCGTTGATCGCGGGGCAGGTTGGAAGGTTTTGTACGTGATAACGGGGAGGCCGCTATGACTGTCTTGGTGCGGTGGCTCGGATTTATGATCGCTGGGCTGGCGCTGATGATGCTCCTTCCGGCGGAGCGCGCGCGCGCTCAGGATGCCCAGCTCTACATGCTGGACTTCGTGTTCCTGAATGACGGCTACACGCTGGAGGACCGCGATGCCTTCAACCGTGTCTCCGAACAGATCGCCGCGCGCTATGGGATCGCGCGGATCGCGAGCCTAGACCCGGTTGCCGTCACCGATGGGCCGGAGGACATCGCGCGCGTTGACATCTGGCGCTTGCCCTCGCAACAAGCGGTCGCGGACTGGAACGAGGATCCCGACTTCCAGGCGCTGCAGCCGCGCCTCGGCCAGGTTCACGACCTCAACAATCTGACACTCTATTTCGCCGAGGAGATTCTGGCGCCCCAGATTCAGCCGGGCACCTACTACCATCTCGAACTGTTCACGTTTTCTGAAACTCAGTTCGATCCGGAGGGATTTATCTCTTACGTCCAGTCCGTCGATGCGATTGGAATCGATCATGGCATTGCCCGGACCGGCAGTTTCGGTAGCATCACAAGGTTTTTCGGCGGTGGTCCGGACGCTGATTGGTTGAACCTCTATCGCGTGCCCGGCCCCGAACAATACAACGCCATGGGCACCGATCCGCGCATGGTGGAGCTCAGATCAACGCGGAACACACTGTTTGATCGGGAAGGGTCGCTTCTTGGAGCGTTCCAGGCACGCTGACCGCGTCTGGCACACGGCATTTTCCAAGAGACTCCAAACGACAATGGCCCCGCCGACGTATCAGCGGGGCCGGAGAGTGGATGGGGCGAGACGACCGTATCGGGCGTTCTTCTGAAGCCGCACGGAACTCAGAGCGGGGCGGCCTGTCCCTCGATCAGGCGCGGCTTTTCGGCAGCGGCTACGCCGCGGCGGACCGCGCGTTGAACTTTTTCGAAGGCACGAACCTCGATCTGGCGAACTCGTTCGCGGCTAACGCCGAATTCGTGGCTCAGTTCCTCAAGCGTCAGCGGGTCGTCGGACAGACGACGCGCTTCGAAGATGCGCCGCTCACGATCGTTCAGCGTGTCGAGCGCATCGCTCAGTGCGGCACGACGCATGTCGAGTTCTTCCGACTGCGCCAGAAGCGTTTCCTGGCTGTCGGAGTCGTCAACCAGCCAATCCTGCCACTCGGTGGCGGAATCTGTGTCGGCGCGTACTTGCGAGTTCAGCGATGCATCGCCGCCGAGCCGGCGGTTCATCGAGATCACGTCTTCTTCCGAGACGCCGAGCTTTTCGGCGATCTGTTTAACCTGATCGGGGCGCATATCGCCTTCTTCAAGGGCAGCGATCTGGCCCTTCACCTTGCGCAGTTTGAAGAACAGCTTCTTCTGGCTTGCCGTCGTGCCTAGCTTCACAAGGCTCCAGGACCGCAGGATGTATTCCTGGATCGCAGCGCGGATCCACCACATTGCATAGGTCGCAAGCCGGAAGCCCTTTTCCGGATCAAACCGCTTGACCGCCTGCATAAGGCCGACATTGCCTTCGGACACGATCTCGCCCATCGGCAGGCCATAGCCGCGATAGCCCATGGCGATCTTAGCGACGAGACGCAGGTGGCTCGTTACAAGACGATGCGCGGAATCGGGGTCTTCATGCTCGCGCCAGGCTTTGGCGAGCATGTATTCCTCGTTCGGCTCGAGCATCGGGAATTTTCGGATCTCGTCGAGATAACGGCTCAGGCCGCCTTCGGCCGAAATTGCTGGCAGAGCATTTGCCATGGTTAGTCTCCTCTTTGCGGCACCCTGTTCGCCGGTCCCCAAGCGGGCGACGCGGACAAGGGTCCTGTGGGATGCTTCGGCGTCGTAGGACGGTTCGAGGCCAGATACGATACGCTGGCCAATCGAACGACAGCGCTTTTGCGCTGCAAAAAACACGACTTTTTCCGAAACGGATACGTTGATTTGAGCTTATTGGCTCACTGTGACGGTATCGTGGCTGTGCGTTTTGTCACAATGTGCGCGCCATTCAGGCGTGAAATGCACAAAACGCATAGGTTTTGCAGCATTTTATGCTGTTTTTACGCCCTTCATGGCCTCACAGACCGATTCTAGGTCAGAAGGCAGTGGACGATCCCAGCACAGGATTTCGTTGGTTATCGGGTGGGTGATCTGCAAGAGATAGGCATGCAGGGCCTGCCTGTGAAGACCCTGAATGGCTTCGCGTAGCGGTACCGGACGCACACATCAGATCCGTGTCCATCTTGCGGCCCTTGGACATCCGATACTGGCGGATTCCGTCTATGGCGCGCATATGTCGAC
>JBCBSK010000235.1:0-3857 GCA_039819185.1 Pseudomonadota bacterium | reverse complement strand
GGGTCAAGGGCCTGACAGTGGACTATCATCGGGTTTGATGATGATGGGACACTATAGCGTAAGTCTTTGAGGTCAATATCTGACGCACTACATTGGATTTAGAATAAATCTATACTGAGTTCATCAGAATCAGTGTGTTATTTTGGATTTAAATTATTCTAATTACAAATTTCCACGATGATGAACCAAGTATAGATTTATTCTAAATCCAATGTAGTGCGTCAGATATTGACCTCAAAGACTTACGCTATAGTGTCCCATCATCATCAAACCCGATGATAGTCCACTGTCAGGCCCTTGACCCTGATTTTCGGAGGCACTCATGACCACTACTCGTTTTGCCAAGGCCTCGCTAATGGCCGGCGTCGCCGCCCTGGCGCTTGGCGGCGTGTTCGCCGCACCGGCTCAAGCCGAGGGCGAACTCAACCTCTACTCCTCACGTCACTACGACACAGATGAGCGGCTTTACACCGCCTTCGAGGAGCAGACAGGCATCACCATCAACCGGATCGAGGACAGCGCCGATGTGCTGATCGAGCGGATCAAGGCGGAAGGCGAAAACAGCCCTGCCGACATCCTTCTGACCGTCGATGCTGGCCGCCTCTGGGCCGCCGACCAGGAGGGTCTGTTCCAACCGGTCGACTCGGACGCACTTGAAGCCGCAATCCCCGAGAACCTGCGCCATCCGGACGGCCACTGGTTCGCCTTCTCGCAGCGTGCGCGCGTGATCTTTTACGATCAGGAAGAGGTCGACAACCCGCCGCAGACCTATGAGGCGCTCGCCGACCCGGCCTATGAAGGCATGATCTGCACGCGGACGAGTTCCAACATCTACATGCTGTCGCTGATGTCATCGATCATCGACGCCGCCGGCGAAGAAGCCGCTGCGGCCTGGGCCGAAGGCGTCTGGAACAACCGGGCCCGCGATCCAGAAGGCGGCGACACCGACCAGATTCGTGCCATTGTCTCTGGCCAGTGCGAGATCGTCGTGGCGAACACCTATTACTTCGCCCGCGCGCTTCGTAAGGACGTCGACGGTCTGTCCGGCTCGACCGACATGGTCGGCATGGTGTTCCCGAACCAAGATGATCGCGGTACGCATGTGAACGTGTCCGGCGGTGGCGTTGTCGCCACGGCACCTAATCGTGACAATGCGATCCTGTTCCTCGAATATCTCGCAAGCCCTGAAGCGCAGCAATATTTCGCCGAGGGCAATGACGAGTATCCTGTGGTTGACGGCACTGCGCTTCCGTCGAGCCTTGACGGCATGTCAGACTTTAAGGCCGATCCGATCGCGATCACCGTCGACGGCGAGAACCAGCCGATGGCGCAGGAAATCTACAACCGCGTCGGCTTCGAGTGAGCCGGACTTGAGGCCAACGCCAATGTGACGCTTGGCCCGTCGACGAAATGAAAGGGCGCCTTTGTGCGCCCTTTTTTACTGGCGTGCCACAGCTTCGAGCTCTTGCAGCCAAAGGATCCGACCAAACGGGATCCGCCGCACTCTCGACAACAGATAGTGTCGGCCTGACGCAGCCCCCTGTTGACGCTGTCGCGCGATCATCACGTCACGAAGAGGACCTCGAAGAGTTTCGACAACTCGGCCTCACCGAAAGCATCAGGCAGGAGTGTGACCGTGACATCGCGGTTGATTTTGCCCCGCAGCGCACTCTTGTCGGATGTTCTAACCAGAATGCCGCCGCGTGCGTGCAGCGACCGAAGCCGTGATCGCGACATCTGCAATTCCCTGGACAGAAACCTGTCCAGCCGAATGCCAGTGGGCACCGGCACACGCAATTGCAGTTTGATTGCATTTGGCCGCTCCTGTGGCTTTCGGGAAGCCGCCTTAGTCACGGACCAATTGTCACCATACGTGATCCTCTCGGCATAACGCTGGAGGGTGGCGACATCAAACTCGTGCTGACGAACCCAGGCCGCCTCGCTCTGCTGCATGGCGTCGAGGTCGGCTTGCGGGACATACTGCACGGCTGCCCGCTCAAGAAGTGGCCGAAGCCATGTCGTCTCGCACGTGACACAGCGATAGATCAGCCACGCGTCCAGCCTGCGGCCATTCGCGTTGAGGCGAACCTTGCGGCTCGATGCAAACGCTCTCGTAACGCCGCATGTCGGGCAATGGCGCCATGGTCGAGGTGGGTCGACAGAGATAAGACTCCATTGGAGACAAAGCGTTCCAGTCATACCGTTTCGGCTCTCCGGACGGAGATGCGCCGAGACAGCGGTTGAGATCACCCTGGATGGGTGCGGAATGGCTGATTGTTCGCTGGCAGGCGAGCCAGGACAGCTCGCGCGAATGGGTCAAGACCCGGGGCATGTCGCAGGAGGCCAAACCGGTCTCACGCCGCCCACCCGGCAAACATCAGCAATCGCTCTCACCAGGGGCAAGAGCGCGTTTCAAGGGTGATGCTTCTTGAGACCGGTACTTATGACGGCAAAGTCAATGTCCTGCATTGTGCGACACGCTGGAACCGAGAATACACAACCGGCAGCCGAGCGCTAGATCAGGTCGTCCTTTGTCGGACTCGCATTGCGATACCGACAAAGGATGTAAAACTGATCGATAGTCTTAGACTCGCTCGGGTTCCCACGTTTGACGGAAGCACAACCTGCTTTCGTCAAGACGTGTCCGATCTGGCAGATCTGATTCAGACCACGACATGTTCGCAGCGCAAGATCGAGATCTTTCCGTGCTCGTTCAGGGCAAGCCGGATGAGGGCGCTTGGCACCATTGTCTCAGATTCGACGCGCCGTCGCTTTCGCCTGGAGACCGCTCGCCCGGCGTCTCGCGGCGGCAGCTTCCGTCTGGCGACCAAGCGCGTTCAACCCCGCCCCGGCCGTGATCGCATAATTTGTCGGCTCAATATTACTACCGGCAGAATCCCGACCGCGACGATCATCAGCGCCGGGGTCGCGGCTTGGGTAAGGCGCTCGTCCGACGCAAGCCGGTAGGCCTGCACGGCCAAGGTGTCGAAGTTGAACGGCCGCATGATCAGTGTCGCCGGCAGTTCCTTCATCACATCGACGAAGACGATCAGACCTGCCGTCAGAAGGCTGCCGCGCAGAAGTGGCGCATGAATGCGCACGAGCGTGCCCCCCGGCCCGCAGCCAAGTGCGCGGGCCGCATCGTCCATCCGTTCGGTCACCTTGGTCAGCGCCGCATCGACGGTGTTGAGCGCGACCGCCATGAAGCGCACCAGATAGCCGAAGATCAGGGCCGCGATCGAGCCGGTCAGCAGCAGTCCGGTATCGATGCCGAACGTCGCTTCCATCCAGGCATCGACCACGTTGTCAAAGGTCGCAAGCGGAATCAGAATGCCAACGGCGACGATCGAGCCCGGCAGCGCATAACCGAGGCTGACAACACGATTGGCGAGATTGGTCAGCACGCCAGGCACCAGCCGTTGTGCGTAGGCCATGAGAAGCGCCAGGCCGACCGCCAATACCGAGGCGAGCCCTGCAAGCGAGACCGAGTTCCAGACCAGCGTGACATAGCGCTCGGTGAACGGGTCATGCCCCCCGCGCGAGGCAAGCGACACCAGAATGAAGATCGGCAGGATAAAGCCAAGGCACAGCGGCACGGCGCAGAACAGGAAAGCGCCGAAGGCCCGGAGACCCGACAGCCGAAACTCGGGCAGGTCCTGCATCTTGCGGCCAGCCTGATGATATCGCGCCTGGTTTTCCATGGGCGACCGGATCGCCGCCGCCCAGCTTTCGGCGTCGCTGTTAATTTTCGTGATCGTGCTCATCTTCCTTGAGCGCTGGCAGCGGGGTGAGGCGCGTTATCATCAGGCTGGCCGCAAGATGCAGGACCTGCCCGAGTTTCGGCTGTCGGGTCTCCG
>JBCBSK010000234.1:0-3867 GCA_039819185.1 Pseudomonadota bacterium | reverse complement strand
GCCGGGGCTTGGTATCCATTGCCCCGAGATCCTCGACTCCCGCCTTGGACAGCATGTGGACTTCGTCGACGATGTAGACCTTGTAGCGCGCGCTCGACGGCTTATAGCGCACCGCCTCGATGATCTCGCGAATGTTGTCGATGCCGGTATTGGAGGCCGCATCCATCTCCAACACATCGACATGGCGGGAGTCGAGGATCTCGGGGCAATGGATACCAAGCCCCGGCATGACAAGCGTCGGGCCTGCGACCGACCCATCCTCGGTCTGGTAATTGAGGGCGCGCGCGATGATCCTGGCGGTCGTCGTCTTGCCAACTCCGCGCACGCCGGTCAGCATATAGGCTTGTGCAATCCTGCCACGCTCGAAGGCGTTCGACAGCGTACGCACCATAGGCTCCTGGCCGATCAGATCCTCAAAGCGCGTCGGGCGATACTTTCGGGCCAGTACCCGATAGGCCGAGGGCGGCGCGGCGGGAGCGTCATCGGCGCCGAACAGGCTTTCGTCCGTTCGGTCGTCCATGCCCGATCACCTCTTTGTCGCGTACCGTGTGAGAGCCCCGGAGCAATTCCAGCGAAAGTGGATACCGGTTTCGCGTCCGGAATTGCGACAAACGAACCTCGAACGCTTGAGCAAACCCCAAGAAAAGCGAAAGCGCTCCAGGAAGCGGTGGGAGGCTGAACGACAACCCGAGTCGGACTCGTTAGGGCTGCTTCCTTCCGGACCTGACCCGGTTGGCGAGGGACACGTCCGCCGCCAACCTCCCGGAATGATCATATCAGACAGGGGCGGCTCAAAGGCAAGATGTTGGATGCCACTTTCCAGAGGCCCGAACAGGATCAGCGATAGCCCCACGCGTCGATAAGCGGTGCGAGTTTGGCCTCAACACGCTTGCTCTCGACATCTTCCAGGGGCGTATAGCGATCTGCCCGATAGCTCGCGCGATCCGCAAGGTAGGTTCGAAGTCGCTCACGCACGTCATCGGTCATCTCAAGTCCGATCTCCCGATACACGCGCTCGATCTCGGCAATCGGATCACGCACCAGATCCTCATAACGGATCTCGCTGGACTGACTTGGCTGCAAGGCGGCGATCTCAGTGCGGTATGCCTCTTCCATCGCGACATAGTGCCGATCGAGGAAGCGTTCGGCATGGCCGTTTCCGGGCGCCGGCGTTTGGACTTGAAACAGCGAGAAGCCCTCACGTTCGAGCTTTTCGTTGGAGCGATGGACGACACGCGGATCGCGCTTGAGGTGGATGAAGCGGGCCTTCGGGAATGCCTGAGAAAGGAGTGCGACCTTGGCGGTGTGATAGGGGCTTTTCAGTACCGGTCTCCTGCCGTCGAACAGGGTCAGCTTGGCGAGAAAGGTCTGAAGTTCTGCCTGCCAGCGGCGTTTTTCTCGGTCCGTGAACTGAGCGCCATAGATCAGCCGGTCGAAGCGGTCGCGGGCATTGGGGAAAACGATCCCCCAATAGGGCGAGGCGGTCGTTGCAGCGCACAGCGCGAACTCATCCTCCGCCGGCATGGCAAGCGTCACCTCAACCGAGTCGAAGGGCCGCTTCCAAGGCAGGAACGGGCCTAGCAGCCATTTCAGGACCCGTCCGACGAGCACCACGCCATGGGGGTTCAAAACATCGGCGAAGGGCGGCGCGACGAGTCGAGGGTCGAGCGCCAGAAGCGTGTGCAGATGGGTCGTGCCCGAGCGGTGTACGCCAAGGATGATAACCGGGTCTTTCGCAGGCCTGAGGCGTCGGAAGACTGGCCCAAGCAACCGCTCCGGGAGGCAGAGAAGCGTTGTTGTAAGCGACAGCGCCAGCATCACGACAAAACGCGGCAGATAGGCTGGCCCGACCCGAAACCGCGCCATTGACCAGGCGGTGATCAGCGTATCGATCTGGGCAAAGGCCATCAGACTCGAAACCGGATTGTAGCGGGATAGGACAGCGAAGGGCGCTGTTAGCCAGCTCAGGCTGTTTATGCCCTTGGTTTCAGAGCGTGAACCCGTTTCAGCGTCGTTGTCCCGCGGTCTGAGCAGCAACTGCCATAAGATGAGGATTGCAACCGCCAGAAAGCCGAGCACCACATAGTGCAACACCGGCACCTCGACCGGTGCAACGATCCAATACCAAGGCTCCTCGCCCATACCCTCGACGACATGCGAGCGCTTGACGAAGACGCCGACGGCGACCCAGCCAGCGACAACTCCGATCGGTAGGATCAGGCTGCCCGAGACACGCTTTAAAAGATCGAGCACGATCCCAGCCAGCATCAGACCTATGAATAACGGCAGGGCGCTACCAAGATCACGCCAAAGGCTCGGATCGAAATGGGGTGTCAGCCCAAAGGCAAAGCCTGACAGCACAACGCCATAGCGGCCGACAAGATCGGCGCAGTGGGTCGCAACGAAGCCGCGATAGACAATCTCCTGCAGATAGGCGAGCAGCGCGCCGGCGACGAGCGCCGTGAGCGCCGGGTCCCAGATATCGTCTAACGTGAAATCCGGGTCTATGGTCAGGGCACCCAGCGCAATGCCGGTCCAGACCACACCGCCACATAGAAGCACGGTCACAAGATAGGCCGCGACCAGCCGTCCTTGCCAACCGCGCGCGACGCTGAGCCCGAACGCGGCCAGCGGCCTGAGATCGTGCGACATCAACTGGATCGCAGCCCCTGATGCGATCAGGAGCAAGAGGATACGCCCCTCGCCTTCCTTCGACGCAAGGCCTAACCGGGCACCGAACAGGTAGCCGGACAGCGTGTCGACGAGGATCACCGCGGCAAGGATCAGCGCCCAGATGAGAAGCGCGCGCGCCGCGCGGGCGGAAGTGCCGGAACCAGCGAGAACGGACATGCGGGGTCGTCTGATACTTAGACCCGACCATGTCAATGGAGAGCGCTGAACGTCAGACCGTTGAACGTGGTCAACCGCGCAGGAATTCCCGGATCAGTTCCTGCGCGATCGCAAGCGGTGGCGGTGTCGTGAAGTTGTCTGCATGTTCGCGCGCGAGCATGGCGTTGAGATCGTCGCGGGTGAACCAGCGTGCGTCCTCAAGCTCGGCATCGTCGATCGTAATGTCTGTCGTCAGCGCTTGCGCCATACAGCCGATCATCAGCGTCGACGGAAACGGCCAGGGCTGACTCGCGTGGTAACGCACCTGGCCGATGCGCACGCCCACTTCCTCAAAGGTCTCCCGGCGCACCGCGTCCTCGACGGTCTCGCCCGGCTCCAAAAAGCCCGCGAGACAGGAATACATGCCGTCGTTGAAGCGCGGAGAGCGGCCAAGCAGTGCCCGGTCGCCATCCCGGATCAACATGATCACGACCGGATCGACGCGCGGGAAGTGCTGAGCCCCACAGGCTGCGCAATCGCGCCGATAGCCGCCCTGGCTCATCTGGGTCGGCTCGCCACAATTGGCGCAGAACCGGTGGCGTGCATGCCAGCCGGTCATCGATCGGCCTTGCGCGATCGCACCGAGATCGGCGTCGGAGACAAGCCCCTGATAGGCAATGGATCTCAGGTCGATCGCCTTAACATCTTCCGGCAGAACGGTTTCAGTCGGGACGCGCGCGGCCAGCCTGGGACCGCCATCCTCGGCATACCCGAGCAGCACCCGGCTCTCCTCGCTGACAAGCGCGACAAGCGGCACCGACGGCGCAAACAACGCCGCCATGGTGTCACCATCGGCGCGCAGCAAGGCCCGGTCGTCCTGAAACAGGTAGAAACACACATCAGGGTGCTGAAGCGCTTCGGCAACGACATTTGGCCCACGCGCTTCGCTCTGCCGGTCGATACGGTTGCCGGAAAAGCCTGTCCGCCGGCTGGCGTCTGGATGGGGTGCCTGCCCGGCGAACAAAGAGACCGGTTCGG
>JBCBSK010000233.1:0-3895 GCA_039819185.1 Pseudomonadota bacterium | reverse complement strand
GATGATCTCAGGCATTACGCTCCTGGAGAAGACCGGCGGCCAATCGGGCGACTATCATGCGGACGGTCGTGGTCAGCCATGAGCCTGATGCCCGTCGAGGAGGCGCTGAGGCGCATTCTCGAAACCGCCGAGCCCTTAGCGATCGAGCACGTTCCCCTGGATCAAGCCCATGGGCGGGTTCTGGCGGAACCCCTTGCGGCGACCCGCGACCAGCCACCTTTCCCGGCCTCTGCCATGGATGGCTATGCGGTACGAACCGAGGATGTCGCGCCTGGGCAGAGGCTTACCGTGGTCGGCCGCTCGGTGGCGGGGAAACGCCATTCCGGAGGCATGGGTCCCAGGGAGACCGTCCGTATCTTTACAGGTGCGCCCATTCCTCATGGTGCCGATGCAGTCCTGATCCAGGAAGATGCGGAGGTCTTGGACAATGGTGCGACGATCGTCCCAAGAGAACATGTCACATCCGGCCAGTTCGTGCGTCCGAAAGGGCTTGATTTCCGGGCCGGTGATACCCTGCTGGAGCCAAACCGGCGCTTGGATCCGAGTGCCGTCGCGCTGGCAGCGAGCCTGAACCATCCCGTCGTTTCCGTTAGGCGTCGCCCGCGCGTCGGCATCCTCGCCAATGGCGATGAACTTGTTGCCGCAGGAGAAACGCCAGGGCCCGATCAGATTGTCGCGTCAAACAATCATGCTCTCTATGGAATGGTGCAGGCTGAGGGTGGCATGCCAATCGATCTTGGTATCGCGCGCGATGACAAGGTCGACATCGCCAACCGTATCGGTATGCTCACCGACCTCGACATTCTGGTGACGCTTGGTGGTGCGTCGGTTGGTGATCACGATCTTGTTCAGGAGGTGTTGGGCAACCTCGGCATGACGCTTGGGTTTTGGCGCATCGCCATGCGGCCTGGCAAACCGCTCATGTTCGGCCAGCTTGGCCAGACCCGTGTTCTCGGTCTGCCGGGCAATCCGGTCTCGGCCATCGTATGCGCCAAGATCTTCCTGATGCCTTTGATCAACACGATGCATGGCCTCCCTAACCCACGTCTCGAGACGATCCGCGCCCGCCTTGGGGCGCCTCTACCTGAGAACGATCGTCGTCAGGACTATCTGCGCGCACAATTGGACAAGACACCCGATGGTCCTGTCGTCACCGCCTTCGGCAAGCAAGATAGCTCCATGCTGGCAATCTTGGCGCGTGCCAATGCGCTGATCGTTCGCGCCCCCTTCGCGCCACCGGTTGCCGCTGGCTCGGTCGTTGAGGTTCTCGCTCTGCCCTAACAGGTCAGCAAAAAACCAAATGTTAACCATTGCGGAACAGTCATAGAACATGATACAACTGTTCATGATTTGTTTTAGCTGGGGTACGTGATGCTGACTAAGAAACAATATGAGCTCCTGATGTTTATTCAGGAACGGCTGACCGAAACCGGTGTCCCCCCCTCCTTCGAAGAGATGAAAGAGGCGGTCGACCTCAAGTCGAAGTCCGGCATTCACCGACTCGTCACAGCTCTTGAAGAGCGCGGCTTCTTGCGGCGCCTGCCGAACCGGGCGCGAGCGCTTGAAGTCGTCAAATTGCCGGAAAATCGCCAACCAGGTCTCGGCACTGGCCGGCGCAAATTCGAACCCAATGTTATCGAGGGCAGTTTGGGTCGCGCGCCAGCGCCTGCGGAGGATACACGTCGGCAAACGGTCGCCGTTCCCCTAATGGGACGGATTGCGGCGGGCACACCGATTTCGGCCATAGAGAGCCATGTCGACACGCTCGACATGCCGGTCTCCATGCTCACATTGGGGGCAGATCACTTTGCGCTTGAAGTGCGCGGTGATTCGATGATCGAGGCAGGCATTCTTGACGGTGACACGGCACTGATCCGCAAATCCGACACTGCTGACACAGGCAGCATCGTCGTAGCACTGATCGACGACGAGGAAGCAACCTTGAAACGGTTGCGCAGAAAAGGCGCCTCGATCGCGCTGGAAGCAGCGAATCCTGCCTATGAAACGCGAATCTTCGGCACAGATCGCGTGCGGATTCAGGGCGTCATGGTAGGCCTTCTGAGAACCTATTAGAAAACATCGGTGGAGTTGTTTTTCCGCTTTGCGCCACCTGCACTCCATCCCTAACGCTGAAGGGACCAAGGCCGGGTTGATTGGCGGTCGCGCGCACCGCGCAGCATCAAGCCACCATTAGCGGTTTCGTAGATGTAACTCGCGCCATGGCGATCGATGTCGTCCCAGTCTAGGACCAATATCGCATCCGGGCATGGTCTGTTAGGGCGACCGCGCAGCACGGCAACGTCGACGTGACACGCTTGGTCCGGCTCCGGCATCGCATCGAACAGTCCGATGCTGTGACCGCTTACAGTGTCAAGTGTGCAGACTGAATCCTTACAGCGATCAAACGCGATGTCGCCCGGATCCCGGGCATCCCCTCTGCTGCGCAGGACGGCCTCAATTACGAAACCGGACCGGCGGACTCCGGCAAATGACCAACCAGTCTCCGTGTCGGCTGCGATCAGTCCCGCTTCACGATCGATAAAGCCAATCGGTGACGCGTTCAGCACTGGTGACAGGACAAGACCGATACTGACAATGGCAATACCCGCAAACCGTATGACGCCCTGGCCGATGAACCACAACCATGCGCCGAGACTGACACCCACCATGATCGGCATCGCGATATCGGACAGCCCAATGCGGGCTCCGGGCCAAGCCGCAATTGCCGCAGCGATACCGGTCACGAGATCGATGCCGAGCCCCATGACCTTCAGAGGAATCGCCTCAAGACCAAGCGGTAGACAGAGCAGTGTCGCCACCGCTGGCGGCATCACCAGCGTTCCAAAGACCGGCATCGCAACCAGATTGGCGATCAACTGGTAAGCTGGAAATCGGCCGAAGTGGTAGACAGCGAAAAGCGATGTCGCAAGGCCTGCAACCAGGCTTGTCAGGGACAGCGCGAAAACGTAGCGCCATGCAGCCCTCCCCATCAAGAGAGCCGGTGATGGCGCTCGTCGACCACGTTCGCCGTGGAGCGCGCGCGCCTGAACTTCACGATAGGCCGCGATCAGCGCCGCAACGGCGGCAAACGACATCTGAAAGCTGGCACTGAGGACGGCGCCAGGCGACAATATCATGACGATCATGGCGGCGACGGCAACATTGCGCATCGTCAAGGCTGGTCGCTCTATCAGCACCGCCACAAGCATGATGGTGGCCATGATGAACGCACGCTGCGTGGCAATGCCGGCGCCAGACAGGCCGAGATAGGCAACCGCGCCGACAAGTGCAATCGAAGCGGCGAGTTTCTTGACAGGCCAACGCACCCCGACCCCAGGGACCGCAGCTAGCCCAACCCGCACCAGTGCAAAGAGCGTTCCGGCGAACAAGGCCATATGCAAGCCGGAGATCGCCAGAATGTGCGCCAAGCCCGTATCGCGCAGGTTCTGCGTAACGGTGTCATCGATGCCATCGCGCAAGCCCACGATAAGAGCGGCAGAAATGTCACCGGTCCCGGCAGGTGCTGCGACCCGCAGATCTTCGGCAATTGCGACACGGAGCCGTTCGAGCATGTCCCTGATGCCTCGATCAAGACTCTGATCCGCTGGTTGAACGACGATTGGATTGGCGAGCGCATATCCGACCGCACCAATGCGATCGAGATAGGCACTTCTGCGAAAGTCGAACCCTCCTGGTATGGCAGCGTCCGGGGGCGGCAGAAGCATAGCGCGAATCGTTATCACGTCACCGGCTTGCGGTAAGGCATCGATCCCGCGGCGCGTTAGACGAACACGCACCGGCCGTTCATCTGAGGCTACCCCCTCAACCACATGCACCGCTATGACCAGCCTGGCCTCGCGCGGGCCACGCCAGTGCGCCGACAGAACCGTTCCCT
>JBCBSK010000232.1:0-3945 GCA_039819185.1 Pseudomonadota bacterium | reverse complement strand
TCTCGCAAATGACGCGGTCGGTGGGATGGCTTGTCGCTCAGCCGTTCGATCTGATGCGTGGGCTCTTGGCCGATGGTTTTACGTTCTATCGCGATGATCATCCGCCCATTGAGATCCCACCCCTGCCCTGGCTTGCCATCGCGATGGTGTGGACCCTGATCGCCTGGCGCTTCGGGTCGACGCCTCTGGCCGTCCTGACCGGGATCACATTTGTCTACTTCGCGGTGTTCGACCTCTGGCAGTCCGCCATGATGACGCTCGCCTCGGTCATGATCGCGGTCGTCATCGGTACAATCGGCGGCATCCTGCTCGGTCTCTGGGGATATCGCAGCCGAACGGCCAACGCGGTGCTGCAACCGCTCTACGATATCATGCAGACCCTGCCGCTGTTCTCCTATCTCGTGCCGATGATCCTGTTCTTCGGGTTCGGTCCAATCGCCGCCCTGATGGCGACCGTCATCTTCGCCCTGCCCCCGATGGCGCGCGTCACGACCCAGGCACTCCGTGATGTGCCGGCCTCGATCAAGGAGTTCGGGCAGCTGTCCGGCTGCACGCGGTTCCAGCTCAACGGTCTCGTTCTTTTGCCGGCGGCGCGCAAGAAGCTCCTTCTCGGCGTCAATCAGGTCATCATGCTGTCGCTGGCCGTGGTGATTATCGCCTCGTTGATTGGTGCTGGCGGTCTCGGTGGCGATGTCCTTCGTGCCCTGAAGTCACTCAAACTGGCGGATGCAGCACTGGCCGGCGCGGCAATCACGCTGATGGCGATCATGTTGGATCGTTTGTCCTACGCGATCGCCATGCGTCGACCGACCCACGATACGGGTCACAAGTCATGGCACCAGCAGCACTTTCTACTTCTTGCGTGTAGCTGCGTTCTGCTCGCGACAATGGTTCTCTCGCCACTCGTGCCCGCGCTTCACACCTGGCCGGAGAGCTACACGCTGTCGCCGGGTCGGATGGTCAACGATGCGGTGCAGTGGTTCGGGACGACCTTCAAGGCTGAGCTTGCTGCTGTGCGAGACAGCACGATCGTCTATATCCTCCGGCCAACCAAGACGCTGTTCCTAGACGTGCCGTGGCTAGTGGTCGTACTGGGCGTTGGCATGGCCGGTTTTGCGCTCGGCGGCTGGCGGCTTTTCGCGCTCGGTAGCGGCATTTTCCTAACCATCGCCGTCCTCGGATACTGGGACAAGGCGATGATCTCACTCTATCTCGTCTTCCTTGCCATCATCTTCGCAATGATCATTGGCTTCATGCTCGGCCTCGTCGCGGGATTGAGCACCCGGGCGAACGCGGTGCTGATGACGCTTGTCGATTTCCTGCAAACCTTGCCGACCTTTGTCTATCTGATCCCGGTAGTGATGCTGTTCTCGATCGGCGATTTTCCCGCCTTCCTCGCGATCGTCCTCTATGCCATTGCCCCCGCCATCCGGTACACAGCGGCAGGTCTTCGCGGCACGCCGCAGAACCTCGTCGACGGCGCGCGCATGTCGGGATGTAGCCGCGGTCAGGTGATGACGCTTGTCAATCTACCGTTGGCGCTGCCAACGGTCCTGCTCGGGCTGAATCAGGTGGTGATGATGTCGTTCGGCATGTTGGTGGTGACGGCGTTGATCGGCACGCGCGGCCTTGAGGAGATTACGCTCGCCGCGATCGCCCGTGTCGATGCTGGCTCAGGGCTTCTGGCCGGTCTGTGCATCGCCGGAATGGCCATCGTTTTCGACCGCTATATCAAAGCGGGAAACCGGCGACTGGCCGACATTCTCGGCATGCCCACGCCCAAGCTGTAACCGATGTGATCCGTTACTGTGTCCAGCCAAACAACGAGATCCCAATGAACGACATGATTTTGGAGGCCGATCGTTTCTCGCCATCCGGCCTTGGCTTTCGCATGCCGGCCGAATGGGAACCGCATGCCCGCTGCTGGATGGCCTGGCCCTGCCACCCGGAGATCTGGGAGGGTCGGATCAAGGATGTGCGCCGCGGCTATGCCGGCGTGGCGCACGCCATCCGCCAGTTCGAGCCGGTGACCATGGTGGTCAGCCCGGAGGATCATGAGAACGCGCGGACGCTGCTCGACCCGAGCATCGACATTCTCGAAATCCCGCTGACCGATTCCTGGACGCGCGACACAGGCCCCTGCTTCGTCATCAACGCGCAAGGGGACCTTGGTGGTGTTGACTTCCGATTCAATGCCTGGGGCGGCAATTACGAACCGCACGACAAGGACGCGCTGTTGGCGCGGCGCATTCTGGATCATCTCGGCCTGCCGGTCTTTTCCAGCACGCTGACCTGCGAGGGTGGCGCGATCACCGTTGATGGCGAAGGCACGCTGATCACGACCGAGACCTGCCTGCTCAATCCAAACCGCAATCCGGGCTGGACCCGCGACGAGATCGACCGCGAACTGAAGCGTCTTCTGGGCGTCGAGAAGGTCATCTGGCTGCCGGGCAATGAGGACGAGGACGAGACCAATGGTCATGTCGACGGGGTCGGGGTGTTCGTCCGACCCGGCCTGGTGCTGATGGAACGCTCACCCGACCCGGATGCCTCCTTCGCCCGGATCATGGCGGAAAACGTCAAGGCAATGGAGGGGCAGACGGACGCCAGGGGCCGGCCGATCGAACTGGCCTTCTGCGATGAGGCCCAGAGCATTCCCGAAGATGGCGACCGGTTCTGCCGGTCCTATGTCAACAGCTACATCGCCAATGGCGGCGTGGTCATTCCATCCTACGGCATCTCGGAGGACGACTGGGCCTTCGAGACCTTTGCCAAGCTGTTTCCCGACCGAAAGATCGTCAGCGTGCCCGTCAACGACATCGCGATCGGCGGCGGCGGCATTCATTGCATCACCCAGCAGGAGCCGCTTACGCGAGCTTCGAAACCGACGGGGCAGTCCTCATGAATGACGCAAGCCATATCTACAACCTCACCATGAAGCTGTTCGGACCCGAGCCCGAGCCGGCGTTCGAGACGCCCGAGGAGCTCGCGTTCGGCTGGGGCCGAGCCTGGGGCTGCGACAACAGCGTCGGCAAGATCCGCGTCATTCTCGTGCATCGGCCGGGCGACGAGCTCAACCGGATCGACCGGTCGAAGCGCATCGAGGCGATCGGCTCCTATGGCGATATCGCGGATGGCTGGTACTGGCAGAGCGAGACGATCCCGGACTTCGACCTGTTGCGCGCCCAGCACGATGCCTATGTCGCGGCGCTGCGCGAGGAAGATATCGAGGTCGTCACGCTGGATGGCGTCGCCGAGGGGCGGCTCAAGTCCGTCTACACGCGCGATCCGGTGATCATGGTGAAAGGCGGCGCGGTCATCGGCCGGCTGGCCGTGCGCGCCCGTCGCGGCGAAGAGGCGGTCATCACACGGACGCTCGGCAAGCTCGGCGTGCCCATCCTGCGCACCGTGCATGGCGACGGGCTGCTCGAAGGCGGCAGCTTTTCCTGGCTCAACGCCACGACGGCCGCCATTGGGCGCTCAGTCCGCGTCAATGAGACCGGCTGCCGCCATCTCGAGCAGGTGCTGTCCGAACAGGGTGTCGACCTGGTGCGGGTCGATCTGACCGGCTACAACATCCACCTCGACGGCGCGTTGATGATGCTCGATACCGATCTCGCGCTGATCGACCCCGACCTTCTGTCCTATAGCTTCATCGAAAAGCTCTCGGAGCTCGGCATCGAGACCATCGAGCTCGGGCCGGATGATGATCCCTGGATCATCAACTGCCTGACGATCGCGCCACGCCGTCTTTTGATGCCCGAGGGCGCGTCACAAGCAACATTGGACCGGCTGGCCGAACGCGGCGTCACCTGGCGCATCGTGCCCTATGACCTGGTTCAGTTGAATGGCGGTGGGCTGCACTGCTCGACCCAGCCGCTGATCCGGGATCCGGTGCGCTAGGCGGTCTCAACAGTGAGGGTCCGGTCGTGACCATCACACGCG
>JBCBSK010000231.1:0-3971 GCA_039819185.1 Pseudomonadota bacterium | reverse complement strand
GCTGGGGAAGAGATCAGCACGGCGGGCCGGTCAAGCGGCTCGGTCTGGCGCAACGAAACGAGTGTGATCAGGACCACCGGAAGCAGGAAGGCAAACACCATCCAGATCCGCCCATGAGCGCGCCTCAAGCCCCGCTGCATCAGCCGTCACCCTGCTCGGCACGCGCCCGCTCGAGCGCAATCCAGCGCCATAGCACAAGAGGCCAAAGAAGGATCACGCCCGGCGCCACCAGCGGCCGAAAGGCATAGGCACCACGCGCCGACGGTTCGACCCGGTCAACGCCAAACAGCAGGAAGATCGCGGCCACCGTGCAGCCGGCATAGAGATAGTAGGTCACCAGAGTGACAATGGTCTCGGCGGTGTCCATTTCTGTCGGTCCTGAGAGGCGCTCTATTGCGGCATTCCTCTATCACGCTTTGTGGATTTCGCTATCCGGGACAGGCTCAATCGCGGATGAGAATTGCGTGAGGGGAGCGTCCATTGCAGGATGCAGCGCTCTTGCCTCAAACGCTTCCGGAGCATTTTGATGACGACCGCCTCTTCATCCGCTCGCTGGTCGATCGATTCCGAATATGGCCCCCTCCGCGAAGTGCTTCTGTCGCGGCCAGACAATTACCAGTGGATCGCGACAAACTCGATCGCAGAACGCACGCTCGGGGCCGGGACCGGTCTCGATCATCAAAAGCTGCAGGCACAATATCGCGAGCTCGAGGATGCGCTGACCGGCGCCGGCGTGACGCTGCACTACACCGACAGCGAAGCCCACCTGCCCTATCAGGTCTACACCCGCGATTCGAGCCAGATCACCCCTTGGGGACCCGTGCTGACCCAGCTGTTCCGGCCGCAGCGTCGCGGCGAATATCATTCGCTTCTGAAATTCTATGGTGGGCTGGACGGCATCTGGAACTTCTCGACCAAGGGCACGCTCGAAGGCGGCGACATCCACATCATCCGCCCCGGCCTCTGCGTCGTCGGCCATTCCGGCGAACGCACGGACGAAGCCGGCGCCGCTCAGTTCGCCGGCTGGCTTCGGGACGAAGGCTGGGAAGTGCGGCTACAGCCGTTCGACGACTATTTCCTGCATCTCGATCTTCTGTTTTCGGCGATCGGCGATGGCGTGGCACTTGCCTGCCACACGGTGCTCGACCAAGGTTTTGTCGACTGGCTGACGGCGCATGGCATCCGCACGATTGATGTCGGTTATCGCGAGGCGGTGCATCATATGGGCTGCAATGTGCTGGCGCTCGGCAATGACCGCATCGTCTCGCCCAAGCACTGTCAGGCCGTGAACGACAAGCTCCGCGCCGAGGGCTTCACCGTGCTTGATCCCGAGCTTGAACTCTTCGCGATGGGCGGCGGATCGGTGCATTGCATGACGATGCCGCTCAAGCGCGACAGCCTGGCCTGATCGATGACAATTTGTCTTCCGGTGAAGCCGGACTGGTTTGCAACGGAAGACCTCGGCGATGGCGTCACGCTGATCACCGAGCCCGACATGAACCCTGATGTCCGCTGCAACATGTTTCATGTGCGCGGGACCGACCGGGACATGATCGTCGATACCGGGCTTGGCCTGTTCTCGCTGGCCGGGTCCCTGCCCTGGCTTGCCGAGCGGCGGATCATCTGTGTCTCAAGCCACAGCCATTTCGATCATATCGGCGCGACGCATGAGTTTCGGGAGCGGCTGATCCATCCGGCCGAAGCCGATATTCTCGCAGATCCAACCAATGACGCGACGCTGGCGACCTGGCTTTTCTCGGAAATGAGTGATGCGGAGATGTTCGATCCCGTTCCAGATGCTTGGGACCGGTCGCGGTATCGGCTCTATCCCGCTCCCGCGACTGGGTTGATCGAAGACGGTGATGTGATCGATCTCGGCGATCGCCAATTCACCGTGCTCCACACGCCGGGACACTCACCGGGCGGGATCGCGCTTTTTGAGGAGACGACCGGAATTATGATCGCCGGCGACTTTCTTTATGACGGCGACCTCATCACCAACGCCTATCATTCCAACATGGCCGATTATCACGCGACGATGCGCGGGATGCGTGAGGTCTCACCAAGGATCGTTCATGCCGGGCATTATGCGAGCTTCGGGCTGGACCGCTATCGCGCGCTGATCGACCAGTTCTTGCAAGACTATTCCGACCAGACCCAGGCAGGGCCGGGGACGCCGGGGACATAGAGACACGATGAAAATCCAAGATATCGAGACCTTCGTCACCGCCAATCCGCCGCCGGCGGAGGGCGGGCGCTATTTCATCTTCGTCAAACTCGTGACCGATACAGGCATCGCGGGCTATGGCGAAGTCTATGCGGCGACCGCAAGCCCGCATGTCATCGCGGCGATGACGGAGGATGTCGCGGCCCGCTATGTCGCCGGTACCGACCCCTTCAACATCGAGGCGCTGTGGCGCAGGGTCTACGGGTCGGGCTTCACGCAGCGCCCGGACCTGACGCTTGGAAGCATTCTGTCCGGCCTCGAACTGGCGTTGTGGGACATTATCGGCAAGGCGCTGGGCAAGCCCGTGCACGCGCTGCTCGGCGGCAAGGTGCATGAGCGTCTCAGAACCTACACCTATCTCTATCCCGACGGCGCCGATGCCCATGACACCTCGGCCCAGATCTACTCCGACCCGGACGTGGCGGCGGAAACCGCGGCCCGCTATGTCGCACAGGGCTTTACCGGCCTTAAGCTCGATCCGGTGGGCGGCTATTCAGCCTTTGATCCGCGCCAGCCGAGCCTTGAGCGCATCGACCTCTCGGTCCGGTTCTGCAAGGCGATCCGCGAGGCGGTGGGGACGAAAGCCGACATCCTGTTCGGCACCCATGGCCAGTTCACGCCCTCAGGGGCGATCCGCATGGCCAAAGCGCTCGAACCCTATGATCCATTGTGGTTCGAGGAGCCGGTGCCGCCCGAAAAGCCCGAGGAGATGGCGCTTGTCGCGCGCCAGACCTCGATCCCGATCGCGACCGGGGAACGCTTGACCACGAAATACGAGTTCGCGCGTGTCCTGGAGACCCGAGCCGCGTCCATCCTTCAGCTCAATCTCGGCCGCTGCGGCGGCCTGCTGGAAGGCAAGAAGATCGCAAGCTTGGCGGAGGCCTTCTACGCCCAGATCGCACCACATCTTTATTGCGGACCGCTGGTCGCTGCCGCCAACATCCAACTCGCGGCAACCAGCCCCAACTTTCTGATCCTCGAGGCAATCCGCGATTTCTCCGGCTTCCATGCAGACCTTCTGAACGCGCCAATCCGCTGGGAAGACGGTTTCGTTCTCGTCTCCGATGCACCAGGTCTCGGCGTCGAGTTGAACGAGGATGTCGCCCGCGCCCATCCTTATGACGGTGACGCGTTGCATCTGGAGATGGATCAAACGCCGATTTTGTAGGCGGTTACTCCGCAGCCATTTGCCCATAGTCGATCGGGCTGAGGTGTTCAGGCCGCGTCATCCAGTCCCAATAGCGCTCGCGGATGCGACTTGCGACGGGCCCCGGCGCACCGTTGGAAAACACCCGCTCGTCGAGCGCGGTGACCGGCACGGGTCCGCCGCCCGACGTGGTCACGAAGATTTCGTCCGCATTGAGCGCCTCATCCAGCGGAACCCCGCGTTCCTCGACGCTTAGACCCAGTTCACCGGCGATCTCGAGTGCTGTGCGCCGCGTGATGCCGTGTAGGCAATGCCAGTCCGGCGTGATGACGGTCTCGCCCTTGACGATGAAGACGTTGAAGCCCGGCCCCTCGGCCAGCGTGTCGTCATGGTTGAGCAACAGCACGCTGTCGAAGTCGCGGTCCTTGGCCTCGAACAGGCCGGTGGTGAAATCGCCCCAGTGATAGTTCTTAGCGCGTTGATTGACGCTGGTATCCGGGATCCGCCGCGCCTCTATGCCTGGTGCGTTCCTTATGTGCACGTCTTCAAGTCGGACGTCGTGGCGCGCGGGGCGCGGCTCTGGATCGGCAAAGAGGC
>JBCBSK010000230.1:0-4030 GCA_039819185.1 Pseudomonadota bacterium | reverse complement strand
TCACCCGGACCGCAATCCGGGCGATGCGTCGGCCGAGCATCGCTTCAAGGAAATCAACGAAGCTTATGAGACCCTGAAGGACCCGCAGAAGCGCGCCGCTTATGACCGCTTCGGCCATGATGCCTTCAATGGAGGCATGGGCGGCCCTGGGGGCTTCAGCGGCGATTTCTCCGGCTCGATGGCCGATATCTTCGACGACCTCTTCGGCGAGTTCATGGGCGCGCGCCAAGGCGGCGGGCGTCGGCGCCAGGGCCGCGGTCGCGGAGCGGATCTGCGCTACAACATGGAGATCACGCTGGAGGAAGCCTTCGAGGGCAAAGCGGCGGAGATCCAGATCCCGACGAGCGTGACCTGCGAGGCCTGCGACGGCACAGGTGCCGAACCTGGCACGGGCACAACGACCTGTCCGATGTGTGATGGCGCGGGCCGCGTGCGCGCAAGCCAGGGCTTTTTCGCGATCGAACGCACCTGTCCGACCTGTAACGGCCGCGGCGAGATTGTCGAAAAGCCGTGCGGGGTCTGCTTCGGCGCAGGCCGCGTCACCAAGGAACGCTCGCTGTCGCTGAACATTCCTGCCGGTGTCGAGGACGGCACGCGTATTCGCCTTGCTGGTGAAGGGGAAGCCGGCATGCGCGGCGGCACGCCGGGCGATCTTTATGTCTTTCTATCCGTGAAGCCGCACGACATCTTTCAGCGCGACGGCGCGGACCTGTTCTGCCGCATACCGATCCCGATGACGGTGGCGGCGTTGGGGGGCGAGATTGAGGTGCCGACGCTCGAAGGGGCCCGCGCCAAGGTGAAGATCGCCGCCGGCACCCAGTCGGGCAAGCAGATTCGGCTCAAGGGTAAGGGGATGCCGATCCTGCGCCAGCAGACTGTCGGTGATCTCTACATCCAGACCATGGTCGAGACACCGACCAGTCTGACCAAACGTCAGCGTGAGCTTCTCGAAGAGTTTGCCGGCCTTGCCAGTGAGGAAACCAACCCGGAATCCCACGGGTTCCTCTCCCGCGTGAAGGACTTTTTCGGCGGGAATTGAGTGGGCGGCAGGAACAAGGCATTCCTTTGACTATCCTGATATCGCGGAGCGGACCATGCCGATAACGACCTTGCTCCCGGCCCTTGCGGGTTTGGGTTTTGTTGTGTTCGCGCTCCTCTATGGTGCCGGTGCGATTGGCCGTATGCGAAACGCCTGGTTCTGGCCTGCGCTGCTAGCGGTCATCTTTCTGTCCTGGTCTGTCATTGCGATCATTGTCGAGGGACCGCTCGGATTCTGGCATGAGCATATTCGGGGCTTCTGGAGCAATCAGATCTGGTTCGACCTGCTTCTGGCGGCCTCAGTGGCTCTTGTCTGGCTGGTGCCCAAGGCGCGGAACCTCGGCATGCGGCCTCTGCCCTGGGTCATCTTGGTCATACTGTCCGGCTCAATTGGCTTGATGTTCATGCTTGCACGGATCCTGTTCCTGGAGGAGGCGGCGCGCCGCGACCCGGTGGCACAAGCATGAGACGCTGCGGGATTTCCAAGTACGTCCATCGGAGCAAGACCCTTCAAGGTTGGCCGACCGACAGCCATTGACGTATGTTAGACCAGGGCGCAAAACCCTGGGGTCATGATCGCTTCCCTGTCCCCGAAAGACCGTCTGATTGTCGCCCTTGATGTGCCGGGTCCCGACGAGGCGCTGAGGCTCGTTGCCCAACTCGGCGATGAGGTCGGCTGTTTCAAGATCGGCCACCAACTCGCCTTTGCCGGCGGGATCGCGCTGGCCCGGGAACTGGTGCGCGACGGTCATGCGATCTTCCTCGACATGAAGCTTCTCGACATCGGCAATACGGTCGCAAACGGGGTGCGGTCGATCGCCAAGATGGGTGTCGAGTTCCTCACCATTCATGCCTATCCTGACGCCATGAAAGCCGCTGTCGAAGCACGCGGAGACAGCGATCTCCACCTACTCGCTGTCACCGTTTTGACATCGATGGATGATGACGACGTTCGCGAGGCGGGCTATGCGATGACGGCAGCCGATCTCGCCGCTCAGCGCGCCCGTCAGGCGCGCGATGCAGGGATCGACGGGCTGATCTGCTCGGCTCAGGAGGTGCGTGATCTTCGGGCGATCGTCGGCCCGGACATGCGCCTCGTCACGCCAGGCATTCGTCCCGCCGGCAGCGCCTCGGGTGACCAGAAGCGGGTTGCGACGCCGTCCTCGGCGATCCGCGACGGTGCCGATATGCTTGTCGTCGGCCGCCCGATCACCCAGGCCGGCGATCCTGCGGATGCCGCTCGCCGCATCGTCGGCGAGATCGCTGACGCGCTAGCCTAACCGAGCAAAGCGGAAGGACCCTGCCATGGCCAAAGGCTATTGGATCGCTCATGTCGATATCACTGACCCGGAGCGCTACAAGGACTATGTCGCGGCCAATGCCGAGGCGTTTTCGAAATATGGCGCCCGGTTTCTCGTGCGTGCCGGGCAGTCGGAAACGGTGGAAGGTCAGCTCGATGGCCGTCATGTTGTCATCGAGTTCGCCGATTATGCGACCGCCAAGGCATGCTACGAGTCTCCCGAATATCAGCGCGCCAAGGCGGTGCGCGCGGAAGCCTCGACCGGCCGGCTGATCATCATTGAAGGCTATGACGGCCCGCAACCGGAAACAGCCTGAGGACATGTGAATCTATGCGCGTCTCCGTTACCGGTGCAGCCGGCCGCATGGGTCGGACGATCATTCAGGAGATCCTAGCGACCGAGGATTGTGACCTCGTCGGTGCGATCGAGCATGAGGGATCGCCGCATCTTGGTCAGGATGCGGGCAGCCTGGCTGGTGCCGATACGCTTGGTGTCGAGGTGACGTCCGATGCGCTGGCCGTCATTGCCCGGTCGGATGCCGTCATCGATTTCACCACACCCGACGCGGCCATCGGCTTTGCGATGCTGACTGCGCAATCGCGTGCAGTCCACGTGATTGGCACGACCGGTATGACGGACGAACAGCTTGCGAAGCTTGGCCCTGCCGCGCGCCACGCCTGCATCATCCGGTCGGGCAATATGAGCCTTGGGGTGAACCTGCTTGCAGGCCTCGTGCGTCAAGCGGCACGGGCACTTGATCCCGATTTCGACATCGAAATTGTCGAAATGCACCACAACAGGAAGGTCGATGCGCCGTCCGGCACTGCCTATCTGTTCGGTGAAGCCGCCGCCGAGGGCCGCGATATCTCGCTCGCCGATCATTCGGTGCGCGTGCGTGACGGCCAGATTGGGTCGCGCGGGCGCGGCGATATCGGCTTTGCCACCCTGCGTGGCGGAACGGTCGTCGGTGAGCACACGGTGATCTTTGCTGGCCCGCATGAGCGGATCGAACTGACTCACCGCGCCGAGGACCGTGGCATCTTCGCCCGCGGCGCTGTTAAAGCCGCGCTTTGGGGGCGCGGCAAGAAGCCGGGCCTTTACTCCATGGCCGATGTGCTTGGACTGTCGGACTAAGGGCGTGGCCTCAGGTGTTTCGGCCGAACGGGACAGATCTCGTCCGGCCGGCAGCGACGTTACTTGTTCATCGCATTGCGGATCATGCTGACGACAGCCAGCAAGATGCCGCCTCCAACACCGCCGCCTGCGACGCTCGACAGGATCGATGTGATATCGAGGCCGCCGCCTGCTGCGCCTGCGCCAAGCACAGCAGTCAGGATTTGGCCGCCGAGACCGCCGCCGACAATACCCGCGATCGAATTGATCAGCGTGCCCTGGTTGATGCTCTTGACCGCCATACCGGCAACATTGCCGCCGACCGCACCCGCCGCGAGCTGAATGAGAAGTCCAACGATATCCATGCCTATCCCCTGTGATCGAGCCGTGCCGGCCCTTTGCCCCCAGCAGCACGACCATATCCGGCCCCTTGTCCATCGTCACGGGCATGGCTAATGAATTTTCAACGACAGACCCCATCTCATTCAGCTCGCGGCGGGTGCGGTCGGCGGCAATGTTGCCGGTATGGCGGTCAAGAGCATCAACCAGGGCACGCTGATCAATTCGATCGCGGGTAT
>JBCBSK010000229.1:0-4048 GCA_039819185.1 Pseudomonadota bacterium | reverse complement strand
GCCTTGGCGGTGAGTTCGTTGAGGCTTTCGTTGTCGTGTTCGGCGATCAGGAGAACGGCCATCAGATGACTCCCGCTTCGTTTTTCAACTTGTCGACGAGTTCGGCGACGGACCCTACCTTGACACCGGCCTTGCGTGCGTCCGGCTCTGTTGTCTTAAGAACGGTCAGGCGCGGCGCGGTGTCGACGCCGTAGTCGGCAGGCGTCTTCTCATCGAGCGGCTTTTTCTTCGCCTTCATAATGTTGGGGAGAGAGGCGTAGCGCGGTTCGTTGAGGCGGAGATCAGTTGTCACCACGGCGGGCATGGCAAGCTCGATGGTCTGCAGACCGCCGTCTACCTCGCGCGTAACACTGAGCTTGTCGCCTGCTACCTCGATCTTGGACGCAAACGTCCCTTGCGACCAGCCGAGCAGTGCTGCCAACATCTGACCGGTCTGATTGCAATCGTCATCGATCGCCTGCTTGCCCAGAATGACCAGGCCGGGCTCTTCCTCGGCGATGACGCCCTTGAGGATCTTAGCGACGGCAAGTGGTTCCAGGAGATCGTCGGTCTTGACCAGGATGCCGCGGTCGGCGCCCATGGCTAGTGCTGTGCGGATCGTCTGTTGTGCCTCGGCCGGGCCGATCGACACCGCAACGATTTCGCTGACATCACCCTTTTCCTTCAGCCGGATCGCCTCTTCGGTGGCGATCTCATCGAAAGGGTTCATGCTCATCTTGACATTGGCGAGCTCAACGCCCGACCCATCCGGCTTGACCCGGATTTTGACATTGTAATCGACAACCCGCTTGACCGGGACCAGGACCTTCATCCCCGGGACCTCCTCCGCTCCGGCACCTGCCGGAGGCTTGAACCATGTCGCGACCGTTTCGGCGCACTCAGTCTGCGCTCTGATGAAACAATCACGGCGAGTGATGGGCCGCGTTTGCGGTCGCGGCTAGGTAAGAAGCGACCTGTACTTGGCCGGACGAGACCGTAGAATTGGCCAAAGCCCCATGTCAATTGACTGATTGCCACGGCTTGTGCTGCGGATCACGTCCTCATGCCCCGATCGAACAGCAAGACACCGCGTCGCTTCAGCGGAATGACCAGAAGAGCGCCAGCGATGAAGCCCCCGATATGCGCCCACCAGGCGACAGCCTCGTCAGGGAAGGCGAAGGCCATGAAGATTTGAAATCCGATCCAGAAACCCAAGACCCACATCGCGCTGAGCCGGATCGGAATGCGCATCATGACCAGAACCCAGACCTTCACTTTGGGATGTAGCATCAGATACGCGCCGATGATGCCGGCCACGGCGCCGGACGCGCCGATCACAGGCGCCTGCGATCCCGGCTCGATCAAAATCTGACACAGTCCGGCTGCGACGCCGCAGAGCAGATAGAAGATCAGAAATTTAAAGTGGCCGAGCGCATCCTCGATATTGTCACCAAACACCCAGAGGAACGCCATATTGCCGATCAGATGCATCCAGCCGCCATGCAGGAACTGGTAGGTGATCAGCGTGATCGGCTCCCAGGTGTCGCTGAATACCGCGTATTCCGGCGGCAGATCGCGGATGTCCATCACGACAGCTGGGATCATGCCATAGGTGAAGGCGATGGCCTCGCCCTGCCCGCCGATCAGTCCCGACTGGAAAACGACAAAGATCAGAACGTTCACGACGATCAACCCGATCGTCACAAATTGCAGCGGAACATGATCGAGCTTGTTGTGGTCATAGATCGGAACGAACATGCCGAACTCCCGCGGGCTGATCTTGTGGCCAGGCTGTTCTTAACTGATCGTGCTGTCGGCCGGAACCGGGACAGAGTTATCGATTCTGTCCCGGCACCCACAAAATATCACCGGCGCCCTTGTCGTTGACCCAGCGGCTGGCGACGAAGAGATAGTCCGACAGGCGATTGACATATTGCAGCGCCGGCTTGCCGACGGGCTCGCCAGGTGTTTCACCAAGCTCCACCATCATCCGCTCCGCGCGGCGGCAAACGCAACGTGCAAGATGCAACGCGGCGGCTGCCGGTGTGCCGCCCGGCAGGATAAAAGATCTGAGCGGCGCCAAATCGGCATTCAGCGTGTCGATGGCAACTTCCAGCGTTTCGACCTGACCGTCGGTAATTCTGAGCGGCTCATACTCAAGCGGCTCGCCCGTGTCCGGCGTGCAGAGATCGGCGCCAAGATCGAACAGATCATTCTGGATCCGCACCAGCGTCGTGTCGACGGGTGCGAGGTTTGGATCGGTGCTGGTGTGCTGACGTGCCATGCCGATACAGGAATTCGTCTCGTCGACCGTGCCATAGGCTGCGACCCGCAGGTCGTATTTCATGCGCCGGTCGCCGGTGCCCAAGCCCGTGGTACCGTCATCGCCGGTTCGGGTGTAGATCTTGTTCAGCCGCACCATGGCGCGCTCCTTCGGCAGGTCGGGATTTGGGGCAAGGATTTATCGGCCGCTCTTGACGCAGGCCATCAGCCGCGCTGCTGGAAATAGATCGCCGTCATGATGACGGCAATAGCGACGAACTGAAGTCCGATGCGCCAGCGCATAAGAATCTGCGAGCGGTTCGACGGTCCGCCGCGCAGCATGTTCCACAAGCCCAGCACAAGCACGACGGCGACCGCGCCAATGGCGATCGGAATGGCCTTTTGGGACAGGGTCGCGATCATGTTTCTTTCGCCTCGCGTTCGGAAATCGCCCGCATCGTTGCGCTCATTGCCCGCGCTGGCAAGGTGCGGCGCATGGCATCGAGCAGATAAGCGGGCTTGGTGACATAGTAGTGCGGCTTGGGTCTTGGACTCTCGCAGGCATGGATCAGCTTTTGCGTGACCGCTTCTGGGCCGAGCTGGAACGCGTTCGCCGTGCGACTCGACCCGCGGCCGCGTTCGAGCTTCTCCATGCGCTGACGATAGAGTGCTTCATGTGGAGAACCGGTCGGATCGATCCATGTTTTGAAGGCTGCAACCGCATTGGCATCGAAGCGGGTTCGGATCGGGCCGGGCTCGATGATGGAGACATGGACGCCCGACCCGTCAAGTTCGATCCGGAGTGTCTCGGAGTAACCAGTCAGCGCATGTTTCGAGGCCGTATAGGCACCGCGATATTTGAGATACATGAAGCCAAGCACTGACGAGCATTGCACGATCCGCCCGGATCGCTGCTTGCGCATGTTCGGAATGATGCGCCGAGTGAGATCGTGCCAGCCGAAGAAATTGGCCTCGAACATGTCGCGGAGTCCATCCATCGGCAGGTCCTCAACGGCACCAGGCAACGCATAGGCGCCATTGTTGAACAGCGCATCCAGCGTGCCGCCAGTTGCGTCATAGACCGTTGTGATGGCGGCTTCGATCGAGGCGGCATCGCGATAATCAAGATGAACCGGTGTGACGCCTTGTTTCGCCAGCGCCTGTAAATCGGCCTCGGTGCGGGCGGTGGCGAAGACCTTCCAGCCACGTGCCGCCATCGTCCGGGCACAGTCCCAGCCAATGCCGGACGAGCAACCGGTGATCAGGATTGTGCGTGCCACGGGCGAGCCTTTCCTTCATGCGTTCTGTGCCGAACCAGCCATTTACGCAGCGAGTGCGAATAAGGCTCGCATATGGAAGGCACTTTGTACCTGGTAACGGTGTCGCATGGCTGTCGTTTCGATAACGCAGTCTTGCGTGCTAGAGACACGTTCAAGGGTGTCCGTTTCGACGCTTTTTTGAATGACAGTTTAGGACTTGGCTATGTCCGACAGTGATCCGATGTCCCCCGATGTGCCGCGCCCCGACCTGCCCGTCGACGACTGGGAGGCCGAGACCCGTGCCGTCCAGGCACTGGGGCGGATCGATCCCGCGACCCGCGGTGCTGTCCCGTCGATTGATGTCAGCACCACCTATGTCGCGCCGCATGGCGGTGGTGCGATGACCTTTGGCTATGGCCGACCCGACAATGCCACGGTCCGACATGCCGAGGATGTTGTCGCCAATCTCGAAGGGGCGGCTTGTGCGCTGGCCTTTTCGTCCGGCATGGCGGCGGCGGTTTCCGCCTTCCTGGCACTCGAGCGTCCCG
>JBCBSK010000228.1:0-4087 GCA_039819185.1 Pseudomonadota bacterium | reverse complement strand
CGGGCGGGCCATGCGGAAAGGGGGAAAGCGAGTCGGGGGATATGCTCATTATGTGTGCTCATAGTGAAGAAACCGCCATAACCGGCTCCGCAAACCGGTCGTCAGATATTCGCGTGGGCAGCGCAGCCCAGCGCGCCTGACCTGTCGGGCAAAGAGAGCGCAAGGGGCACGACCGGCAAGATGGCGCGGTCGCGGTGCAATGGGTCTGGCCCAACTGCTTCAGCAACCGGTGATGGTCAAAAATATCCTCAGCCGTCCAGATCGAAGGCATCTGACCGTCCATGAGGGCCGATACCTTCTCGTCATTGGCGGGACGCGGAACCAGCCGCAAGCGCTTGGCAACCCGCTTGCAATGGGTGTCCACGACCAGCGCGCGGCGCTGCAAGGTGCTGAAATTAAGCACCGAGGCGCTGATTTTAGGCCCCACACCGGGAATGTCGGTCAACCAGGCCCTGGCCGCATCAGTGGGCAATTCACCAAGAAAATCAAGTGTCAGACGACCACGCCGGGCGGTGATCGCACGCAGCGCCGCCGGCAGGGTCACGGCCTTCTTTTCCGGAAACGTCACCCGGTTGATAATCGGTTCGATCTCGTCAGGCGCGGCGTGTTGCAACCGGTCCCAAGACCGGAACTTCAAGGCGAGGCCGGCAAAGGCATCACGCGCGACCTCGTCACGCGTACGCACATTGATCAGGGCCAAGACAAGCTGGCTGAGCGGGTCCAGCCGCAGGGGCGGCAACGGCGCGCCAAAGGCAGCCAACAGCCGGCGATGGATGGTAATCGTGGGCGCGACCGCCTCGATGGATAGAGCGTATTGCATGGAACGAATGTAAGAACAAAACAGGAACAAACGCAAGCGAAATGAGTCGCTTAACGTCCCCTTTACGTCGACCATGCCTAAACTGCACGATACGGCATCGCACAACTGTCCGGTAGGATGGCTTGGTTCGTCCTAAAACCGTCAGCGGTGCCGACTTTCACCAACAGGTCAGGCAGCCACCAATGCATCCAAAACAGCTTCTCATGGTGACGGTTGGCATGTGCATGCTTGCCGGCACAGCGTTTGCCCAACAGGCCGACACCCCCCATCCCGTCGGCGAGATCATCGCCAACCAAACCGGTGATCGGACCTACCATCACATCACGCTGGACCTGAGCACCGCCGACCTTGTGCAGACACCAGGGCTGATGGACCGGGATCTTGCCTACAACCTCGCCGATGGTGGCCAGTTTGAGATCTATGTCCGACCCGGCATTCTTCCGATCGAGGCGCCAGACTGCGAAGCCGGACTTATCGTCCGCATGCCTTGGACCAATCCCGACGTGCTCGATGCCGGCGATGCCATCGCCGACAAAACCGCTCTGTTAGCCGCCTTTGAAGCCCTGCGCGACGGTCGATTGGAGAGCGTTCGCTCAACCCTCGAACTCGATCCCTATCTCGCACTCAATACATCGGGACAGCCGCAGGCGCTGACCCAGTGCAACGTCTTCTTCCGCCACGCGGCGGGACGCTATATCGATCACAACGGCCTGCTGACGGACGACTAGGAACGCACGAAAACACCTTGCGAACCCACAGCCCGTCCCTTATCTCCTGGCCTACCGCAGACCGGAAGGCACCCCAGGAGGCACCGATGAGAAAGATGACGACCACGAGCCGCTCTTTGTCTCATCTTCATCTGGTGCTGTTCTATGTCTGCCTTTCTGTTGGCCGAAAATCTCGGATATCAAACGCCTGACGGCCGTTCGCTTTTTACCGACCTCACCCTTTCCTTCGGGGCTGAACGCACCGGCCTGATCGGCCGCAACGGCGTCGGCAAAACCACTCTGCTGAAGCTGCTGCTGGGCGAGATCCAGCCCCTGTCCGGCCATGTGCACCGACAGGGCCGCATCGGTGTTCTGCGCCAAGAGGTTCGTCCTCCGCCGGGCGCGACCGCCGCCGACCAGCTTGGTATCGCCGACGGCCTGGCCCGTCTCGACCGCATCGCCGCCGGCTGGGCGAGCGAGGACGATCTAGCGCAGGCGGACTGGACACTGGAGAGCCGCATCGAAGAGACGCTGGCTGCAACCGGGCTCAACGAACTCGACCTGCGCCAACCCCTAAGCGCGCTTAGTGGTGGCGAGGTGACGCGGCTATCGCTGGCCGGGCTGTTGTTGGACGTCCCCGACATGCTGGTCCTGGACGAGCCGACGAACAATCTCGATGCTGGTGCCCGAGACTTGGTCGCGCGGATACTCGGCGACTGGCGCGGCGGCGCCATCGTCATCAGCCACGACCGGGCCCTGCTACGCCGCATGGAGCGGATCGTGGAACTGTCGTCGCTCGGCGCGCGGATGTATGGCGGCAACTGGGACGTCTACAAGGTCCAAAAGGATCACGAGCGCGAGACCGCCGAACGCGAGTTGGCCAACGCCGAACGCGCGACGAAGCAGCTTGACCGCTCGCTTCAGCAGGCGCGGGAACGTAAGCAAAAGCGCGACGCCAGCGGCAAACGCAGCCGCGCCAGCCGTAGCCATGGAAAGTCGCTCTACGACGGCCGCAAAGAGCGCAGCGAAAGCAGCCACGGGCGTCAGCGCGTGATAGGCGATCGGCTTCGCCAGCAGACGGACGAAAACCTGGCCGAAAGGCGCCGCGCCGTCGAGCGGCTGCGAGACCTGAGAGTCGCGTTACCGTCAACCGGCCTGCCGGCCGCCAAGACGATATTGGTTTTCGATCATGTCGATTGGCAAGTGCCGGACGGTAAGATCGTGTTATCGGATCTGTCTTTCACAATTACCGGGCCCGAGCGTGTCGCGATCACGGGACCCAACGGGGCCGGCAAAACCACCCTCATCAAGCTGGCAAGCGGGGACTTACAGCCTTCCACTGGTGCCATCCGTAGGTTCGTTGTTAGCGCGATGCTTGACCAGCAGGCCGCCCTGCTCCGTCCGACGGAGACCATTGTTGAGAACTTCGAACGGCTGCATCCGGGCGAGGACAGGCATGCGGGACGCGCGGTGCTTGCCCGCTTCCTGTTCCGCGCCGAGGCGGCGGAGGTGCCCGTCGGTCAGTTGAGCGGAGGCGAGACGCTGAGGGCCGCCTTGGCCTGCATCCTTGGTGGCCCGGCGCCGCCGCAATTGCTGATCCTGGACGAACCGACCAACCATCTGGATCTGGAGTCGATCGCCGCCATCGAGGCCGCCCTCGTGGACTATGACGGCGCCCTGCTGGTCGTCAGCCACGACCGGGACTTCCTCGACGCCATCGGCATCGAGCGCGTGATCGAACTCTAGTCGTCGCCCAGCGCGCCCTTCAGGAGCCGCATCAGGCCGTCGATCGACTGCTCCATCGCTCGTGCGTCGCGATCATTGCGGGCCAGGATCATGGAGCCCTGGATCGTGGCCAGACACAGCGTGGCCAGCCCGTCAGCGTCCCAGGCCGGATTGTCGATCCTTGCCAGTCGGCTTTCAAAAAAGGCGATCAGCGGGCCGCGTTGGATGTCATAGGTGGCGGCGATAAGCCCGCGCAGCGCTTCATGGTCTTCCGGTCGGGCATAGGCGAGTGTGCCGACCGGGCAACCGCGGGCGAAGTCGCACCCGGCCATGGCAGTGACATGCACGCGCAGCCATGCCTCGACACCATCCCACGTGCTGATCGGTGCGGCCAACGGACTGCCCCTGGCCCCGTCCCTCAGCCGTTCGGCAACGGCCAGAACCAGATCATCCTTGGAACGGAAATAGTGGTACATCTGGCTCTTGCCGGTGCCGGAGGCCGCTAGAACGTCGTCGACGCTGACGGCGTGAATGCCGTCCCGGTGAAACAGGTCGGCCGCAGCCTCGATGATGCGGGTCCGCGTTTCCTCGCCCTGTTGCCGTCTTGCCATTCGCCCATCGGGCTTGTTCCAAGAGAATCACACGAGATTAGAAGAACGGCTTGTCATACTCAAAGGCGTAGGTCTGTCCGCCGACCGGGTCGATCATGCCCGCCATCTTGCCGATGCCCGGAAGCTCTGTGACAGGCACGGTGATCGTGCCGCCAGCGGCTTCGACACCGGACGCCACAGCATCGATGTCCTTCACCGAAACAAACGTCAGCCAGCGCGTCTCG
>JBCBSK010000227.1:0-4111 GCA_039819185.1 Pseudomonadota bacterium | reverse complement strand
GTTTTAGAATGTCGGTCATCATCGCGCATATCATCACCGGCTTGCTGATGGGGTCTTGCGTCATGCGGCCTTGCGCGCGTCGGCAATGCCGACGGTGTTTTCGTAGAACGGACCGCCGGTGATGCGGCCGTCGCGCATGTCGAAGCGCGCGAGGAAGTCGCTGATAGCGATTTCCGCGGTTTCACGATGGCCAAAGACGAAGCGGCCTTCGAAAAAGGCCCGGTCGGCGGCGATGGTGTGACCTGCCCCTGAAGATTTCCTCCATATGGGGCTAGAGTCCGACCCGACGGAAGGGACGGACGATGAAACGAACGAGATACTCAGAAGAGCAGATCATCGGTATATTGCGGGAGCATGAGGCTGGCGCGAAGTGTGCCGATTTGTGCCGCAGGCATGGCATGTCGGAAGGCACGTTCTATGCCTGGAAAAGCAAGTATGGCGGGATGGATGTGTCCGATGCCAAGCGTCTGAGGGCGCTTGAGGATGAGAACGCCAGGCTGAAGAAACTGTTGGCCGAACAGATGCTGGATGCGTCTGCGATGCGCGAGCTTCTGTCAAAAAAATGGTAGGGCCCGTCGTGAAGCGCGACGCGGTGGCGCACTTGCAGGCCAAGCTGGGCCTGTCGGAGCGGCGGGCCTGCCGGATTGTTGGGTCGGACCGCACGATGGTCCGCTACCGATCGCGTCGCCCCGATGATGGGGCCCTGCGAAGCCGATTGCGAGAGCTGGCCAATGAGCGGCGGCGGTTCGGCTATCGGCGGCTGTTCGTGCTGCTGCGCCGCGAGGGCGAGCGCTCAGGGCTCAACCGCATCTACCGGCTCTATCGCGAGGAAGGACTGACCGTTCGCAAGCGCCGTGCCCGACGCAAAGCTGTCGGCAGCCGTACGCCGATCCTGGTTGAAGCCAAGCCCAACGCACGCTGGTCGCTGGACTTCGTGCATGACCAGTTCAGCTGCGGGCGTCGGTTCCGGATCCTGAACATCGTCGACGATGTCACGCGCGAATGTCTGGGCGCTATCCCCGACCTATCGATCTCCGGCCGGCGGGTCGCGCGTGAGCTGACAAGGATCGTCGAGCGGCGCGGCAAGCCGGGCGTGATCGTCTCCGATCATGGCACCGAACTGACCTCCAACGCCATCCTGGCATGGTGCGCCGAGCGCGACATCAACTGGCACTACATCGCGCCCGGCAAGCCGATGCAGAACGGCTTTGTGGAGAGCTTCAACGGCCGCATGCGCGATGAGTTGCTGAACGAGACCCTCTTCCATGGCCTCGATCACGCCCGTGCGGCAATCGCCGAATGGGTCGAGGATTTCAATACCGAGAGGCCTCACTCAGCGCTTGGCTACCAAACACCGGCGGCCTACGCCGGCACCCTGATCACCGCAACCGACCGCTCCGCTGCGCTATGGAAGAACTCCGCGCAGCGGTCGGTTGCTCACACCACGCCACATGTCAACGGCGGAGCAAAAGCCGGCCATGTGGCGGAGCAAAAGTAGGCCACATGAGGATTTCTGGATCAGACGCCGGGAATGGGTTTCGCGCCCAGGTGCCCGCGCTCTCCAAGTAGCTGGTGGGTGCCTGGGCGTGTTGGCCCGCTAGGGCCAATCTGGCGTTGAGATCAGTTGATGGCGGTGCCTTTGCGGCCCCGGCTTTGTGCCAGTCGATAGCTGTCGCCGTTCATTTCGAGGATGTTGACGTGATGTGTCAGCCGGTCGAGAAGCGCGCCGGTCAGGCGTTCTGAGCCGAAGGTCTCGGTCCATTCGTCGAAAGGCAGATTGCTGGTGATCAACGTTGAACCGCGCTCGTAGCGTTGCGAGATCAGTTCGAACAGCAACTCCGCGCCGGTCTTGCTCAGCGGCACAAAGCCGAGCTCGTCGATGATCAGAAGTTTGCAATTGACCATCTGCTTTTGCAGACGCAGGAGCCGCCGCTCGTCGCGGGCCTCCATCAACTCGTGCACCAGAGCCGCGGCGGTGATGAAGCCGACGGAGAGGCCTTTCTGGCAGGCAGCGAGACCGAGGCCGAGGGCGACATGGGTCTTGCCCGTGCCGCTCGGGCCGAGCGCGATGACGTTCTCGCGCCGTTCGATCCATTCGCAACGGGCCAGCTCCAGCACCTGCATCTTGTTCAGGGTTGGGATCGCCTTGAAGTCGAAGCTGTCCAAGCTCTTGACCGCAGGGAACTTGGCGGCCTTGATCCGGCGCTCGATCATCCGCCGCTCGCGGTCGATCAGTTCCAGTTCCACCAGCCGGGCGAGGAACCGGACATGGTCCAGTCCCTCCGCGGCGCACTGGCGGGCCAGCTTGTCGTATTCCCTGAGGAAGGTCGGCAGCTTCAGCGTCTTGAGGTGATGCGCCAGCAGGAGTTCTGGGGCGTCCGTCATGACGTATCCTCCGCCATCAAGCACATGTAGCTGGCCGCCGAAGTGGTTCCGACATTGGCCCGCGGCAGATAGGGATAGACATCGAGGTCGAGCCTGGGCGGTCGCTTCTCGACCTGGCACAGCACAAGGTGCTTTATCGCGTCGAAGCCAATGGTCCCCATGCGCAGGGCGGTCTTCACCGCGACATTCAGGTCATCGAGATCGAAGGTCTCCAGCAGTCGCAGGACCTGCACATATTCCCGGCGACCTGTTTTGAGCATCCGCGCTTCCAAAAGTCGGCGCAGGGTCTGGAACTCGGGTGGCAGGTCCCATTCGGTCAGCGGAGCTGCCTGATCCAAGGCGTTGATCTTCTTCTCAAGCAGGGGGAGGTAATGGATCGGATCGAAGACCATGTCCTCACGGTGGTAACAACGTGGATGGCGGGCGATGATCTCGCAACCGCAACCGATCACTACTTGGTCGACATAGCCGCGCAACCAGACATCGCGGTGGCCATAGGCGACCGGGACGGAATAATCGTTGGTCTTGTAGCGCACCAGAGCCTGCGAACTGACCCGCCCGCTCGTCTGGTCACAGGCATCGAAGGGCGCAGCCGGAAGGTCGGCCATGGCCTCCAGATCCCGTTCCAGCCGCCGCCCAATCGTCTCACCGTGACCGCGCAAAGTATCCGCCTGTCGCTTGCGGCATCGCTCTTCGAGCCAGGCATTGAACTCATCCCAGGAGGCGAACCGTGGCACCGGCACCATGAAGTTGCGCCGGGCATAGCCGACCAACCCTTCGACGCCGCCCTTGTCGTTGCCCTTGCCAGGTCGGCCATAGCGATCTCGGATCAGATAATGCGACAGGAAGCCACTGAACAGTTTGGCCCGTTTGCGTGTGCCGTCCGGCAGGATGCTCGCTACAAGGCAGCGGTCGTTGTCGTAGAGCACCGACACCGGTACGCGCCCGAAGAAGGCAAAGGCGTGAACGTGGCCATCGACCCAGGCTTCGGAGGTCGCCGCAGGATACGTCCTGATATAACAGGCATCGCTGTGCGGCAGATCAAAGGCAAAGTAATGGGCCTTCTGTTCCACCCCGCCGATGATGATGGTTGCTTCGCCGAAGTCGGCCTGCGCATGCCCCGGTGGGTGCGACAGCGGCACGAACATCTCACGACCGCGCCGGTCGCACTCGCGCATGTAATCCTTCACGATGGTGTAGCCGCCAGTGAAGCCATGCTCATCACGTAGCCGTTCCAGCACCCGCTTTGCCGTGTGGCGCTGCTTGCGGTTCCGTCCCTGATCCTCGGCAAGCCAAGCATCGATGATCTCGGTGAACCCATCCAGCTTGGGTCGCTTGATCGGTGCCCTGCGTCGATAGCCCGGGGGTACCGAGAAGCTCAACATCTTCCTCACGCTGTCGCGCGAGATCCCAAAATGCAGTGCTGCCGCTCGCGCACTCATGCCGTCCGCACAGGCAAGACGGACTTTCCTGTAAAGTTCCACGGTGAAAATACCCCCACCCTCCCTGTCACCAGAAAGGGCAAAAGTGGCCGACTTTTACGCCGCCCGCAGCGGGCTCATCCCGCCGCTCCCGTGGACGACTTTGTCACCGCCGGTCTCACGGTTCCAACGAGGATGCGCTGAGCAGCACGAAGCGTTTCACACCGTTGCTGATCGCAAGCTCCATGAACGGGACCATTGCGGGCAGCGGCTCGGCAACACCGCTCGGTGCCACGAGGTAAATG
>JBCBSK010000226.1:0-4145 GCA_039819185.1 Pseudomonadota bacterium | reverse complement strand
TCAGGCGACCCTTCAGGATCTTGGACGGCCGGGTTTTCTGCGCCAGGGCGTGCCCGCGTCCGGCGCGCTCGACCAACCGACCGTCAGGCTTCTGAACCGGCTCGTCGGCAATATCGACACGGCGCCGGTGATCGAATTCCTCATCCAGGGCCCGGAGCTTGTCTGCGAGGCCACTTCGGCGCGACTGGCCGTCGCCAATACCACTGCTGAGGTTGTCCGCCGTGACGGACGGCGCGAGCGCCTGCGCGCCTTCCTGTCGGTGACACTCTTTTCAGGTGACAGCCTGCGCGTCGGACGCAGCACTGCTGCGGTCTGTGGCTATGTCGGCATTGCCGGCGGGCTGTCGATCCCACCGGTTCTGTCGTCGCTGTCGACCTATGGCAGAGGACGTTTTGGCGGTCTTGACGGCAGGCCCCTTTCGGCCGGAACCAAGCTGCCCTTGAACCAGGCGGAGGCGCACGGACCCGCTCGCGTGTTACCGGTCTTGCCGCGCTTTCATCACGACGGCCCGATCCGCGTCGTGCCCGGGCCGCAGGCCGATGCGTTCACTGAGGAGGCCACGGCTCAGTTCTATGGAGAGGCCTACACGATCGGACCAGCCTCGGACCGCGTCGGCCTCAGATTGGACGGTCCCGACCTTCCCCATCGTGCTGGGTTCGAGGTGTTGTCGGAAGGGATCGCACCGGGGTCGATCCAGGTGCCGGGCACGCGCCAGCCGATCGTGCTCCTGAACGACCGTCAGACCATTGGCGGCTATCCCAAGATCGCGACAGTCGCCGGCGTCGACCTTGCCCGTCTCGCCTCGAAACGGGTCGGCGATGCGGTGCGCTTCAAGGCGATCAGCCGCGACCAGGCGGAAGATCTGCGCGGGCGGTATGAGCACCATCTCGATGCCCTCACCGCAAAGATCACGGAAGCGCCGCCGATCGGCGCGATCAACGAGACGGCCTTGACGCAGGTTGATCTGACCGGCGAGGGGTCTGACTAAACGGCCTCTTTGGGCACCGGTCGCGGCCGGCCCTGGTCGTCGATCGCAACAAAGGTGAAGGTCGCTTCGGTGACCTTATCGCGGCGGTTTGCCGTGAAGCGGCGCGCCCAGGCCTCAACATGGACCTTCATCGACGTCCGGCCGATCCGGTCGATCGAGGTATAGACGCAGAGCACATCGCCGACCTTGACCGGCTGTATGAAGGTCATCGCATCGACAGCGATCGTCACGACCCGGCCTTGAGCGCGCTCGACGCAGGCGATGCCGCCCGCAGCATCCATCTGCGCCATGACCCAACCGCCGAAAATGTCACCATTGGCATTGGTATCGGCCGGCATGGCGATCGTACGCACGGTGAGATCACCACGCGGCTCGGCCTCGGACGCCCGTCTACCCTCGGTATCTGCAGTCTGGTCCATGGATTGACACTCCTCGATCGAACGCGAGGCTTGTCCCGCAATTGCCAGTCCGTCAAGCATCGACGAACCGCGACTGGTCCTTCAGCATATCGTCAATGGCCATGGGCACCGGTTTCTGAGATCATCATCACCATGTCCAGTCATCCCCTCTCATCAGTGTTCGGCGCTAGGTGCGAGCTCGGTCGACGCAAAACCGCGCTGATCACCCATTGGCTGGCAGTGACGCTCTTGGCGGTCGCCGCATCGAACACTCCAACGCGTGCCGAAGTAAACTTGCCCCAACAGGCCCTATTCCCGTCGTGTCAGCTTGCACTGGTGCTGGCGCTCGACGTTTCGGCAAGTGTGGATGCTGAGGAGTTCGCGCTCCAGACGGACGGGCTGGCGGCAGCGCTCGACGATCCGGCTGTGCGCGAAACGCTTCAGAGCTTTGGTCCGGTGCTGGCGGTGGCGTACGAGTGGAGCGGCAGATATCAGCAACAGATCATTGCCCCCTGGCAGATGCTTGATAGCGAGAATGCGATCGATGGTTTCCGCGACCAGATTCGCGGGCATCAACGCAGCTTCACCGAGTTCCCGACAGCCATGGGATATGCGCTGGGCTTCGGTGCGCAGCTTCTCAAAACAGCGCCGGAGCCCTGCATCCGACATGTTATCGATGTCTCAGGTGACGGGGTGCAGAACGAGGGTTTCGGACCGTCCTCGGCCTATAAAGCGTTCGACTTCGACCAGATCACAGTGAATGGCCTTGTAATCCGGGGCAGCGATCCCGACCCGGTCGATTTCTATCGCAGCGAGGTCCTGCATGGTCCGGGCGCGTTTCTGGAGATCGCAACGGACTATGGGGATTATGCCCGCGCGATGCGCAAGAAGCTGATGCGCGAGATCACCGGAGCCGGCCTGGCGACAGTTCCTGGTCCAGCTAGTCCTTGACGAACATCTTGCGCGGCCGGTCACAGAAGGTTTCGGCCGGGCCATGGTCACGGATCAAGATGCTTTCGGTGATCGCGATGCCCCAGTTTTCCATCCAGAGACCGGGCATCAGATGGAATGTCATGCCGGGCTCGAGAACAGTCTCATCCTCGGGGCGGAAGGAAATCGTCCGCTCACCCCAATCGGGCGGATAGGACAGCCCGATCGGATAGCCGCAGCGGGCCGACCGCTCGATCCCAGCCTTGTGGAGTGCGCCGTTGAGCCCCGCCGCAACATCGCAGGCCCGGTTTCCAGCCCGCGCCGCATCGAGGGCAGCACCCAACCCCTCGATCAGGGCCTGTTCGGCATCGAGCATGTCCTGGGGTGGTTTTCCGAGAAACACCGTGCGGCAAAGCGGCGCATGATAGCGGCGATAACAGCCGGCGATCTCGAAGAAGGTTGCCTCGCCTGAAACGAGGTCATCTCCGGTCCAGGTCAGATGCGGCGCAGCACCGTCGGCACCGGTCGCAAGCAGCGGCACGATGGCGGGGTAGTCGCCCCAATCGTCACCGACGCCGGTCAGCGCGTCGTGATAAATTGATGCGACAAGCTCATTCTTGCGGATGCCCGGTTCGGTGCGCTCCAGAATGCCGTCGATCATTTTTTCGGAGATCCGTGCGGCCTTGCGCAGAAACGCGATCTCCTCGTCCGACTTAACCGTCCGGCACCAGTTGACCAGCCCGGTCGCGTCCAAGAACGCGGCTTCAGGCAGAGCCTCGACCAGCGTCAGATGTGCCTTTGCCGAGTAGTAATAATTGTCGAGTTCGACGCCGATGCGGGACGTGGTGAAACCAAGGTCGACGATGCGAGTCGCGAGATCCTGCATCGGATGGCGCTCAGGCGTTTGAACATAGTGCTCAGCATAGCCGATTACCCTGTCGTCCGGCATCCAGACCGTCCGTAGCGCGCCATTGACGTCCTGCATCCGCCCCCACCAGACCGGATCGCCCTCAAGACCCAGCAACACCCCCTGATGCACATAAAACGACCAGCCGTCATAGCCGGTCAGCCAGGCCATGTTGGAGGGATCTTGAACGAACAAGAAGTCAAGTCCGGCGCTCGCCATCCGCGCACGCGTCTTGGCAATGCGGCGCTGATATTCGTCGGCGCTGAATGGACGGTCGTGACCGGTCATCGGATCGTCCTTGTTGATCACTGGGACCGCCAGTCAATCAGCAGGGCACGGGCTCAGCAAGGGACGAGCGCATCACCCCATGGCATTCGGAAAATCGCGTATTCACGATGTCGGATAGAACGAAAACACGTCGCGCCGCCCGATTTGCGGGCATTTTCTAACCTGCGCACCGCTTGTGCAGGCCGGATCAGTGTGTTTCACTCACACCGATTGCAGTCATTGCAATCGGGTGACAGAGCGCTCGCAAAAAGATGGCGCCGCACTCCCAGAGGCAAGAGCAGTAGACCAGGGTGTCCATGTCGCAGACGACCAACGGCGAAACGCCGTTCGTACGTTTTGAGAACGTTCAAAAGAGCTATGACGGCGAAACGCTCGTCGTCAAAAATCTGAACCTCGACATCGCCAAGGGCGAATTTCTCACCATGCTTGGGCCATCGGGGTCCGGCAAGACGACCTGCCTTATGATGCTGGCAGGCTTCGAAACCGCGACCCACGGCCAGATTCTGCTCGATACGCGTGAGATCAACAATGTGCCGCCACATAAACGCGGCATCGGCATGGTGTTCCAGAACTATGCCTTGCTTCTGCCGCGCACCTCAAGGGGAAAAGCGAGGTTTTCAGCCACCGTCATGTG
>JBCBSK010000225.1:0-4183 GCA_039819185.1 Pseudomonadota bacterium | reverse complement strand
CGGCCGATCCCCGGCCAGGCGAACACCGTTTCGGTCACCACCGTCAAGCCCAAAAGCTCACCGATCTTCATGCCGGTGATCGTCACGACTGGGATCGCGGCATTTGGAAGGGCGTGCATGTAAAGCTTGCGGTTCTGCCCCGCGCCCTTCGCCTCGGCGGTGCGCATGTAAGCGCGATTCATGACATCGATCATCGCTGAGCGGGTGTACCGGGCAATCTGTGCGCCAAACGCCGTTCCGAGCGTCACCGCAGGCATGATGAGGTGCCAGACCGTGCCCGACCCCGACGAGGGCAACCACTGAAGCTGTAGCGAGAAGATGAGGATCAGCATGATGCCAAGGAAGAAGTTCGGCATCGAGAAGCCGAGCACAGCGCCGCCCATGATGGCGATGCCAGCGTTGATCTTTGTCCTTGCGCCGGGCTTTGCTGACGACCCGGACAAGTTCGATCTGGCTGTTCTGCTGACGCGGATCTGTTTTCCCTATCTGATCTTCGTCTCGCTGATGGCGTTGTTTTCCGGCGTGCTCAACGCGGCAGGACGCTTCGTGGCGGCAGCCTTCGCACCGACCCTGCTCAATGTCATTTTCATTTTGGTCCTGCTGGCAATCGCGGCCCAGGACATCGGCGGTACGCGAGCCGCTGGTATCTGGCTAAGCTGGGGTGTGTTCGCGGGTGGGATCGTACAGCTTGCCATGGTGGTGTGGGCCGCACGCCGTGCCAATCTCCTGCTGTTTCCGCGCCTGCCGCAATGGACGCCCGGCGTCAAACGCCTGTTCGCGCTTATGGGCCCGGGGATCATCGCCGGCGGCATTACCCAGATCAACATTGTTGTCGGCACGATGATCGCCTCGTTCATGCCAGGTGCGGTGACCTACCTCTATCTTGCCGATCGGGTCTATCAATTGCCGCTCGGCATTGTCGGGATCGCCATCGGCGTCGTGCTGTTGCCCGATATCGCCCGCCGGCTGAAGGCGGGTGATACGACGGGCGTACAACATCAGCAGAACAGAGCGGCGGAGTTCGCGATGGCGCTGACCCTGCCAGCAGCCATGGCGCTGATCATCGTGCCGCAGGAGATCGTCTCGGGCCTCTTCGAGGGCGGTGCATTCACCGCCGAGGATGCCCAACAGACCGGCCGAGCCCTGATGGCGTTCGGATTCGGCCTACCGGCCTTCGTTCTGATCAAGGTCTTGCAGCCGGCCTATTTCGCTCGCGAGAACACGCTGACGCCGATGTATTACGCCGGCGTCAGCGTGGCAGTGAACGTAGCGCTCAGCCTGGCTCTGTTTCCGTTCTTCCAGCATGTTGGCATCGCGATCGCGACCTCGGTTGCCGGGTGGGTGAATGTCGTCCTTCTGGCGATCAGCCTCAGACGGCGTGGCGAGCTTCACCTCGATACGCGGCTCAGAAACCGGATCGGCAAGATGGCACTCGCCTGTTTGGCCATGGGGCTGGTGCTTGGTGTGGTCGCCTTTGGTTTTGGCATGAACGCCCCCGACCCGGGTGAAACGGGACGGTTCCTGCACAATGTCTTCACACTCGCCGTTCTGGTCACAAGTGGCATCGTTACCTATGGAGCGGTGGCGTATCTGACCGGCGCGCTGACCCGTGACGACCTCGCCACAGCCCTGCGTCGCAAGGGGACCGAACAGCCCGATCCCTTGCAAGAGGCAGATTGATCAGCGATAAGCCAGCCCGCCCAGGGGCTGGTAGCGCGGCCTCGCTTCCTGTCACGACCGTGCCGAGTATCTATGTCAGAAGCCGCTTCACCCTCTCCGGATGTCTCGCAGTTGGTCTTTTCAGGGATCCAGCCGACGGGAAACCTCCATCTCGGCAACTATCTTGGCGCGATCACCAAGTTCGTGGCCCTTCAGGACATGCATGACTGCATCTATTGCGTTGTCGATCTGCATGCGATCACCCAAGCTCTATCGGTTTGGGGCGGACCGGAGGAGCTGCCCAACCACACCCGCGAGGTGACGGCGGCGTTTCTCGCGTCCGGCATCGATCCCGAACGCCACATCGTTTTCAACCAGAGCCGGGTGCCCGAACACGCCGAGCTCGCCTGGGTGTTCAACTGCGTCGCCCGTATGGGCTGGCTCAGCCGGATGACCCAATTCAAGGAGAAGGCCGGCAAGGACCGCGAGAACGCATCGGTCGGCCTGTTTGCCTATCCGACGCTGATGGCCGCCGACATTTTGGTCTATCGTGCGACCCACGTGCCGGTCGGCGACGATCAGAAGCAGCACCTGGAGCTCAGCCGCGACATCGCCCAGAAATTCAACAACGACTTCTCAGCCTCGATCGCATCGAACGGCTTCGGCGAGGCGTTCTTCCCGCAGCCGGAACCGCTGATCACCGGCCCCGCGACGCGCGTCATGAGCCTGCGGGATGGCTCGAAGAAGATGTCGAAATCCGATCCATCCGACATGAGCCGGATCAACCTAACCGACGACCGGGACCAGATCGCGCAGAAGATCCGAAAAGCCCGCACCGATCCCGAGCCGCTGCCTTCCGAGCTTGACGGCCTCGAAGGACGTCCCGAGGCGGACAACCTCGTTGGGATCTATGCGGCGCTTTCCGGAACCAGCAAAGACGCCGTGCTGTCTGAATTCGGCGGGGCACAGTTCTCGGTGTTCAAGCCAGCGCTGGCCGATCTCTGCGTTGAGAAGCTCGCATCAATCGCTTCGGAAATGCGCCGGCTGAAGGCGGACCCAGACCATATCGACAGGGTTCTCGCACATGGCGGTGAGCGCGCCGGCATGATTGCGCGCAAGACGATGGATGCCGTCAAGGACATCGTCGGCTTCCTACGGTAGGTCGCGATGCGTATTGTGGTTCGGTTGCCAGGCGAGCCATCGGTTGTCACCATGCACCCGTTAGGGAAAACAGGACTTGCCAATGGGGCGCCGGCAGAGCTTCGAAGCGGGCCACACACGGAAGTTTCTCGTCGTCATCGACGATACAACGGAATGCGAGCGCGCGGTCTACTATGCCGCGCGGCGGGCCGAGCGGACCCGTGGCGGGCTGGTCATGCTGTATGTCATCGAGCCAGCGGAGTTCCAGCACTGGCTCGGTGTCGAGGCGATCATGCGCCAGGAAGCTCTGGACGAAGCCGATAGCGTGCTTGGCGGGTTCTCCGAGAAGGTCGCAGCCTATTCGAGCGTTGCGCCCGAACATGTGGTTCGCGAAGGCAAACACACAGAGGAAATCGCGCGTCTGATCGACGAAGATCCAGACATCGCCATTCTGGTGCTCGCGGCGGGAACCGGCACGGAAGGGCCGGGCCCGCTGGTCAGCGCGTTGGCCAGCAGGTCGATCGCGGGGTTTTCCATTCCCGTTACCATCGTCCCCGGCGATCTGTCAGACGCTGACATTGATGCGCTGGCCTGACCACCTGCAGTGTTGCAGCAGCAGTATTGTAGAATAATTCTAATCTGATAGCATTGCGTTGATGCGATTCCGCGCTATGTGACATGTCGAGACGTTGCAGCTCAATGCTGTACAGAGAGCCTAGCGCGGCACGATAACCGACGAGGTCAGCAATGTTCATCCAGACCGAAGCGACCCCCAATCCGGCGACGCTGAAGTTTCTTCCCGGTCGTCCGGTGCTTGATACGGGTACGATCGACATGCGCGCGCCCAAGGACGCCGAGCACTCACCGCTGGCCGCTCGGCTGTTTGCCGTACCCGGCGTAACAGGTGTTTTCCTCGCGCCGGACTTCATCACGGTTACCAAGGATGACAGCGGCTGGCAGCACCTCAAGCCCGCTATCCTCGGTGCGATCATGGAGTTCTACATGTCGGGCGAGCCGGTGCTGCTCGAGGGCGCCGAGGAGGTCACCGAAGAAGAATTCTTCGAGGACGGCGATGGTGAGACCGTCGCCGTGATCAAAGAGCTCCTGGATACGCGTGTCCGCCCGGCGGTCGCCAATGACGGTGGTGACATCACCTTCCGCGGCTTTCGCGATGGCGTGGTGTTTCTGCATATGCGCGGTGCCTGTGCCGGATGTCCAAGCTCTACGGCGACCCTGAAACACGGCATCGAGAACCTCTTGCGCCACTTTGTGCCGGATGTCACCGAAGTGCGCCCGATCTGACGCCTGGGCTGCAGTTAACCCTTTATGATTTGAGCCCAGACCTGCACGACACCGTGCATTGCAGGAACCCTCCTGCACGGCT
>JBCBSK010000224.1:0-4279 GCA_039819185.1 Pseudomonadota bacterium | reverse complement strand
GGCAGGGCTGTTCGCTGCCGCCGTTGGCCTAGCAAGCATCGGCGTGGTGCCGCTAACCATCGCGCTTGCCGCAGTGGTGGTACTGTATGTGCTGAGCGATATTGTTCCCCTGCGGCGGCTCTATGACGAGATTGAGTGGCCCGTTGTCGTCCTGTTGGGATCGATGATCCCGCTCGGGGCGGCCCTTGATGACGCCGGCGGCACGGCGCTGATCGCCGGGGCCTTGGTTACATTCACCGACGGGTTTCCGGCCTGGGTCATTCTGACGCTCTTGCTGATCGTCACCATGACCTTGTCGGATGTTCTCAACAACACGGCGACGACCATTGTCGCGGCCCCCGTTGCAATCGACGTCGCAAACAGGCTTGGCGCCTCGCCAGATCCGTTTCTGATGGCGGTGGCGGTTGGTGCCTCCTGTGCCTTCCTGACGCCGATCGGGCATAAGAACAACACGTTGATCCTCGGCCCCGGGGGCTACCGCTTCGGGGACTACTGGCCGATGGGCCTGCCGCTGGAGGTCGTCGTCACCCTTGTTGCTGTACCGATGATCCTGTTGGTCTGGCCCCTTTAGCGATCGGGGCCAAAGACCTTCGATCAGCACGCGACGCGTCCGGAACGCCGCGCTGCTGCACTGCATCATGTGACGCCCGGTCGCATCGCCCCATCGCCAAGGCGCGCCATGTCTTACGCAGAATTTCATAAGCGGAGAGACGTAGGATGCGCTATCTGCCCTATGCCGTGGGCGCCTTTATGCTGGCTCCGTTCGCGCTGTGGATCGTGCTTTGGATGTTCGTTTTCCCCGGCCCGAAACACGGTTTGGATGTCCCCATCTCTGTGGCGTTGTTCGCGCCCTCGATCCCACTTGTGGCTTGGTTTTTCCTATCCAATCTCGCGCTTGTCTCGGACAGTATGGGACATGGCGACGGCCGCGATGATCGTAGCCGCCTTGCTTTGGCGCGCTTTATCGAAGCTCTGCCATCAATCGCCATTGGCTTCGGGTTCGCTGGCGCCGCGTGGCTTGCCTATCACGGCGAAACCATCGCCTTTGTCCTCGTGCCATTGGTTATGGGCCTTGTGATCGGCATCGCGATTCATCTCGGCGGCCTGGAAAGAGACCCTCTCGCCCCCGCTCCCAGAGACGTAACCGGATCACTTCGCAGCGGCGCGCTCAGGCTCGGCGCTCGACTGCTTGCTCTGTGCTATCATATCCCGCTGGTTGGATGGCTTTTGCGCGATGCATTGCATGGCCGGCCATCAGCGCGCGGTTTCTTCTTCGCCAATCTGGCGATGGTCTGGCTGATCGCGCTGACCTTTATCGGCTATCCTCTGGTCATCGTGACGGCGCTTGTGGGCGTGGTCCTGGCCTTTATGACGATGGTGCTGATGGTCCGCGCGTAACGCGTAAGCTAACGGATCATGTGATGCAGCGGCATCAGCTGCCTCCGCCGGACTCCGTTTTCGACAGAGCGTCCAGCCGAGCCTGAAGCTCGGCGAGTTGGCGCTTGAGGGCATCGATCTCACCATGCGCCGCATTGCCGGCACGTAGGCTCTGCTGGGCAGCATCAATCTCTTCGGCGTGCTCTTCATCGACCGGAAAGGGCGAGAACATGCGCGCCGCACGCTGCCACATCTCCATATTGCGCTGAACCTGATCGTTGATTGCATCAATTGCCGTTGTCGAAACGGTCTTGGCCCATTCGCTGCGTAGCCGATCCTGCTCCAGCGCAAACTGATCCATCGACACTTCGAGATAGCTTGGCACCAGCGCCTGCATCTGGTCACCATAAAAGCCGATCAGGCTGCGCAGGAAGTTGACGGGTAACAGGTTCTGGCCACGGCTTTCTTGCTCGAAGATGATCTGGGTCAGCACCGACCGGGTGATATCATCGCCGGATTTGGCGTCGATGACCTCGAAGTTTTCGCCAGCCTTCACCATCTCGCCGAGATCGTCGAGTGTCACATAGGTCGACGTGCCGGTATTGTAGAGGCGCCGATTGGCGTATTTTTTGATGATCGTCGCGTCGCGCTCGCTCATTGCCTTCACGTCGGTCCCAATCTCTCGGCGGGTGTATCTGCCGGCCGACCCGGCTGTTCATCTCCCCGCACCTTAGGGTCACGGTCTCACAATGTCATGCAATTCCGTTTGATGCGCAGGGGCCGGCCAGGTGCATATCAGGTTTTTCCCGCTCGCGCTGGCCACCTCATCCGTGCGGACATGGGTGTCGTAGGGCGCAGGCTTAGGCGCAGGCCCATGTTGCAGCGCAGAACGTGACGTGGCTCAATGCCGAGGGCGTGGGTTTTGCGCTAGCGACATAGCGGGCGGAGACGGGGGCACACACCCAGCCACCATCTCCGTGGTAGCAATTCGAGATCGCGCCGGATCGGCCGGCAATAAGTGGAGATTTGACATGGCAGGAACCGGAGTGGTCATTGCCGGCGCGGCGCGCACGCCCGTCGGATCGTTCTTGGGCTCGTTTGCGACCGTACCGGCGCACGACCTCGGCGCAACGGCGATCGGCGCCGCGCTTGAGCGCGCGGGCGTCGAGGCGGGCGAAGTTTCCGAAACGATCCTCGGCCAGGTGCTGACGGCAGCCCAGGGCCAAAACCCGGCGCGCCAGGCACATATCGCAGCTGGCCTGCCGAAAGAGTCTGCTGCCTGGGGCATCAATCAGGTCTGCGGATCGGGGCTTCGGGCGGTGGCGCTGGGCGCCCAGCACATTGCGCTTGGCGATGCCGACATCGTTGTCGCCGGCGGCCAGGAATCCATGTCGCTGTCGACTCATGCCGCGGCGATGCGCGCCGGCCAGAAGATGGGTAACGTGGAATTCATCGACACCATGATCAAGGACGGTCTGTGGGACGCCTTCAACGGGTATCACATGGGTACGACCGCTGAGAACGTCGCCACCCAGTGGCAGATCGGCCGCGACCAGCAGGACGAGTTCGCGCTCGCCTCGCAGAACAAAGCGGAAGCGGCTCAGAAGGCCGGCAAATTCGCCAACGAGATCGCGCCCGTAACGGTCAAGTCGCGTAAGGGCGAGACGTTGGTCGATCAGGACGAATACATCCGACATGGTGCAACGATCGACAACATGCAGAAGCTGCGGCCGGCCTTCGCGAAGGATGGCACAGTGACCGCCGGCAATGCGTCAGGAATCAATGACGGCGCCGCAGTCGCCGTTCTGATGAGCGCCGACGAAGCCGAAAAGCGCGGCGTCACACCGTTGGCGCGCATCGTGTCCTATGCCACCGCCGGCGTTGACCCCTCGATCATGGGTACAGGCCCCATTCCAGCCTCGCGCAAGGCGCTGGAAAAGGCCGGTTGGTCAGTGTCCGATCTCGACCTCGTCGAGGCCAATGAGGCGTTCGCAGCCCAGGCCTGCGCGGTCAACAAGGACATGGGCTGGGATCCAGACATCGTCAATGTGAACGGCGGTGCGATCGCAATCGGCCATCCGATCGGCGCGTCGGGTGCCAGGGTTCTGAACACGCTGCTGTTCGAGATGCAGCGCCGTGATGCCAAGAAAGGTCTCGCAACACTCTGCATCGGCGGCGGCATGGGTGTCGCCATGTGTGTCGAGCGCGACTGACCTCACACTAGAGCGCTTTCGGTGAAACCTGAATCATCGAAAATGCTCTATCTATTTGATCTTGAGCATGTTCTTGCTCGAAAGTCGCACATATTTTGCGAGAACATGCGCTAGCCGACATCACAAAAAGGGCGGGCCCCCCGGCCCGCCCTTTTCGTTGCGTGGGACCGGTGCCCCGCGCCACCGATACGCGCCCCGTATCAGGTTAAAACGATGAAGTCGGTACCCTTGCCGGTTTCCGGGCCGAGCCCGCGATCTGATACGATCAGCGAGGAACCTGATGTCAGAAGCAGCGACAGGCGCTCGCGAACGGCGTCCGGCATCACGACACGATCAAGCGCGATGCCCGGCGTCATGCCATCGGCAGGCGACGCGGTCATGCCGATCCAGCGCGCAGTGGTATCGATATCGCGCATCGGCAGCGCGGTGAACAGATGCGTGCCGAGAGGCCGGTCGGGATCTTTGATCGCGACGTTGACATCGAACACATCGCGGTGGTTCTGCCGGACGTAGAGATGACCGGTCGGTGGATCACCGGTCCCGCGCGCCTCGTATAGCGCCAGCATCAATTCGTCGTCGAACTGACCGGTCGGCGTCAGACCGTTGATCTCCTGGAAGTTGCGGATTGCGCCCGCCGTGCGTTGGCCGAACAGACCGTCTGGTGGGCCGGCGCCGAAGCCGAGCTCGTT
>JBCBSK010000223.1:0-4350 GCA_039819185.1 Pseudomonadota bacterium | reverse complement strand
TTGGGTCTGCGGGAACTGGAAGACCATCGCGGATTTCATAGGCCAGCCCATCGACTTCATAGCCGAAGATCCGGCTTTCGGAGCCCAGCACGTCGCCATAGTAGAGCCCCGTATCGGCAAACGCCCAGTGCTCCGGACGGTATATGGTGAACCCCTTGGCGCCGCGGGGAGAACAGCCCGACCAGCCGGCATAGACGCCATCCGAACCGTTGAGCCCGAACGTCTGCGCGCCGGGCCGCCCGACGACAGCCGTCTCCCAGGCATCGGTCACGAGATACCTCGGACCTGTTTGCATCAGCGGATCTTCGGCTTGAGCCAGATGCTTGTAACAGATCTGCCGCGTTCCTGTGTCCTCAAGCCGGATCTGCCAGAGAAAATTGCCGGCAAAGCGCGCCACCTTGCCACCGCGATCGACATAGTCGTCGATCGCATCCCGCATCTTCCACGACCAGTATTCGCAATGGCCGACCATGACGACACAAGCGTAGCCTTCAAGGATCTCCGGATGGTAGTGAAGATCGGTCTGGCTGATGACATCGACGCTGTAGCCCTCCGCCTCCGCCCACTGAACGAAATGACGATCATAACTCGCCCATCCCGCAGACATGTATTTCTTGCTGTAGCCATTGGCATAGGCCCACTCCATGTGCGGATAGCGGGGTCTCGACAGCATGGCCGGGTTATCAGCAAGGACGGCGCGCGGCGCATCGGATGGCAGCGTCACAAAGCCTTTGGCGAACGGCCGCGCGACCGACAGGATCGGTGAAAAGCGATCGCCATCCGGGCCGCAAAAGCCCTGATAGTGGTTAGACCCGCCCCAATCGTTGTAGGCCGTCCAGGTCGCCGTGGAGGCAATCAACAGAAGACGCCTGCCGTGATCTGCCGAAGCATGCGCGGTCAGGATGAAAAGATGCTCATGCGTGTCTTTGACGGCACCGTCGACAATGGCATCGGTCCGGACGATGTAACCCCCTGACGGCCAGTCCGCACCGGTTTCAATGGTCAGCGAGACAGGCCAGGCACATCCAACAACCGAACAATCATCAGGCGTTTCACGCCAGATGCCACTCAGATCGCTCTCGGAAAATACTGTTCTGGCATCGGCGCCATCGCGGATCACGGATACCGCAAATCTGGGCGCATTGGTGTTGACCGACAGCGCAACAGCCTCACCAGCGCGATAAGACACGCGATCGGTATAGGACCAGATACGGGCCTCTTGGGGCGGTTCAACAAAAGGCCGCTCGGCATAATTGCCGTGCACAGCCCGATGGATCCAATCAGCGTCCGGTTCGACCTGTGGCGAACCGGACGCGGTCGTCAGAATTGAGGTCTTAGCAGTTGTCACCAGATCGAAAAGGGAAAGTAGTCCGCATTGATCCGGTCATAGGTGCCATCGGCACGCAGCGCGTCAATGGCTGTTGTGAGTTCCGCGCTGAGGTCCTCATTGCCTTTGGTCACAATGATCCCGACCCCATCACCCAAGGCCTCATTGACAATCGGTTCTCCAGCCAAAACGCAACACTGTTGCCCTTCCTCGCTGTTTGCCCAAGCATACAACGCGGTTGTATCGCCCATCACGCCATCGACGCGGCCGGCAACAAGATCGGCATAAGCTTCCACCTGTGTGGGATACAGACGAAACTCAGCCTCGGTATAGGTCGTTTCCAGGAAGCTCGCATGGGTCGTGCCGCTCTGGGCGCCAAGCGTCTTGCCCGCCAGGCCGTCTGGGCTGGTATCTTCGGTGACGCTGTCGGTCAGCATCACAAAGCTCGCCGAATTGCTGTAATACTTGACCATGTCGACGACTTCGAGACGGTCCGCCGTAATCGAGTGCGAGGCGATGACCATATCGAAGCGGCCGTTCTGCAGCGCCGGAATCAGGCCGGCAAAGTCCATGGTCACCCATTCGCAAGTGGCGTTGAGCTGTTCACACAGCGCGTTGCCGAAATCGATGTCGAACCCCGTCACTTCTCCGGTGTTATCGACCACATTGAACGGCGGATAAGCGCCTTCGGTTCCGATGGTCAGGGTCCGTTCCTGTGCCTGTGCGGCGCCAACGCCCAACCCTGCGGCTGCGCACATGGCGATAAGTGCGGCGATCTTCATTGATAGTCTCCCGAATGCACTCGTTGACGTGAGTGAATGGGCAAACCTAGCAACGCTATCCGCTCTTTGGCGTCCGGCCATCCGAAGCATAGATCGGCAGGAGCGAAGTATAGCGAGAGCTGTCAGGCGACATGCCAGCGGAAAGCGCGCGTCTCGATCGTCCGAAACAGAATACGCAACACTTCAACGAACACGATGTAGACGATCGCTGCCCAGAAAAAGATGCTCAGATCGAATGTGCGGGAATAGATCAGGCGCACTGTCCCCATTAGATCATAGACCGTGACGACCAGCGCCAGGGCACTGGCCTTGACGAGCAATATGACTTCATTGCCATAGGCTGGCAGCGCCGTTCGGAACGCCTGCGGCAAGATGATCTTGAAAAACAAGTGCATTCGCGACAGGCCCAACGCCCGCGCAGCTTCCCATTGGCCCTTGGGCACGGCGTCAATCGCGCCGCGCAACAGCTCTGCCGTATAGGCAGCCGAATTCAGGCTGAAAGTCAGCACCGCGCACAAGAAGGCGTCGCGGAAGAACCACCACACACCAATGCTCTCAAGAGCGGGGCGAAACTGGCCCGACCCATAATAGATCAGAAACAATTGCGCGATCAGCGGTGAGCCCCGGAAAAAAGCGGAATAGCCATTGGCCATTGTCCGCAAAACGCCGTTCGGCGACCGTAACAGCACCGCCAGGGGAACCGCGATCAGGGCGGCGATCAGCAGCGAACAGCCGACGAGCGCCAGGCTGACCTGAACGCCTTCGAGAAGTCTGGCAGCGTTGTCGAGCACGATCTCCGGGTTCATGGCGTTGTCTTCATCGCCCGGCCGGAATGGCCGCACGATGTTCCAGCCGCCGCAAGGCCTTCACGGAGATCAGGGTCAGAACAACATAGACAAGGCAGGCAAACAGGTAGAGCGCGAATGGCTCGCGGGTCGACTGAACCGCAAGATTGACCTGCCGCATGAAGTCCGCAACAGCGATGATCGACACAAGTGCGGTGTCCTTGAGCAGGATGAGCCACAAGTTGCCGAGGCCAGGAACTGCGATGCGGAACGCTTGCGGCAGAACAACCAGCCTAAATGCCGTATGCGATCTTAGGCCAAGCGAAAGGGCCGCTTCCTTTTGGCCGTCACCGACGGCTGCGATCGCGCCGCGCCAAACCTCAGCCGCATAGGCCGAGAACACCAACCCCAGCGCAAGTGCGCCAGCCAACACACCAGGGAGCACGAAGCCGGTTGTAAAGCCAAGCTCCCGGCCAATGGTCGAAACCAGTTGGGACCCGCCGTGATAGATTGCAAACAAGGTGAGGATCTCGGGTGTACCCCGAAATACGGTCGTATAGCCCGATGCAAACCCGCGCACGAGCCTGTTCCCGGACTGGGACGTTAGCGCGATGGCAAGCCCCACCGACAATCCCAGTGGCAAAGCCAACAACGCGACCTGAAGCGTGACACTCAGACCAGCGACAAACTGCCAACCCCAGCCGACATCCCCAAACCCGAAAATCGCCAGAGAGTCCAAGTCGCTGAAACCTCATCACGCCATATACATTGATTGGAGCTTGGCGGTCACGGTGGCATAAATCATCACCCGCCGAAGCGTTGTTCGATCACGGCGATCCGAGCCGCTCCGTCAAACGCCCGACAAGATCGGCGCACATCCGGTCTTCGCTGTCTTGGTGGCCACCGCCTATAGCAACCGATGCTGGGAATGGCGCGGCCAAGTTGCTCCAAACGCCTTAAAACCGAACATCTCCTTGTGCTTTGAGTGCCTCGCTCAAAGCACAGGATAGTTCAATTCTCGGTGTGTCGTGTGGTTCGCGCTGCGGCAGCTGCGTCCTCTTCGGCCACGAAGTCTTCAGCGGTCCTGACGCGGCGCACGTTTTCGCCATGCGGATCGAAGCCTTCATTGACCACCGCCTCGACGCGACAATCCTCACACATCGTGAGTACGTTCAGGCGCGCTTCACCATCGGGACCTGAGAACATCCAGTGATCGGACAAACGCGCTTGGATGCGCTCGATTCCCGACTGGGTCGCGAATGGCTTGCCGCATTGGGTGCAGCGGAATGGCTCTTCTTCCTTCAGGATCCGGCGCGGCGTTTCCCACGCTGCGAAATCGAGTTGCGGCGCGATCGTGATTGCCGATTCCGGACACGTCGCTTCGCACAGGCCACACTGGACGCAGGCGCTTTCAGTGAAGCGCAACATCGGCGCTTCGGGATTGTCGATCAGCGCG
>JBCBSK010000222.1:0-4427 GCA_039819185.1 Pseudomonadota bacterium | reverse complement strand
GTCATCGGCGATCACCGTCACGGTCGGATCGAGCCGATAGGTCTTGCCATCAAGCGCCACGACCTCTTCACCGTTCCTGGCCATGCGGACGACGAGATCGCCATGCACCTTGGCCGCATCGAAGACATGCAGCGGGCGGCCGCGATCGAAGGTGACGAAATTCGTGATGTCGACCAGCGTATTGATAGGCCGAAGCCCGATCGCACGTAGCCGGCGCTGTAACCAGTCGGGCGACGGCCTGTTCTTGACACCGCGCACCAAACGCAGACCGAAGGCTGGACAGTTCTTCCGGGTGTCGAGATCGAAATCCAAATGCACTGACACAGGACATGGATAAGCGCCGGGGACGGGCTCTGGCCGGCGGTCGATCCGCTTGCCTAGGTCTGCGGCTGCGAGATCGCGTGCGACGCCTGCAACACCAAGCGCATCGCCTCGATTTGGCGTGATCGCAATGTCGATGACTGGATCGTTTAGCCCGAGCACGTCGGCAAGCGGGGTGCCGATCGCCGTGTCTTCAGGCAAGTCGATGATGCCGTCATGCTCGTCGGACAGGCCCATCTCGCGTTCCGACACCAGCATACCGTTCGACTCGACGCCGCGGATAACGCCGGGCTTGAGATCAAGAGCCGTACCGGGAATGTGAGTGTTCGGCGGAGCGAACACGCCCTTCATTCCAGTGCGCGCATTTGGTGCGCCACAAACCACCTGATGCACCGCACCGTCATCCGTCTCGACCATGCAGACCCGCAGCCGGTCGGCATTCGGATGCGGCTCAGCGGATCGGACATAGGCGACTTTAAACGCCGCCAGCGCTTCAGCGGGATTGTCGATGCCCTCGACCTCGAAGCCGTTGAGGCTGAGACGCTCGGCGATGACATCGAGCGGTTCCTCGGTGTCGAGGTGGTCTTGTAGCCAGGACCAAGTGAACTTCATGGCGGGTCTTTTCGCGTCAGGCGCAGGTTAAATGGGGACCAGAGCCGGCGTTCTATCAGCGCGCCGGCACATGGCAAAGCCCATGATCGGGACTAGAGCAACCTGCGCCGCGAACGGTGCAGATACGTTGATCTATCGTTCTAGAATCAATCGTCTTTTTGAGCTTGAACTGATTCCATCCAAACTCGAGATGATCTAGCTTGCCGTCACCGTGATGGTTGGCGTATCGGGCTCCGGCACATAAATCGACTGGTCACTTGGAATGACAAGCACCTCCGCACCGCCGATCTGGCCGCGGATCTCTTCCTGCAGCCGCTTGCAGCTATGCAGGACATAGGGCCAGGAGCGGTTTTCGAAAAAACCAACGACGACTTCGATGACCGGCTTGCCGCCGACCCGGCGCGTGCGGACATCGATCAGATCGTCGAAGGTATGAAAGTTGTCGGCGAGCCCTTTGACGATGCGCATCTGAACGTCTTCCTCGAGCGCCCGGTCGGACAGTTCCCAGATCGAGTCCGTCAGCGCCTTATAGGCGATGTAGAGCATGAAGGCGCCGATCAGGAGTGCTGCTATAGGGTCGAGATAAACCCAGATTCCGCCGCCGGCCGCGACGAAGACGAACAGGATTGTCGTCACCTTCATGGCGATGTCGACGACATACATCTGCCGCCAGGTGCGGATGACAGCTTTTCCTTTCCGCTCTAACGGGGCGGACGCAATGTAGAGCCCGGTATTGATCACAAGCGCGATGGCGAGCAGCAAGATGCCAAGACCGGCTTCTTCCGGTGCGCTCGGCTGGAACAGGCGCACGACGCCGGCTGCCAGAATGCCAAGCGCAGAGAACAGAAGCGACATGCCGAGCAGGCCGTTCGCCAGCGCCTCGAACTTGCCCGTGCCATGTGGGAACAGCATGGCATTCGAGCGGTTCACGGCACGCAGTGACAGAAAGACCACGAAAGCGAAGGTGACCTCGACGATGTGCTGAACGGCATCCGCGAGCAGCCCGATCGACGTCGAATTCAGGGCCGCATAAAAGCGCGGCGCGATCCAGAACACGCCGATCGACAACGAGATGATCTGGAAGGTGTCAAACGAGGGTGTCTTGTAGCGAAAGCGGCGGGTCGGCGGTTTGTCGCCAGAATTTTGGGTCATGTCATCCCCTCGAACGCCCCCGTTCGGCGGCTTCTTGGCGTTCAACCGCACGTTCTCTGAGAGATCCGCCCGCTTCACCGCCAAGCTCTATGGCTGTGCGATAACCGCTATAGACCGCTGCGGCAATGGTTCCAGGCGCATCGCAATCGCCGACCCGGGCCAAACCAGGGGCCGTACCACGGCCCTTCGCCACGAGTGCCGCGAGGTCGTGATAGAGCGCGTCTTGGGGCTCGCGCCGGGTCAGCGGAACGACGGCATCACAGTCGATCGTCAGGTCCTCGCCGGCGATCATGCAGGAAAAGCGCGCAGAGCTCGATGCGACGTGCTCAAGCAGGCGGTTGGTCACGACCGAGACGCTGGCCTCGCGCAACGCAATGGCGTTGGCATGGGTTTCCTCGGTATACGCACCCCAGGCAAACGGCCTTCCCGCTGTTGTGACGAGCGTGACGGACAGTCCGCGACGTGCCAGCTCAAGTGCCACCACCGAGCCCATATAGTAGTGGTCGTCATCGAAGATGGTCACATGCCCCGCTTCTGGATGCAGGCCGTCGATCACATCATCGACTGAAATGACCTGCGCGTCCGCGCCCCGTGTGAACGGCGTGACGCGGTTGCGACCGAGCCCATCCACTGTCCAGCGACTGCCCGTCGCGACAAGAATATGGGTCGGGTCGATGTCAAGACAGTCCTGCGCGCTCATATCGCTCTCAGGATAGGGCTCAACGGTCGCAAGCTTGTCGATCTGACCGAGCCGCCAGTCACGTACACGTGCCCACTCGCTCAAGCCCGGCAAGCGGCTCTCGCGGGTGACGCGCCCGCCGAGGTCGCGGGATGCTTCGGCAATCATGACCTGCATGCCGCGTGCGCCTAGCGCGCGGGCGGCCTCCAGTCCTGCAGGACCGGACCCGACAATGAGCGCCAGTTCGGTTGGGGTCGCGATAACGGCAGGGACGTCTTCCGGGTGCCAGCCATGGCGAAATTCTTCGCCCATGGTCGGGTTCTGGGTGCAGCGGATCGGAACACCGAGCGAATTGTGCGCGTAGCAGATGTTGCAGCCGATGCACTCGCGAATGTCCTCAGGCCGTCCCTCCTCGATCTTTTTCGGGAGGAACGGGTCAGCGATCGACGGCCGCGCCGCGTCGATCATATCCTGAACGCCTGATCGGATCATCCGCGCCATGGTGTCAGGCGTCGTGAAGCGACCAACGGCGACGACAGGCTTCGAGGTCAGGGCTTTTGCTTTGGCGACGGGCGACTCAAGCGCGCCCTCCTTGACAAAGCGCGAAGCCCCCATCTCGACGCTGTAGTCATCGACCGTTAGGTCCCAGACATCCGGCAAGTCGGCCAACTCACCAAACGCCTCATAGGTTTCGGGATCATCGAGCGAGACCGAAAACCGACATGCCACGGCGGCTTTGCCCTTCACGGCGTTGCCCGTGTCTTCGATCAACTCGCGAACGATGCGCACACGATCCTCGATCATACCACCATACTCGTCAGTGCGGTCATTCATGTGTCGATCGAGGAATTCCGACAACAGATAGCCGTGGGTCGCATAGACATAGACGATGTCGAACCCGGCCTCGATGGCCCGCTCCGCGGCATCCTTATGCCACTGCCGGATTGTCTTGATGTCGTCCTTGTCAATGCGTCGGCTTTGAACGGGATGCGTCAGTCCGGCGAAGGTAGGCGGACGGCTGATCACGCCCCATGATGGAACGCGGGTGTCGAGATTGGCGGTGAAACTGCCGCCAATCCAAAGCTCGACGCCTGCGAGAGATCCGTGCTCGTGAACCGCGTCCGCCATCAGCGCATGCGCGCGGACGTCGGCTCCATCCCACAATCGCGCATACGGATATGCGCCATCATCGCTCGTCGGGTGAATCGAACAATACTCGGTGCACACGACACCCCAGCCACCCTCGGCCTTCATGCCGCGCATGGCGGCGAGCGTTTCCGGCCGCTTCCAGCCCATGCCGGAGCAATGCGGCACCTGGTAGAAGCGGTTCTTCGATGTCACGGGACCGAGCCGGATTGGCTCGAACAGGATGTCGTAACGAGGGTCGCGCATGGCGCAAAGGTTCATCTAGGTTCGGTCGTGGTCAAGCCGAAACTCACGCGCGATCCATCCTGACGAGGCAGGACCGTTGCTCCTAGCTTTATCGACTGAGGCCACCTGACAGTGTCGGCAGGTCGAGGCACTGGAAGCCATAATGCTTCAACCAGCGCAGATCGCCGGTCCTGCCTCGTCAGGATGGATCGCGCGTGAGTTTCGGCTTGACCACGACCGAACCTAGATGAACCTTTGCGCCATGCGCGACCCTCGTTACGACATCCTGTTC
>JBCBSK010000221.1:0-4456 GCA_039819185.1 Pseudomonadota bacterium | reverse complement strand
GCCAGGCGCGCGGACATGCCCATCGCGGCGATCGCCGGCATTACGGAAGCCAAGGCAGCGGATGTCATTGCTGCCGGCGCCGACGGCATCTGCGTGGTCTCGGCCCTTTTCTCGAACACCGACCCACAAGCTGCGGCGTCCCGCCTGCGCGCTCGTGTCGATACAGCCCTCAACGCGCGTTCATCCGTCGATCCGAAGGAGGCATCATGACCGCCATCGCCGTGACCATTGCCGGCTCTGACTCAAGTGGTGGCGCCGGGATCCAGGCTGATCTGAAGACCTTTTCAGCCCTTGGCGTTTATGGCGCGAGCGTCATCGTGGCGCTGACAGCACAGAACACCAGGGGCGTCACGGCGGTTCATGCCGCGCCAGCGGATTTCGTGGCCGCTCAGATCCAGGCGGTGTTTTCCGATCTCACCGTCGGGGCGGTGAAGATCGGCATGCTGGCGACGCCTGACATCATCAAGACGGTTGCCGGCGGGCTCGATCGCTGGCCGGGTGCGCCCGTGGTGCTCGACCCGGTCATGGTGGCGCAATCGGGCGATCCGCTGATCGATGACGATGCGGTCACGTCCTTACGCAGCCAGTTGCTGCCGCGCGCAACGGTCGTGACGCCAAACCTGCCGGAAGCCGCGCGGCTTCTTGAAACCACGCCGGCTGGTGATGAAGCAGACATGGCGGAGCAGGGCAGGGCGTTGCTCGGTCTCGGCGCCAGGGCGGTTCTGATGAAAGCTGGTCATGCGGATGGCGCCAATGCGACCGACCTTCTGGTTCGCCCAGACGGCATTGAGCGCTTCTCCGCGCCCCGTATCGTCACGCAAAACACCCATGGCACTGGTTGTACGTTGTCGTCGGCGATCGCGGCGGGACTGGCGAAGGGCGCCACTCTCACGGACGCGGTTGGTACGGCGAAACTCTATCTCACCGAGGCGCTTAAGGCCGCCGACACGCTGTCGATCGGCCATGGCCACGGTCCGGTGCATCATTTCCACGCGATGTGGCCGGCTGGCCGCGATCGGGAGGCTGCGGAATGAGCAACGCGCCAAATTTGAGTCGCCGAGCCGTCCTTGCCGGTGGTGGTCTCGCTGCCTCGGCGAGCCTCGCCGCACCAGCCATCGCGCAAGGCGCGGTGCGCTGGCGCATGGTCACGAGCTGGCCCGAGAATCTGCCTGGACCAGGCGTTACGGCTCAGCGGCTTACAGATCGCGTGCGTGCGCTGAGCGACGGGCGGTTCGAGATCGAGCTCTACCCCGCAGGCAGTCTCGTTCCGGCGCTCGAAGTCTTCGATGCGGTGCGTGACGGTGTTGCCGAAGCGGCCCACACCGCATCCTTCTTCTGGCAGGGCAAGATCCGGGCCTCGGTGTTCTTCACTGCCATGCCCTTCGGCCTCACCACGCCTGAGCATCAGGCCTGGATCGTGCAGGGCGGTGGGCAAGAGATCTGGGATGAACTCTATGCGCCTTTCGGTCTCAAGCCCTTCATGGCTGGCAATACCGGGATGCAGATGGGCGGCTGGTACAAGTTCGCCCTGACCGGCGCTGACGACCTCAAGGGCCTCAAGATCCGCATGCCGGGGATCGGGGGCGAGATCGTCCGTCGGCTCGGTGCTGTACCGACCTCCCTGCCACCGGGTGAAATCTTCTCAGCCCTTGAGTCCGGTCTGATCGATGCCGCGGAATTCCTCGGACCCTGGAGCGATCAGGCGCAAGGCTTCTGGCAGGTCGCGCCCGTCTATCACTGGCCGGGGTTTCACGAGCCGAATGGGACTGGCGAACTGATCGTTGCGCGTGACGCGCTTGACGCGTTGCCTGGGGATCTGCGTGTGATTCTCAACCATGCCGCCGCCGCCGAGAACGCCTTTGCCGTCGCTGAATCCGATTGGTTCAACGCGGTGTCGTTGCGCCAGCTTGTGGATGAGCATCAGGTCAAGCTGGCGCCGTTCCCGCGCGATGTCCTGACACTCGCCCGGGCCGCCACGCCCGACGTGCTCGACGAGATCGCGGCGGAGGATACAGGCTTTGCCCGCGCTCTGGCGTCCTATCGCGCCGCGATCAATGTCTTGCGTCCCTGGTCGGACGTCGGGGTCAAGGGGTATCTCGCGGCACGGGCAGGCTAGCACCCGGGCGCGGGTCTCGGCTAAGCGTAAGCCGCCACCCGGTGGCGCTGCTCGCCGAGCCCATCGATGCCGAAAGCAAGATCGTCACCAGGCTGGAGATAGCGCGGTGGCGTCATGCCATGGCCAACGCCTGCCGGCGTGCCGGTCGAGATAACGTCGCCGGGCATCAGTTCCATGAAGTGCGTGATGTAGGACACGAGCTTGACCACGGAATGGACCATGTCCGCTGTCGTGCCGGCCTGCATGCGCTCCCCGTTGAGATCGAGCCACAACCCGAGTGCCTGAACGTTTGCGATCTCGTCCTGGGTCACGAGCCAAGGGCCGACGGGGCCAAAGGTCGGCAGGCTTTTGCCTTTCACATATTGCCCGGTCGAATCGAACTGAAAGCCCCGGTCGGAGACGTCGTTGACGAGGCAATAGCCAGCAATATGATCGAGCGCCCGCTCTTCCGCCACGCGATAGCTGCGCTGGCAGATCACGACGCCGAGTTCGACCTCCCAATCGGTTTTCGAGGCTTCCGGTGGCAGCACGATATCGTCATAAGGGCCTGCGATCGAGGTCGGAGCCTTGTTGAACAGAAGCGGCTCCTTTGGCGTCTCGGCCCCGGTCTCGGCAGCATGCTCGGCATAATTCCGGCCAATACCGATGAAGTTGATCGGCGGCGGAACGCAGGACGACAGAGGCGCACCCTCTGGTATCAAGGGGAGGTCCATCGGATCGATCTGGCGCAGCCGGTCAAGTCCGTCGCGCCGCAGCGTGATGCCGGCGATGTCTGGAACGACGCGCGACAGATCGCGCAAGCTGCCGTCCGGCGCAACCATGCCGGGACGTTCCAGGCCGCGCGTGCCGAAGCGGACGAGTTTCATGCTCAGCCTCGTTGATTGTCAGGGATTGGATGTAAATTTCGGCGGATCGTTGCGCGGCTTATACATGGTAGAGTTGCGTTCGCAACAGACCCTCAGCCATGTGCATTCCGCGTGGCTCATTGTGCGCCGATCACCAGGCACCATTGAACAGGCCACCGTCGACAAGCACGTTCTGTCCGGTGATGTAGCCTGCATGAGTGCTGCACAAAAAGGCGCACACATGGCCGAATTCCTCCGGTGATCCGAACCGTTTCGCAGGAATCGTGTCGCGGCGGGTCTGTGCGACCTCGTCCTCGCTGATGCCGAGCTGTTGTGCGCTTGCCGGAAAGCCCGAGCGTAGCCGATCGGTGTCGAACATGCCCGGCAGGACATGGTTCACTGTGACATTGCGGTCGGCGAACTGGCGGCAGACACCGGCGAGGAAGGCCGTCAGCCCGGCACGCGCGCCCGACGACAGATCAAGCCCCTCGATTGGCATTTTCACCGAGGCGGATGTGATGTTGACGATGCGTCCGAAGCCACGCTCGGCCATACCGTCGACAACGGCACCGATCAGCTCCAAAGGTGTGATCATGTTCTGGGTAACGCCGGCGATCATCGCATCGCGGTCAATTTCGCGGAAATCACGCCGTGGCGGTCCGCCATTGTTGTTGATCAGTATATCGGGATCAGGGCAGGCCGCGAGCAGGGCCACCTGGCCCTCCGGTGTTGACACATCCGCTGCGACGGGGAGCACGGTCGCGCCGGTGCGGCTGCCGATCTCGGAGGCGGTCTTGGCAAGGGCTGCCTCGTCACGGCCATTGATGACCACTTCGCAGCCGGCTTCGGCGAGTGCGAAAGCGGTTGCCCGGCCGAGCCCCCGGCTTGACGCGCAGACAATGGCCTTGCGGCCGGCAATGCCGAGATCCATGCTGTTCTCCGTCCTGTGGTAAGGGACATATTCCGACACGGCTTGTGTAGCACAAGCCTGGACTTCGGTGGCAGCCCGTCGGCATTGTTGCCATGATCGAACGGCACTGTCATGACGACGGCGCAATGTGTCATAATTCTGACGACAGAATCGTCATAAAACCGTTGGAATTCTTGTCGGATTGGAGTGGCCGGTGGACGAAGTCCTAGAAGCGCCCGAGCGGCCCTATCGTAGTCTGTTCATCTCGGATGTGCATCTCGGTACCCGTGGTTGCCAGGCTGGGATGTTCCTCGATTTCTTGCGCGAGTTCGACGCCGATCAGATCTATCTCGTCGGTGATATCGTCGATTGCTGGCGGTTGAAGCGTGGTTGGTATTGGCCGCAGGAGCACAACGATATCGTCCAGAAGCTCTTGCGCAAGGCACGCAAGGGGTCGCGGATCATCTATGTTCCGGGCAATCACGATGAGGTCTTGCGCGATTACATCGAACTCATCACCATGAATGATCAGGAACTGGCGGCCGTCAGCGGTTTCATGAGTTGCACGGCGTACCACTTCAATGC
>JBCBSK010000220.1:0-4514 GCA_039819185.1 Pseudomonadota bacterium | reverse complement strand
TCAGCACCGAAGTATGACCCCCTACGAATTCGACACTAAAGCCATAAATGCGCTTGTAGAATCGAGATATCGAGGGGTCACAATGGGCGCTGATCGTGACCCCGCGGATACTTCAGAAGAGCATTGTCACATAAACCGCACCGAATGGTGACAGGGCTGATAGCATCGGTTGATGCTGGCACTTTTGTGCAAGCGCCACCGGTTTCCTCCCAGTATCATCCAGCACGCCGTTTGGCTGTATCTTCGGTTCTCGTTGAGCTATCGGGATGTCGAGGAGCTGTTGTCCGAGCGCGGTGTCGAGGTGAGCTATGAGACGGTACGCCGGTGGGTGCTGAAGTTCGGTCCCGAGTTCGCAAGGCGCCTGCGACGGTTTCGGCACATGCCAACCCCGCGCTAGCATCTCGACGAGATGGTTATTCAGATCTCCGGAACGCAGCTCTATGTGTGGCGAGCTGTAGAGGACGAAGGTGAGGTACTCGAGACCCTCGTTCAGCGTCGACGGAACCGGGCGGCGGCGATTAGATTGATGCGCTCTCTCCTAAAAAAGGCATTGCTCCCTCTGTGATCACAACCGACAAGCCGCGCTCTTATGGAGCCGCGTTCACCGATTTGGGCCTTTCAGCGCGCCACGAGCAGGGTTTGAGGAAGAACGACCGTGCTGAAGTCTCACATCAACCGAACCGCCGGTGCGAACGAAAGATGCAACGCTTCAAATCGCATGGCTCGGCTCAGCTGTTCCTCTCGATGCATTCCGCAGTCTACAACACCTTCAACAACCAGCGACATCTGATCTCCCGCCAGACGCTGCGTATTTACAGAGCCGAAGCCATGAGGCGCTGGAGGTCAGGTGCCCTCGTTGCTTGACAGCTGACTGCTACTCAGAAGTCCTGCGACCGGGCCCGATGGTGTGACAATGCCGTGGCAGGCGTTCGCGTCGCAACATCAAGCTGATCTCGGTCTTATCGGCGCAGGTCGCCCAATATACAGAAATCTCAGAATTTTTCCGCAAGTAGTAAATATTTCTTATCAATCATCATGTCAGATACGCGACGGGCTTAGACACAGGCAGCGCATGACGGAAATGGCCCGCTAAACCTATCTACACTATCCGACAGTCCTGGAACCCTCGCGGAAAAAACGGCTCGAGTTTTCGCAATGCAATCCGCATGGAAGCCTCGCCGCCGGCGCCATATCCGAGCAAGAAGCCTTTCGCTGTCCTGGAGCCAAAGTAGTATTGCGACAGCGGCTCAAGCTGCACACCAACCTCTCCCGCCGCTCGGGATATCTGGACATCATCGATGTTGTGGCGAGCCAGGGTAGCGAGACGCAGAACCGCGTCGTGTGGTAGGGGCCGAAGATGGGCCCCAAGCGTCTCCTCGACCGATCGGTGCAGTTCCCTGAAACGCCGCCGATAGAGCTTCCTTATTCGGTCCAAATGCCGGTTCAGTTGACCGTCCTCTATAAACTGCGCGAGCGCCTGTTGAATGAACATCGGAGGATGTAGATCCATCACGTAGCGGGCATGCCGGAATGCGGACGCGATGGCGGTTGGCGCCACTATGAAGCCTATGCCGAGGTTTTGGCTGAGAATGTGCGCGAAACTGCCAACGAGGACGACATGGCCGACGCCTGATTCCTGGGTTTGCGCGTAAAGCGGTCGGCGCAGGCCCAGATACTCGCCGCGATCATACTCGATGATCCAGACGCGATGTCGACTCGACACGTCAAGCAGTTCCAGGCGGTCTGCATCCGGGAACGCATGGCCCAACGGATTCTGATTAGCGGGTGTCACCAGAATCGCACGCAGATCCGCGCCTTGATGCGAAAGAACGCTGCGATCAATACCCGCGTCGCCGACGTCCAGCGGCACAATATGAGCGCCGGCAAAACGAAAGATGCTGCGGAAATTCGGCGGGCTCGGGCTCTCCATGGCGACACGATCGCCGGCATCGACGAGCAGCCGCGCGCACTGGTCGAGCGCCTGGGTCACACCGGAGGTGACGATGATCTGATCGAGATCGGCCCGAACACCGCGATAGCCCCACAGGAAGTCCGCGATCGCCTGGCGCAGTCGCAAGTGCCCGCCGGGTACGGCCGCCGACGTCTCGGTTTGATGCACATGATGACGAATACAACGCCGCCAGGCCTCGTTGGGAAAGAGTCCGCCAGCATGCGTCTGCGCGAAGAACTGCCGTCGCTCGGCGGCTATCTGGCTGACGGGCAAAGTGCTCGCAATCTCTTCCGCCCGGGCCGAGAGACCCAATTCCGACGGAAGTGTCGTTCGCGAAACCGGCCGCGCGGCAATCGGCTGGAATCTCCGGATCACGAAACAGCCGGCCCCGTGAAACGACTGGACGAGTCCTTGCGACTGTAGAACGTCGTAGGCTGAGCGTACCGTGTTTCGGGACACGCGCAACTTAGCCGCGAGGTCGCGCGTGGAGGCCAGGCGGCTGCCAGGCGGCACGGCGCCAACGACGATCGCCCGCGACAAGGCGTCGACGAGCTGGCTTTGGAGACTCTGCGACGTTTCGCGATCCAGCCGAAGGCTGGAGATCCACTGCGGATGCGGTGAAGATTGCCGATCCGCTCTCCCATATTGCGCCGTTCGATTGCCGGACAGCGTGCTTTTATGCAAGTTCGGTGACAACTGGGTCCTTTCGCATGTCCAAGATGTGGGTCTCGCCTTGGGACGGCGGAGGCGGCACTCTAACACCAGCAAATAGGCCAAAGCGTCGAATGATGGCGGAACTTGAACTCATTGATATTACAAAGTTGTTTGGCGAGCAATATGCGCTCAACGGTGTTTCGGTAACCATCGCCGCCGGGGAGTTTGTGAGCTTAGTGGGCCCATCGGGATGCGGAAAGTCAACCTTGCTGAAGATCGTCGCCGGCCTGACCGCGCCAGATGACGGTGAGGTGTTCATCCGGGGCGAACGCGCCACCAACGTCGAACCATCCAGCCGAAACGTCGCGATGGTGTTTCAAAACTACGCCCTCTATCCACACTTGTCGGCTCAGCGCAACATCGCAATGCCGCTGGCGATGCAGAAGCTGGGGTTGCTGACCCGCTGGTCGCCGCGGATCTTGCAAAGACGGTTCGCCCCGCATGCGGTGCGGCAGATCGACGAGGCGGTGTTGCGTGCCGCCGATATGCTGCGGTTGAGACCCTATCTTGACAAGAAACCGGGTCAACTGTCCGGAGGGCAGCAGCAGCGCGTTGCCTTAGCCAGGGCCATCGTCCGCCAGCCGGTAGCATTCCTTCTTGACGAGCCCCTGTCGAACCTGGACGCACAGCTTCGCGTCCATTTACGTGCCGAACTGGCCGCCCTGCACCGAACGCTCGAAGCTACGATCCTCTTCGTGACCCATGATCAGGAGGAGGCGATGTTGCTGTCCGACAGGATCATCGTCATGCGAGACGGCACGGTGCAGCAGATCGGCACTCCGGCGCAGATCTACGGCCAGCCCGCCAATCTTTTCGTCGCCGGCTTCATCGGCGCACCTCAGATCAACCTGGCTGAGGTTCCGATTAGGCAGGCCGGCACCGTTCGGGCATTCGGCGCAGAAGCGGTTCTCGAAGCAGGGATACCAGATGCGGCGTCTGTGACCGTCGGCGTCCGACCCGAACATGTTCTGATCTCCGCTCCCGATCAGTCGGCAGAAAAGGCCCGGATCGAGCGCTTGGAAACGAACGGACCGACCATCTATGTCCATCTGAGTGTCGCGGGCCTTCAGCGGCCACTCGTGGCTCGGCTCGAGGGCGACCAACAGCTTCCTTTGGCGAAACATCAAATTGTCGGCGTTTCCGTGCGGCCGGACCGGTTGCTGTTGTTCGGCAAATCGGGGCGCCTGTTGGCCCAAGACCCGTCGCGGCGACCGGACGCTCGCCGCCATGCTTGAGACGGACGCGGCCGAAATGGGGCGTTCTCACCCGCGCCGGGCCACGGCGGCATCGCGGGCTTCGTCCACACTGATGCTGATTTCGCCGGCCATCCTATCAATTGCCCTGTTCTTGCTGCTGCCCGTGCTTTGCGTGTTCCTGATATCGCTGACCGATTATCGGCTCGGGCTGGGCAGACCGACATTCGTCGGGTTCGACAACTACGTCGCGCTGACCGACGACGCGCAATTTGGCCGTTCGCTGACCAATACCTTCGTCTATGTCGCCATCGTCACGCCGGTGACGGTTCTTCTCGGCCTGGTTCTGGCCATCGCGATCGAATCCAGACTGCGGCTGCGGCGCTTCTGGCGCACGGTCTTTTTCATTCCCATCGCCTCAACGCTGGTTGCGATCGCGGTGGCTTGGGAGTTCATCTTCGACCCGAGCATCGGTCTGATCAACCAGCTCCTCACCGCGCTCGGGTTCGAGCGCATCAACTTTCTGGGCGATCCGGCCACCGCGCTGTTCGTGCTCGCGATCATCGGCATCTGGGATCAACTGGCGGTCAATGTAACGCTGTTCGTCGCCGGCCTGGCCATGGTCCCGCGCGACTATTATGACGCCGCGGCGCTTG
>JBCBSK010000219.1:0-4521 GCA_039819185.1 Pseudomonadota bacterium | reverse complement strand
CTTCACCCAGTCCAGCATGGCCAAGACCTTCGACTATGCCGAGAAGATGCTGAAGGCGAAGGATCCAAGCGAAATCTTTGCTCTGCAACATTTATTTTGCACTGCACAATTCCAGATGCCCTGCAAAGACTATTTCGTCTTGGCAGCTTCCGAGGCGATGGACGACATTTTGTCGGCAAACTTCTTCGCCTCGCCCTGCATGGCCTCCATCTGTGCCGTCAGATATTCCTGCTGCAGAGCAAAGATTTCGCTTGGATCCTTCGCCTTCAGCATCTTCTCGGCATAGTCGAAGGTCTTGGCCATGCTGGACTGGGTGAAGTCCATTGCTTCGCGACCCATGCCGCGGGCCTGCTCAGTGAGATTCATCGCCGACCCTTCAACCTTTTCGGTGGCTTCAGCGGCGTTGTCGAGCATGGACATCAGCGCCTTGCGCGCTTCGGCCAGGGAGGACGAGGCCATTTCGCGCATGTTGTCGGGGATCTCGAATTTCGGGGTATCGACCATTGTGGCTCTCCTAAACGCGTGCGGGCGGCGGGGACGTAAAGCCGCGACTTAGACAGCCTTACCTCGCACACTTCCGGCGCCCGCGTAAGACCCGAGACATGGCAAATCGGCCTGGTTAATTTAACCAAGCCTTAAAAGTTTGGCTCTCGAACGCTCCGTTTCGGTGGACGCAAAATCCTTCACTTCGCTATAACAGGCTCGCTCACAGGCGGCGGGTTGGGCATGGGTGAACGATGTTGGGGATCGTGCATGTCACGGCATTTCCGACAAAGTTTGCAACACGCGAAACACCGAGAGCCGATTGGCGATGGACACGGATTTCTCCCTTGACTGCTATCTTGCGCTAGATCCGTTTCGGCTAGCGCTAGCGGCCGATATCCCGTGCCTGATCTGGCACCGTGAAACCAGTCGACTTGTCGCGGCCAATCCTGCCGCAGCACACATGTTCCGGCTGACCGACATCACATCCTTGGTCGCAAGCCCACCCAATGACCGCCAGCCTGGCTTTCAGCACATTGGGCGTATTGCGCCGCAGCTTGCACCTGGCAAGCCAAGGGTTGAGCGCTTGCGGTTTTTTGCAGGTTTTCGGCCCGTCATGCTGCAAGCCATGGTGACCGTGCCGGACGACCGGGACGATCTGGTTATCATTACGGCAATCGAACCGCCGCCAGGCGCCAAGCTGAGCGCGGCACAGAAGGCACAGATGATCGCGCCGTATCTTGGCGGCACAGGAGAGATCAGGGACGGGGATGGGGCGACCCTGGCCCGCGTGGGGACGGCGGACGGACCGTCCCCACGCACCGGGCCGGAGGATGCCATCCTGCCCCTGGAACCTTCCGAGAGCGGTATCGTCCTAGCGCGCTGGCCGGACGAGACGGTTGAGGCGGAGAGCATGCCGCGTGTGGCGGACGTCTCGGCAGAGGCGGTGCCGGCTTCGGACGACGTGACACCTTCGTCCGAGGACACCAACGAAATCTCCCAGCTGACCACAGCGGAGACGGGCACACGATTCCGCATCGACCTCGATGGCGCTGGTCGTGTGCTGACGACGGAACCACCAGCAAACACTCTTGGACTGGCCGATCTGACAACGGCCGGGCGCGCACTTCCCGCGCTGGTACGTGACCTGATGCCCGAGGCCGGAGACCGGCTCGGCCAGGCGCTTGCCGGACGCGATACATTTAGCGGCATTGCCATGCCATGGCCGCTCGAAGATGGGCATGGGCATGCCGAGATTGCACTCGCGGCCCTGCCGCGCGTCGATGCGGAACAGCGTTTCTGCGGCTTTCGCGGCTTCGGCGTCATCGAGGCTCTCGTCCACGATGCCCGCGCCGATATGCCGGCGCAGGCTGTTACGGACCACGATCACACCGGACAAGACATCGCTGAAGACAGTGATGCCGTGAGTGATAGTACGCCAGAGCCCCATGAACGCGCGGATGAGCAAGAAAGCTTGCCGCCCGACGACCGACAGGCCTTCGAGGCTATCGCGGCAGCCCTGACCGGGTCTGCGGCGGTAACAGCGGCAACAACGGATACACCAATGGACCGAACTGATTTTGACGCCGGCGACGATACCCTCTTGGACGATATCGATCAGAACGACTTGTCAGATGAGATCAACGCCGATCTGGCCAATGTCGCAAGCGACTTCGACTCCGAGACAGATGTCTCAGTGTCGACCTTTGCGCCAACAGCCAATCCCGACACACCGGTCAATGATGATGGCCCGTCGGACATGCCTCCCATATCAGTGCCGGGCGATACCGTGACCGCGGCTTTTACTGAAGACGAAGAGGACGCAACAAGACCGCACGCAGCAGCAGGTCTGCCTGGCGATCTTTTGGCACGTCTCGGTGCCTTGTTCGGCGCGGCACCGGGAACGCGACGCGACACTACGGACGCGGACGTCATAGCGCCCGACGCCAATGTGAATCCGGCGGATGCCGACGGCGAAACGACGGACAGTTCAGAGACCACCATCGCAGCGCTCAACCCCCACGAAATCGACGACGCCAATCCTCAACTCATCGATGCCACGGTCGCCCGTCTTGCGTCTGTCTCCGCCTCGAGCGGGCTTGGGCCGGTTAGCGGAATCGACATGAAGCAGGCTTTTACCGACCTGGTCGACCGTCTGCCGCTTGGGCTTCTGTTCTTTCGTGACAATGAAGCACTGCACGCCAACCCTGCCTTCCTGGCGTTGTTCGGCTATGCTGATCTGGATGATCTTGAGATCGCCGGCGGGATTTCCGCACTGTTCGAAAACTACGCCAAGCTCGACCATGAAGAAGGCATCAAGCGGGTTTTGCATGGCGTGACGCGCGACGGCGATCCTGTCGATGTCGAGGCCCGGCTGCAACTCGCCCGCTGGCTCGATGGCCCCGCGCTTCTGTTGAGTGCCCGCGAGCGCGCCAAGCCGGATCTGACGCCGCTGATCGATGCCAAGACCGATCTGATCGAGCTCGAAAACATCCTCGACACCGCGACAGATGGCTTCGTCGTCCTGGATGGATCCGGGGCGATCGAACGGCTGAACGAAAGTGCTGAGGCGCTGTTCGGCTTCGACAGCCACGAGATCGAGGGCAAGCATTTTTCGACGCTGATCGCGCCAGATGCTCAGGCCGAGGTCGAGACCTATTTCGAGAGCCTGCAGGGCAACGGCCTGGGAAGCGTTCTAAACGACGGCCGCGAAGTGATGGGCCGGGTCAAGCAAGGCGGCGACGTGCCGCTGTTTCTAACCTTCGGCAAGATCGGCACTGGCCCGCGCGAGCGCTATTGCGCGGTCCTGCGCGACATGACGCCGTGGAAGACCGCCGAAACCGAGCTCGTCGCCGCCCGCACCCAGGCGGAACGCGCCAACCGGCACAAGTCTGATTTTCTCGCCCGCGTCAGTCACGAGATCCGTACACCGCTGAATGCCATCATCGGCTTCGCCGAGGTGATGCGTGAGGAGCGCTTTGGTCCGATCGGAAATGACCGCTATCGCGAATATGTCGAGGACATCAAGACTTCGGGCGAGCATATGATGAGCCTGATCAACGATCTGCTCGATCTGTCAAAGATCGAGGCGGGCCGGCTCGATCTCGCCATGCAGCCGGTCCAGCTCAACGATATCGCCGAACAATGCGTTGCGATCATGCAGGCCGAAGCCAACCGCAACCGGGTGATACTGCGCACGAGCCTTGGCCATTCCATGCCCCAGGTGACGGCAGATACGCGATCGGTGCGCCAGATCTTGCTGAACCTGCTGTCGAATGGCGTCAGCTTCACCGAGCCCGGTGGCCAGGTCATCGTGTCGACGGTGCTCGACAGCGCGCGCGGTGTGATCCTGCGCGTCCGCGACACCGGTATCGGTATGAACGCCCATGATGTTGAGGAGGCGATGGAGCCGTTCCGACAGGTACGCGAGACAGTGCGTGGCGAACGCAAGGGGTCCGGACTCGGCCTACCGCTCGTGCGTGCGCTCGCCGAGGCCAATCGCGCTGACTTTACGATCGACAGCAAGCCCAACCAGGGCACGATGGTCGAGATCAGCTTTCCGCGGGCGTCCTAGCGGACGCAACAGCTACGCAAGCGTTTCATCCAAAAGCGTCAGCAGCCGCTCCGGGACGGGGCTTGACTGCACGATCGCAGAATTGGTCGCGCCATAGGGCACCAACCGGTCGATGACGGCCTCCATCTCCCGAACGTCGCGAACATGGGCCAGGGCGACGAAACAGTCCTCGCCCGACACCCGGTCACAGCGGACGATCCTAGGTGTTGCTTCAATCGCCGCGATCATATCAGCCATCATTCCAGGGCTTGGACGCACCCGGATCAGAACCGTAAGCCCGTATCCGAGCTTGGCCGGATCGATCATGGCGCGATAGCCGGTGATGACGCCGGCCTCTTCGAGCCTGCGGACACGCTCTGCCACCGCTGGCGGCGACAGCCCCACACGGCGGGCAAGCTCGGCACGCGGCAGACGTGCGTCACTCAAGAGCTCGTGCAAAATACGCCGATCCAAGGTATCAAAGT
>JBCBSK010000218.1:0-4572 GCA_039819185.1 Pseudomonadota bacterium | reverse complement strand
TCGAAACAAATCCTCACGGGAGAAATCGGCATAAGGATCATCGCCAGTGGGAAACATCAGAGCCTTCCAGTAGGGGATGTGGAGCTTTGGCAATCCAGCATTGTGTGTCGCCAAACGATGCGGCGTCAGCCACGCTTGTGTGCCAACTAAGTCCGGGACGACGTCGCCAAGCGGGCAGTCCGGATCAATCCGGCCTTCTTCCACCATCACCGCCAGAAGTATGCCCGCGAACACTTTTGAGATTGAGCCTATCTCGAATATGACGTCCTCCGGTGCGCAGTCTCCGCCGACACCTGTTTCGCCAGAGAGACCGAACTCCGCCTGTCCCTCCTTCAAAAGGAAAGAGACCACGGCCGAGGCCCCGCCCTGAAACGGCGCAATCATGTCGCCAGGGAGGATGTCATTCCTGCAAAAGTTCAATGGCCTACAATCCCTTCGCGACGGCGCACGAAACTTCGCGGAATTGAAAAAGACCGCGCACTGTGCGGTCACACTTCACCCCTCAAAACCATCTCTATCTCAGGTAAGATCTAAAGGTCATGATCGCGCCAAGAGCGCCGATAATCGCGATAAAGGTATAGGTCATTGGGGTCGGGTCTGCTTGTGGTGCGGTTGGAAAAAATAGCCTGTAAGCCCCACCGGCGATCATCAGCCAACCGACGATCGTGATGCTGGCTGTCCAAATCGGCCGCCATCGGCTGTGGAAACGAACAATCGCCAAGCCAGCTGCAAACAGCATGACTCCGTTCAAGTAGGTAACGGGCGGCAGATTCTCCGACCAGATATCGATGTTGATCCATTCGGATATGGTCACCACCAACAGAATTGGTCCAAGAACCGATCCGATATGCCGGGACCTGTTATCATCATTCATGAGGAAAGCCACGTCCCTGCCGTAAGTATTAAGAGTACAGCGCCTACCGTCGCCGGCTGAAATACCGGTTAGGCGGTGACGACAGGTCCCCTCCCCTGCACCTTTTTCGTCATACCGTATGGTAACCGCTCGCGCCTGATGTATCAGGTGCCTTCGAGCATCTCAATCATCTGATCACGCATGAGGAACTTCTGCGGCTTACCAGTGATCGTCATTGGGGTTTGATCCACTAGGCGAATGTGTTTCGGCACCTTGTAATGCGCGATCTGGCCCTTGCAGAAGGCGCGCACTTCGTCCTCGGTTAACGTGCTGCCCGGCTTTGCGATCACCCAAGCGCAAACTTCTTCGCCATAGGTGTCATCGGGGATGCCGAAGACCTGAGCTTCGCTGATCTTGGGATGGCGGAACAGGAACTCTTCGATTTCGCGCGGGGAGATGTTCTCACCACCGCGGATGATCATGTCTTTGACGCGACCGGTGATCGTGCAGAAGCCATCCGCGTCGATCCGCGCCAGATCGCCGGTGTGCATCCAGCCGTCACGGAGGCTCTCGGCGGTTTTGTCCGCGTCGTCCCAATAGCCGAGCATGACCGAATAGCCGCGCGTGCAGAGCTCGCCCTGCTCACCGATAGGCACCGTTGCGCCTGCGCTGTCGATGATCTTCGCCTCGAGATGGGGATGGATGCGCCCGACGGTCGCGCAGCGTGTCTCGATCGGATCGTCTACGAAGCTCTGAAACGAGACTGGTGAGGTCTCGGTCATGCCGTAGCAGATCGTCACTTCGTCCATGCTCATCTCGGCATTCACCCGGCGCATCACCTCGATCGGGCATGGCGCGCCGGCCATAATCCCGGTACGCAGGGGGCTTAGATCATAGTCGCCGTTTGCCATCTCCTCGAGCATCGCCACGAACATGGTCGGCACGCCATAGAGCGCCGTGCAGCGCTCGGCCGACAGCGCTTCGAGCGTTGTCCGCGCTTCGAACCCCTCGCCCGGAAACACTATGGCCGCGCCCTTGCTGACCGCGCCAAGGACGCCCATCACCATGCCGAAGCAGTGATAGAGCGGCACGGGAATGCACAGCCGGTCGCTCTCGGTCAGCAAGATGCGGTCCGTCACAGAGCGCGCATTGTTGACGATGTTGTGGTGCGAGAGCGTCGCGCCCTTCGGCGCACCGGTCGTACCTGATGTGAACTGAATGTTGACCGCGTCCTGCGGATCGAGGCGCGCATCGATCGACCCAAGCCGCAAATGCTGCGCCGGCCCGCCGAGGGTGCGGATGGTGTCGAAGGGAAAGATGCCCGGGCCGGGATCGGCGCAGAGGCCGATGACATGTCTGAGATGCGGCAGCGTCTCGGCGCACAGCCGGCCCGGCTCGCACCGCTCAAGCTCGGGTGCCAACTGCCGGATCATGCCGAGATAGTTCGAAGACTTGAAGGCTTCTGCAGCTATCAGCGCCTTGCAGCCAACTTTGTTCAGCGCGTATTCGACCTCCGCGAGCCGGTAGGCAGGATTGATGTTGACCAGGATCAGGCCGACGCGCGCGGTGGCGAATTGTGTCAGCAGCCATTCATAGCGGTTGGGCGACCAGATGCCGACGCGGTCGCCGGTTTCGAGTCCCAAGGCCAGAAGGCCTGTCGCCAGATCGTCGATATCGCGGGCAAACGCCTCATAATTCCGTCGAACACCTTGATGCGGAATAATGACTGCATCGCGCGCACCGAAGCGCGTCACGCATTCGCGCAGCAGTTGGGGGATCGTCAAATTCACCAGCGCAGGCTCCGTCGGACCGCGGACGTGGGAGACGTTGTCCAGAGGTGTTCCGACCGTCTCGGCCGGGTGCGCAAGCGAAGTATCGAAGCCGGAGACCTTGGCCGCGAGGCTTTGGGTCAAAATGGACATTGGCTCCTCCCCTCACCCGTCACGAAGGTCTTGTCTTGTTGAAATTCCGGATGCGAAACCGGTTCCCGCTTTCGCTGGGATTGCTTAGAAGGTCCGCCAGTCTCCGCTCTGCTCAAAGGCGTGGGCGGCCTGGTAGATCTTCAATTCACCATAACTCGGCCCGACCAACATCATCCCGATCGGGAGTCCCTCGCTGAGACCGCAAGGCAGGGTCATCGCCGGCAGGCCACCATTGAAGGGGGCTGTGTTGCCGATCATCTCGAAGGCGCGCTGCACATAGAGACCGATGGCGCAGTCTGGCGGCGGGATCTTTTGCGGCTTCATCGGCAGCGTCGGCATCAACAGCAGGTCATATTGGCTCAAGGCGGCGGAATACTTCTCGTTTGCCTTGCGCATCAAGTTCTGCGCCTTGCCGTAGAACCGGCCGCGATACTGCTCCTGGAAAAACTCGCCGATAAACATGCAGACCTTGAGCGAGTGGCTAAGTTCATCGGCACGGTTGCGCCACTGCGCCATGTGATCGGTCATCGACGGCAGGAACAGGCCGCGATAGTTGGTGCCGGTCGAATTACCGTTCATCATCAGATCCTGCAGCCCTTCGAGCGTGATCGCGGTCCAGGCATCCAACGCCAGATGATGTTGGGGGATCGAGACCTCCTCGACCCGCGCACCAAGCTCGCGAAACCGGTCGACGGCCGCCATCACCTTCTGGTCGACATCGGCTTCGCTTTCGGGTCGCCCGAAGCCCTCATTCAAGACAGCGATCCGCATCCCTTGTGCGCCGCGTCCGAGCGCCTCGGTATAGTGATAGACCTTTGGTTTGTATTGGCGCGGGTCGAGACCGTCCTCACCGGCCAGCACTTCCAGCAAAAGCGCGTTGTCCGCGACGGAGTTCGTCACCGGACCGACATGATCGATGGTCTGTTCGATCGGCATCACACCCGAATAGGGCACGAGCCCGTGCGTTGCCTTCATGCCGTAAACGCCGCAATTGGAGGCAGGGATGCGGATCGAACCACCCTGATCGCCGGCGATCGCCATATCGACCTCGCCGGCCGCGACCAGCGCCGCCGAGCCGCCGGACGAACCGCCCGCCATGTAGCCGTGTTTCCATGGATTCTGGATCGGCCCCTTGGCGTTGGTATGCGAACCGCCCGATAGGCAGAAGTTCTCGCAATGCGCCTTGCCGGCGATGATTGCGCCGGCATCGAGCATGCGGGTCACGATCGTGGCATCAATCTCGGGCGTATAGCCCTCCATGATCGACGAGCCGTTCATCATCGGCACGCCTGCAAGGCAGATCGTGTCCTTCAACGCGATCAGCTTGCCGCGTAGCGGCCCGTCCGGCGCGCCACGCACCTCGGTCTTCACATACCAGGCGTTCAGCGGGTTCTCCGTCCGATCGGGGAAGTAGCCCGGCGCGCGGGGGTAGCGCACGATCGGCAGATGGTCGGGCGTCGCATCGAGCCGGTCATAAGCCTGGAGATAAGGCTCCATGATCTCCTGAAACGTGCCAAGCACCTCGTCGGTGAGGCTCATTCCGAACCGGTCGGCCATGGCCCTCATCTGGGATAGCGTCGGGCGATTGACTGTCATGGTGGTCACCATCGGAGGAGAACTGTTGGAGGCGCCGGGCGCCGGATTGGCCGTGCGGGGTGGCCGCGCCGGTGTCGACGCGGAGGTGCGGGGTGCCGAGGCGATGCCCGGACCGTTGGGACGGACCAGTGCGTGCGTGAGTGGTGTTGCCTGTTGCACAACGGAAACATCCGGGCCTGGGCCGCGCGTCGATCTTGCCGC
>JBCBSK010000217.1:0-4612 GCA_039819185.1 Pseudomonadota bacterium | reverse complement strand
TTGCGGTCCGGGTGATACTGCATGGCGAGCTTGCGGAAGGCTGACTTCAGCGCCTGTTCATTGGCGCCACGATCGACCCCGAGCGTTTCGTAGTAATCGGCTTTGCTCACGGTCGATGCTCGTCCGTTTCGAGTTCTTCATACATATCGATGAAGCCGCGCACATTGCGATCCCGTGCCATGGTCAACTGCCTATACACGGTTTCGACCCAGAGAGAATCGGCTGCGGCGTCCACTCCGAAAAACCCTTCGCCCGCTTTCCAGACATCCAGAAACGCTCGAACACCGGTCAGGCACTCTTGCGGCTCGGTCAGCGCACCGGTTGCGCGATAGGGTGGCCCAACCCGGACAAGCCCCGCGTCATCGACATCGGCGACATAGACCATGCCGTCGTCACTGACGCGAATCTGGCGGCTGGCACAATCATCCACCGATCCGATCAGCGCGCTGACCGTCTCAGCGGTAAAGGCGTGGGGATCGTTCCAGTTCAAGCGCATCGGCTCTCTCCTGGACGGAGCGTCGTGGCGCCCCGTCCACAGGGATGGCCCGTAACGGAGCCCGGACGCTTAAGCCGACTTCTTCTGGTCGTCGTCGTCGACTTCCTCGAAGTCGGCGTCGACCACGTCGTCATCGTCCGTATGCTGGTCGGTGACTTCGTGTTCGGTGTCCTCGGTCTGCGCCTTGTAGACGGCTTCGCCGAGCTTCATGGCGACCTGTGCCAGCGCGTTCGTCTTTTCGGTGATGGCGTCGGCATCGTCGCCTTCGAGCGCCGTCTTGAGGTCTGCGGCAGCCGCTTCGATGACCTCCTTGTCGTCGGCATCGAGCTTGTCGCCATGCTCTTCGAGCTGCTTTTCGGTCGTGTTGAGCAACGCCTCGGCGTGGTTTTTGGCTTCGACCGCCTCGCGCCGTTTCTTGTCTTCGTCGGCGTGGGCCTCGGCGTCCTTGACCATCTGCTCGATCTCGCTGTCGGACAGACCACCCGAGGCCTGGATGCGGATTTGCTGCTCCTTGCCGGTGCCCTTGTCCTTGGCCGAAACCGAGACGATGCCGTTGGCGTCGATATCGAAGGTGACTTCGATCTGCGGCACGCCGCGCGGGGCGGACGGAATACCGACTAGGTCGAACTGGCCGAGCGCCTTGTTGTCGGACGCCATCTCACGTTCGCCCTGGAACACGCGGATCGTCACCGCCGACTGATTATCCTCAGCCGTCGAGAACACCTGGCTCTTCTTGGTCGGGATCGTCGTGTTGCGGTCGATCAGCCGGGTGAACACACCACCCAGCGTCTCGATGCCAAGCGACAGTGGCGTCACGTCGAGCAGGAGAACGTCCTTGACATCGCCCTGCAGAACACCGGCCTGGATCGCGGCCCCAATGGCGACAACCTCATCCGGATTGACGCCCTTGTGCGGCTCCTTGCCAAAGAAGTCCTGAACAACTTCCTGGATCTTCGGCATGCGCGTCATACCACCGACGAGCACCACCTCGTCGATCTCGCCGGCCTTGATGCCGGCATCCTTCAGCGCTGCCTTGCAGGGCTCAATGGTCTTCTTGACGAGGTCCTCGACCAGCGCTTCGAACTTGGCGCGGGTCAGCTTCATCGTCAGGTGCTTCGGACCGGATGCATCAGCGGTAATAAAGGGCAGGTTGATCTCGGTCTGCGTCGCGGATGACAGCTCAATCTTGGCCTTTTCGGCAGCTTCCTTGAGTCGCTGCAGAGCCAGCTTGTCGGCGCGCAGGTCGATACCCTGCTCCTTCTTAAACTCATCGGCGAGATAGCCGACGAGCCGCATGTCGAAATCCTCACCGCCGAGGAAGGTGTCGCCATTGGTCGACTTCACCTCGAACACACCATCGCCGATTTCGAGGATCGAGATATCGAACGTGCCGCCGCCCAGGTCATAGACCGCGATTGTGCCGGCATTGTTCTTGTCGAGACCATAGGCGAGCGCGGCCGCAGTCGGCTCGTTGATGATGCGCAAGACTTCGAGGCCTGCAATCTTGCCGGCGTCCTTGGTGGCCTGGCGCTGGGCATCGTTGAAATAGGCCGGAACGGTGATCACCGCCTGATCAACCGGCTGGCCGGTATAGGCTTCCGCCGTTTCCTTCATCTTCTGCAGGATGAAGGCGGAAATCTGCGATGGCGAATACTCCTCACCATGGGCTTTGACCCAGGCATCGCCGTTAGAGGCTTTGACGATCTCGTAAGGAACGAGTTCCATGTCCTTCTTGGTCATGGGGTCGTTGAAGGGGCGACCGATCAGGCGCTTGATCGCGAAGAAGGTCGCCTCCGGATTGGTCACCGCCTGGCGCTTGGCCGGCTGGCCAACGAGGCGCTCGCCATCGTCGGAAAAGGCAACCATGGACGGCGTCGTGCGCGCGCCCTCGGCGTTTTCGATCACCTTCGGCGTCGTGCCCTCCATCACGGCAACACAGGAGTTCGTCGTGCCGAGGTCGATCCCGATTACTTTACCCATATGCCTGATCCTCTCTCACAATCTGGCAGGCCGTCCGGGCCCCGAAAGCACCCGGCGTCATGTTGGTCTTGGTCGGCCCCCATCAAGGGGTCAGTGGACTACAAGAGATATGCCCCGCGCCGGACTGGCGCCGGTCGTCATGTCCCTGGCAGGCGGAACGACAGGCCAGTAGCCTTGTTCCGCAGTGCGCCGGATATAAGAAGACTTGGCGAGGCGCGCAAGCCGTGCCGTCACACTGCTGACATGGTGTTTGCGCCGTCGGCCTCGGTTTCTGCCGGGTCAGCATTCAGCGCCGCGACCAATCGCTCGGCCGCCCGCGACGCATAGTCCGGATCGAGTTCGATGCCGATCCCGATGGTGCCGATCCGGGCGCAGGCGATGAGTGTGGAGCCAGTACCGAGGAAGGGATCGAGGACCGTCAGATCGCCACCGCCGTGCAGCTTGATGCAGCGTTCCGGCAGCTCCACGGGGAAAGAGGCCGGATGATCGAACTTCTCTGCCTTCCGCTGGATCGTCTTGTAGGGCAGGAACCATGTATTGCCGGCACAACGCAGGTCTTGCGCATGGCCTCTGCGGGCAATGTTCGACTTGTGCTGGAACGGCACGCCGACGGCAAGCCGGTCGAGCAACACCTCACCAGACCTTGTGAAATGGAACAGGGTCTCGTGGGTGTGGTTGAGATAGCGCTTGGAGTTGACCGGCTTGAAGTGGCCATGCGTCGTCTCACCAATCGAAATCGACTTCACCCAGGTGATGTGGTTTTGCAGCACGAACAGATCGCGTAATTGGAACGCGATCTCCATCGGCCCCCAGGGGTCCGAATTCGTCCCGCCGATGTTGAGGAAAAACGATCCATCAGGCTTCAGGACGCGATGGAGTTTCTCGGCCACCGAGCCAAACCAAGCGAGATAGTCGCGGCGCGGCGCGGTATCACGATAGCTGTTGTAGCGGACGCCAACATTATAGGGCGGCGAGGTGACGATGACATCGACGCTGTCAGCCGCGATCTCATCCAGCCACACCAGGCAATCTCCGACGAGGATACGGTGCTGGCCGATCCGATAATCGTGCTCAGAGAGGTCGGTATCGGGACTGGCCTTGCGGTGGAGCATATGCATTGGTCGATTCGTGATCTTTTGAGCGTACCAAGAGGCCCGTTTTTCGTCCATGCCGATGACACGCATTGCGATTGCGGATGGCGCCACCTATCACCCCGGCTTCCTCGATAGACCGGCACAGGAGGCGCTGCTCGAGGCAATTCGTGCGGTGGTCGGTTCGGCTCCCCTGTTCCAGCCTGTCATGCCGCGCACGGGAAAACCGCTGTCGGTGAAGATGACCAATTGCGGCACGCTTGGCTGGGTCGCCGACAAACAAGGCTATCGCTACCAGCCGATGCACCCAGATACAGGCGCACCCTGGCCCGCAATACCGAACACACTGCTAGAGATGTGGCGCGTCTTGGCCCCAGATACCGCGGATCCCGAAGCCTGCCTGATCAACTGGTATGGAGTGACAGCACGGATGGGCCTGCATCAGGATCGCGACGAGGAGACGTTCGATACACCGGTCGTATCGCTCTCCCTGGGCGACACCGGTGTGTTTCGGATCGGCGGCACGACGCGCAAGAGCCCAACTCAGTCGATCAAGCTCCAGTCAGGCGATGCAGTGGTGTTCGGCGGCCCGGCGCGGCTCGCCTTTCATGGCGTCGACAGAATTCTCCCCGGCACATCCAAGCTCCTCAAGGAGCCTGGCCGGATCAATCTGACGCTCAGGCGGGTGACGCCTCCGGCATAGCGGCAAACGCGTCCCGCAATTGGTCAACAAACGCGGCCAGCTTGGCCGTATCACTGCCGGTTTCAAAGTCCGCCTTGGAAAGCGACAGCGTGGCGATTGGCGCTGATCCCATGCGTTCGGTGAGCTCTGCCAAGGCGGTGTCGGCGCCTTCTCCGCCCATTGTCACGAAGCCGGCCCAGCGCTTCGGGCGCGGCTCAAGATGGCCAAGAAAGCCGCGCATCAACGGCGGCAGGCGTCCGGCCCAAACCGGTGAGCCGAAGATGACGACATCATCGGCGTGCGGCGTCTGGGACGGGGGCTTCGTCGCGCGTGTGCGGCCAAGGATCGTCACCATGCCGCCGA
>JBCBSK010000216.1:0-4616 GCA_039819185.1 Pseudomonadota bacterium | reverse complement strand
ATGCCGATTTGGGCCAGTTGAGGCCGGCACCTGGTGGCAGATGTGGTCGAGCGGCGAGTTCGAAATGGTCTACAAGCTTGGAACCAACGACGTGATTGACCCGGCCATGAACATCCCCTTCGACTTCTGGCCTAGGGACATCGGCGGATCGGACTCGGCCTTCTCGGGCTACGTTAACGAGAGGATTGTCGAGATCAGTATCGAGGCCGAGGGGGCTCAGGACCCTGACCAGCGTCGGGAGCTCTATACCGAACTTCAGCAGATCGCGATGGAAGAAGTGCCGCAACTCTACCTGTTCCATCCGACGACCATCTACGGCACGCGCGACAACGTCCAGAACTTCGCCGTCTTCCCGACCAAGCTGCACCGCTTCTGGGAGGTCTGGATGACCGAATAGAGCGATCCTGCGGTGGCGCTTCTCGCGTTCCTGCGCAGGAGGCTCCTCCAGATTGTGCCGGTCTTGTTCGGCATACTTCTGGTGGTCTTCATGGTCGTCCGGCTGGTGCCGGGCGACCCTGCCAGGATGATGCTCGGCGTCTATGCGACCGACGAACGACTTGACGCTCTCCGGGCCCAGTTGGGTCTCGACCAGCCGATCTGGATGCAGTTCGGCAACTTCCTTTGGGACGTAGTTCAAGGCGATCTGGGCATTTCGCTCGTTTATCGCCGCCCTGTCATCGAGGTCATCGGAGAGCGGCTTGCGCCCACGATCTCACTCATCAGCTATTCTGTTTTCCTGTCGGTAATCGTCTGCGTTCCACTCGCCATGCTCGCAGCTACCCGGCGCGGACAGCGGACTGATCAGGCCATTCGTGCCGGTGCGACGCTCACGCTGGCAATGCCGAGTTTCTGGCTGGGGCTGAACCTATTGATCGTCTTCGCCGTCGTCTGGCCCGTTTTCCCGGTGGCGGGCTTCGGCGATACCGTGTTCGATCGTCTTTGGCACCTTTTTCTTCCGGCACTTACGATCACTCTCTCGCTGGCGCCGATCCTGATCCGCACGCTGCGCGCGTCCGTCATCGAGGCGATGTCGGCGCCACACGTCGAGTTCGCCCGCACCAAGGGGTTGCCCTCACGCAAGCTCATGCGACGCCACGTGCTGCGCAATGGTCTGATGGCGACGGTGACGATCCTGGGCGTCAACATCGGTTGGCTTCTGGGCGGCACAGTCGTGATCGAACAGGTCTTCTCCATTCCTGGCATCGGAAACTTGATCGTGAGTTCGGTGACCGCGCGAGACTATCCGATGATTCAGGGGATAGCCCTGGTCTTCGGGCTGCTCGTCATCTGCATCAATCTTGCGACCGATATTGTCTATGCTCTGCTGGACCCGCGGGTGAGCTATGACTAGCGAGCACGCTGCTCACACCTTGCCCAGCCGACGCATTCCATCGCTGCCCGGTCGTGCGCGCCTTGCAGCGGTCCTCGGGCAGCGTACGGCCGCGACGATCGGTGCCGTGCTGATAACGCTCATCGTACTTGCAAGTGTGATGGCGCCTTGGTTATCGCCCTACGATCCAATCGCACAGGATCTGCGCAACGCGCTCAAGCCGCCAAGCCTGGAGCATCTGTTCGGCACCGACAATTTCGGGCGCGATATCTTTACCCGTGTTCTCTATGCCGCACAGATAGACCTGCGCATCGCGTTCCTCTGTGTCTTCTTTCCCTGGGTTCTTGGCACATTGCTGGGCTGCATTGCAGGCTATTCGGGCGGATTTATCGACACCGTGATCATGCGGACGGTCGATACCTTCACTGCTTTCCCTTTTCTCGTCATGGCGATCGGTGTGATCGCCGTTCTTGGCCCTGGCGTCACGTCGATGTACATCGCGCTCACGCTTGCGGGATGGAGCATGTACGCCCGTATCGTTCGCGCAGAAGTGCTCGTCGCCAAGCGAAGCGAATACGTCTTGGCCGCCCGTGCATTGGGCTTCTCGCACACGCGGATCATGCTGCGGCACCTGTTGCCCAATGTCATCACGCCCACGATCATCTTTGCCATGACCGACATCGTCCTGGTGATCCTTTCGACCACGACACTCGCCTTTTTGGGCCTCGGACTTCCCCCTCCGACACCGACTTGGGGCACCATGATTGCCGAGGGAAAGAGCTTCATCTTCACTGCGTGGTGGATGGTCACCTTGCCGGGCCTAGCCATCGTCCTTGTAGGCATTTCGCTAAGCCTCTTCGGCGATGGCGTGGCTGACTGGCTCCGAGAGAGGGAATGAGCGTCATCGCCCTGCTCGAGGTTCGAAATCTGTCAACTGATATCCCGACCCGCCGCGGCGTGCTCCACGCTGTCGAAGATGTGAGCTTTTCGATCCTGCCGGGTGAATGCCTCGGCATTGTGGGCGAGAGCGGCTCCGGCAAAAGTGTCACGTGCCGCTCCATCCTTGGCCTGCTGGCCCCGCCCGTGAGAATCAGGGGACAGGCGTTGTTCGACGGCGCCGACTTAATTGCGATAGGCGAGGCAGAGCGCCGGCGAATTCGTGGCCACGACATCGCGATGATCGTGCAGGACGCTGTTTCCGCGCTTAACCCCGTTCTGCGAGTCGGCGGACAGATTGCCGAAGGACTGCTCGAACACGGCATCGTCCGGTCGCGTCGTGCCGCGCAGAAACGCGCGGTGGACTTGATGCGAAAGGTGGGCATCCCCTCGCCGGAGGACCGCGTCAGTGATTATCCGCACCAGTTTTCGGGGGGCATGTGCCAGCGCGTCGTGATCGCCACCGCGCTGGCGTGCGCGCCGCGGCTCTTGATCGCCGATGAGCCGACGACGGCGCTTGACGTCACGATTCAGGATCAAATCCTGAAGCTTCTGGTGCAGTTGCGCCGAGAGCTGGACCTCGCCGTGATCCTCGTTACCCACGACATGGGCGTCGTGGCAGAGACTTGCCAGCGCGTCGCGGTTATGTACGCGGGCCAGATCGTCGAGACCGCGACGCCGACCGAGCTCTTTGAGAACCCTAGACATCCCTATAGTGCAGCACTTCTCGATTGCGTGCCGACCTTGGACGGTCCGCACCCTGAACGTCTGCGACCGATCGAGGGACTGCCGCCAGATCTCGTCTCGCCGCCCGCAGGCTGCCGGTTTCATCCGCGCTGCGCCATGGCGACTGATGATTGCCGTGCCGGACCGGTCCCCCTGACCGAAATCGGTCCAGGACGCTCCACTCGGTGTCTGCGCCACGCCGATATGATTCCAGACGCTGGAGACGCGGGAAACCTGGCCGAGACACGAGCCTGATGACCCCCCTCATAGAAATACGCGGACTTTGCAAAACCTACCCGGTCCAAGGTGGATTCCTTGACGGTATTCTGCCCGGCCGTCGAAGCCTGCTGACCGCGCTGGAAGGCATTGATCTTGACCTGGCGCCCGGCGAAATCTTCAGCCTCGTTGGAGAGTCGGGGTCGGGCAAGACGACACTTGGCCGAACGCTTCTGCGGCTCGTGGAGCCGACGTCCGGAGAGATCCGTTTCCGGGGCGAGGACCTTCTCTCGATGGGTCCCGGCCGAATGCGTGCCATCCGCCGCGATCTGCAGATGGTGTTTCAGGATCCATGGTCCTCGCTGAACCCGCGACTGACCGTTGGCAAAATGCTCAGCGAGGTCCTTCTGGTCCACGGCATCGCCAAAGGCGCTGCCGCCCGCGCCCGCGTGGCCGAACTTCTGGATCTCGTGGGGCTCCCCGCAGAGGCCGCGAACCGCTATCCGCGGCACTTCAGTGGAGGTCAGCGCCAGCGCATCGGTATTGCGCGTGCACTGGCCGTCGATCCAGTCTTCATCGTGGCTGACGAGCCGGTTTCGGCGGTCGACGTCTCGGTGCAGGCACAGATCATGAATCTTCTGCTCGACCTGCGCGACCGGCTCGGCCTGACGCTCCTGGTGATCGCCCACGATTTGAGCGTTGTGCGTTATGTCAGCGACCGGGTCGCGGTCATGTATCTTGGCCGGATCGTTGAAACCGCCCCCGCTGCAGATTTCTTTTCCAGTCCACGCCATCCGTACACGCGCGGCTTGATGGCTGCCGCGCCGCGCACGAGCCCGAAGACCAGGCGTGGCGCCGCCGCGATCACCGGTGAGCCGCCGTCTCCCCTCGCGCCGCCGCTAGGCTGCCCGTTCAACCCGCGATGTCGCCATGCCGATGCAGGCTGCCGAGAGGCCGTGCCCCAACTGGAGAACCTCGGCGGCGGCCACCTCGTTCGATGCTTCAAACATGCCTCGCTTGGCCACCATGCAGTGGCTGACAACTGAACATCACAGCGGAGAATTCAATGGCCCACGATCCTTACTACGACCTCGTTCCACCCCCGCCGGAACCGGCTTTTGTTCCATCCAAAACGGCGCTTCTGACGATTGACCTCCAGTATCTCGACGCCCACCCCGATGGCTGGATGGGTAGGCTCTGCCGCGCTCAGGGAAAACCCGATCATCTGAACGAACGCTGGGAGTTCATCCAAGAGATCCTGCCGACCGTAACCTCGCTGCAAAACGCCTGCCGCTCGGGCGGTGTGGAGCTGGTTCACATTCGCGTCAAGTATCTCACGGCCGATTGCCGCGATGGGCAACGCTCCCTTCAGCAGGAGACGAAGGCACGCTGGGCAGACGCTCGGGAT
>JBCBSK010000215.1:0-4630 GCA_039819185.1 Pseudomonadota bacterium | reverse complement strand
GTTATCTCGACCCAGCCGGGTTTGGAACCGCATCCCTGATGCAGTGCGACGGCAGATCGTCGATCTGGCCCTGGACGAGCCCGAGCTGTCACCCCGGGAGTTGGCCGTGCGGTTCACCGACGCCGAACGTTACTTCGTCTCCGAGGTCAGTGTTTACAGGCTATTGAAAGCACACGATCTGATCCCGAGCCCGGCCTACATCACCATCAAGGCGGCCGATGAGTTCCACGACAAGACCGTTCGATCGAACGAGCTCTGGCAGACCGACTTCACCTATCTCAAGGGTGAGCCATTGAAGGCGCCATTGGTTCGAGCCTAGTGGCGAACGGCTGGGGATGGTTCTATCTCAGCACGATCCTCGACGACTACAGTCGGTATGTCATTGCCTGGCGGCTCTGCGACTATGAGGGCGGACGACGTCACAGCCACCCTTGAGGATGCCCTGGTGGCATCGGGCTGCAACACGGCCGTGGTCGCCCACAGGCCTCGCCTGCTCTCCGACAATGGCAGCAGCGATATCTCCGGCGATCTGGCCGAATGGCTGGACGATCACGACATGGATCATGTCCGCGGGGCGCCCAATCACCCTCAGACGCAAGGCAAGATCGCCTCTCGGCATTTGCTTGGCAATTGCCTGCCGGCCAGCGGAGACGCTGGCACCAGACGCTCAAGAACCGCATCCTGCTCGAGAACTCCTATCTGCCAGGCGCTCCCGAACGCGCCATCGGAGGCTGCATCGACCACTACAACAACCGCCGATACCACGAGAGCCTTGGCAACCTGACGCTCGCCGACGTCTACTTCGACCGGGCCGAAACCATCCTGAAACGAAGAAGGGAGATCAAACAAAAGACGATCGAAAAACGCCGCTTGCTGCACCAACAGAACGCGGCATAAACTCAACCATCAAGGAGCCAGATCCTCCGATATCGATCTTGCCATCATGTCCCAAATCATCTGACGACGCACAGTGATCGCGACAAGGCCGAGCGATGTCGTTTGAGTGTGTGCGGGAGTGGATCGTTCTCACAAAGCCGCTCCGGCCCGACATTTTGCTATGGCCGTCGCGTCCGTGGTGTTCGAACACACCTTTTTCATGCCTGCTTCACCGCTTGGATAATGCTCAGGACGCCTGGCCTGTAAACATCACTGACGATTGCCTACGTACTATTCCTTGTTATCCTGGCCAGCGACCCCATCTCTGAGCCATCTGAGATTTAAATTTTTCAAATTCACAACGTCACAGCGAAGGGGTCACGCTTATGACATCCATCACCATAAATGGCATCCAACATGAGCTGGATGTCGATCCGAACATGCCGCTGCTTTGGGCAGTGCGTGATGTTCTCGGGCTGACGGGCACGAAGTTTGGGTGCGGCCTTGCCCAATGCGGGGCGTGCACGGTCCATATGAACGGAACACCGATCCGATCCTGCATCACACCCGTCGCCGCGGTTGCCGGTACGGAGATCACCACGATCGAAGGTGCTTCCGGCGAGGTCGTCGAAGCGGTGCAGGAGGCCTGGTCGGCCTTGGATGTGCCGCAATGTGGCTACTGCCAGTCTGGCCAGGTGCTTGCGGCCGCAGCACTCCTGGAAACGACCCGCCGCCCGAGCGATTCCGACATTGATGCCGCGATGAGCGGCAATCTCTGCCGTTGCGCTACCTATCATCGTATCCGTGCTGCGATCCATGACGCGGCCGACCGTCTGGAGGCCTGATCATGCTACCGAAGCTTGCACACACTGCGACTGCCAAGCTTGGTGGTCTGGCCGAGCCGAGCCGGCGTGGTTTCCTGATCGGCGCCCTTGCGGTTGGCGGCGGTTTCGCCGTCGGCTTTCGACCTGGCGGCATCAGCATGGCGAACGCCCAGGCGGCCGCATCCGGCCCCTTTAACGCTTATCTCCAGATCGCCCCAGACAACACAATCACCGTCTTGTCGGCACATTTCGAGATGGGGCAGGGTTCTTATCACGGCATAGCGACACTCGTGATCGAAGAGCTTGGTGCGTCCTGGGACGATGTGACCGTTGTCGGAGCGTCCGGGAACACAGAACTCTATGGCAATCTCGCCTGGGGTGGCGTGACCCAGGGCACTGGCGGTTCGACCGCCATGGCGTCTTCCTGGGAGCGCTATCGTCTCGCAGGCGCTGCCGCGCGGACTATGCTGATTTCGGCGGCTGCTGAGGCTTGGGGTGTTCCGGCCGATACCATCCGCGCCGAAGCAAGCGCCCTCAGCGACGATGCGGGCAATCGAGCAACCTTTGGCGAAATGGCCGAACGCGCGGCCTTGCAGCCCATCCCGTCAGAGCCGGTGCTAAAAGCGCCGGGTGAGTGGACCGAGATCGGCAATACCGAGACCCGCCGCTACGATCGTGTCGGCAAGGCGAACGGCACCCAGGATTTCACCATCGATATCCAGTTGCCGGACATGCTTTATGCGGTGCCTGTGCACCCGCCGAAGTTCGGCGCGACGGTTGCGAGCTTCGATCCAGCCGACGCGTTGGCGGTCCGCGATGTTGTCGATGTTGTCGAGACGCCTCTTGGTCTTGCAGTCGTTGCCGCCAATACGTGGGCTGCGATGCAGGGCCGCAATGCGCTCTCGGTAACCTGGGACGAAACGGCGGCGGAACAGCGCGGCTCAGACGAGATCCTGGAGGCCTATCGCACTCGCGCGGATGAGGCGCCGATGGCTATGGCACGCAATGATGGCGACGTTGAAGCTGCCTTTGCCAGCGCCGACCGCATCATCGAAGCGACTTATGAGTTCCCCTATCTTGCCCATGCGGCGCTTGAGCCGATGAACGCCGTTGTTGTTCGCGGCGATGATGGAGTGATCGAGGTTTGGGGCGGCCATCAGATCCCCGACCACTATCAAATGATGGCGGCCGAGACCGCCGGCGTCACACCCGATCAGGTGCGGATGCGGGTGATGAAGACAGGTGGATCGTTCGGCCGGCGCGCCGTTGGTGATGCCGACGTCATCGTCGAAACGGTCGCCATCGCCCGCGCGCTTGAGTGGCGGGCACCGGTCAAGATGCAGTGGACGCGGGAAGACGACATGCGCGCCGGCCGCTATCGGCCTGCCTATGTGCACAAGCTTCGCGCAGCCCTCGATGCCGACGGCACTGTCATTGGCTGGGACAACCATATCGTGGGCCAGTCGATCTTGGCCGGCACGCCGTTCTCAGGCTTCATTCAAAATGGCATCGACCTCAGTTCTGTCGAAGGCGCCAACACCTTGCCTTATGAGATCCCGAATCTCTCTGTTGGTCTGACCACGACTGAGGTGAATGTACCGGTTCTGTGGTGGCGTGCGGTTGGCTCGACTCATACGGCGTTCGCCACCGAGGCCTTCTTCGACGAGGTCGCACGGGCCACTGGCAAGGATCCGGTTCAAATGCGGCTTGACCTGCTGTCGGCCGATCATCCGCGCCATACGGCCGTGCTGCAGGCGGTAGCCGATCTTGCTGAGCAGGGCGGAGCGATGCCGGACGGTCGGACGCGTGGCGTGGCGCTCCATGAGAGCTTCAACTCCGTCGTTGCTCAGATTGCCGAGGTTTCGGTAGATGGCGCCGATGTCACGGTGCACAAGGTCTGGTGCGCGGTCGATTGCGGAACGGCCATCAACCCCGATACGATCAAGGCTCAGATGGAGGGTAGCGTCGGCTTCGGGCTTGGCTCGATCCTTGCCGAGGAGATCACCATCACTGCTGGCGTTGTCGATCAGGGCAATTATGACACTTACCGTCCGCTGCGCATCGACGCGATGCCTGACGTAGAGGTCGCGATCGTGCCGTCCGACAACCCACCGACCGGCGTCGGAGAACCGGCCGTGCCGCCGATCGGCCCGGCCGTTGCCAACGCCATTCTTTCCGCAACCGGCCGCCCTGTCCGCCAGTTGCCTTTGTCCAAGGGCCTCTCGGTCTGATTTACTGGTGTATCGACGCCGTCGGTCCAAACGCGACAGCAGCACCCTGCGCCAGAGATGGCGCAGGGTGTTTTTGTTTGCGGCCATATAAACGATGACTCATGGCCTGATGTCTTACCCCAGCGCTTGTTGTGCTCAGCGCACCGCATCGGCTGTGCCGAGTGGGCCATGGGGCCGCCAGATCAGCGAAGGGCGTCGTGATCGGGACGCGCTGTAAGATGCCAATGGGTCACGCCGATCGACAGTCTACCTATCGGCGCGCCTGGTACGGTCAGAACCACCGGCCTCGGTGACGCGAGACAGAGCGAAGGGCATCTGTTCGGTTGGATCGCCAAGAGCGGCGATCTTGTAGACGCGCTACGCCATGCACGCACCATCGAGAAAATGGCTTGAGCGTCGAGGGTCAAGATCCCCTGGTCGCCGAAACGGCTACCAAGCACGTACGTTGTCTCCGGGTGAGCGCAACGTCACTTTGGCTGTCTGCTCGACCGACCTGTCATAAGCGAATTGCATGGTGCCGGGTTAGCTCTGCGCTGACGCCGGATCTAAACGCTTTGCCAGTGGTATGAGATCGATGGTTCCTCCTTGGCGTGCCCGCTCCAAACCCGCAACCCGCTGCAACGGATCGCACCACAATACGGTGGCTGACAAGTGCTCCGTTAAGCACGCTCTTCAGAGGGGGCTTGCAATTCTGTGGAG
>JBCBSK010000214.1:0-4631 GCA_039819185.1 Pseudomonadota bacterium | reverse complement strand
TATTCCTATATTGGCGATAGCGCTGGTGCCAAGGAAGTTCTCGGTTTGGCACTTGATCGGTCCTTTCAGTGGGGCGCTACAACCCGCGCATCAGGCTCGCAGTCGATAACAGCAGGCGCAGGTCCAAGTCCGAAACGCCCCACTGAAAGGACCGATCAAGTGCCAAACCGAGAACTTCCTTGGCACCAGCGCTATCGCCAATATAGGAATAGATCTCTGCGAGAGACAGAAATTCGCTCGCAAATGGGAGACCATCATCGGTCCAGAAAAGAGCGCTCCTGCCAAGTGACAGAGTTTCGTGGGCACCGTCTTCATTTCCCGCATCCCAAAGCGCTTCGACAAGGCTTTGGACAGCGTCGATGAGGTGCCGATTTCTCTCCTCTTGCGCAAATATGCCGAGCTCCACCGATCTTGCCAGCAGTTCTCTTGCGCGGTCCAGCGAGCCCTCAAAGATCAACTCGCTAATGACCTCAAAAACAAAGCGGTCACGCGATTCAGTGCCGGCCAGCGCCAGGGCGAGATCGATTTCGCCGAGCACAACCCATGTAGCGGCAGTTGGAGCTCTTGCCGCTACGGTTTGGTCATCCCGATCCGCCATCGGACTGATCGTTTCGGCATCTTCCATCAAAGCCCGTGCCGATTCCAGATCACCTTGATGTGCTAGCTCCCGAGCAATCCTCTCATAAGCTATCGTTGCGGCAGCCGTACTGGGTGCTGCATTGGCAATATCTAGTGCCGTGTCCAGGTCGCCATCGACGCGAAAGGCAGTTTCGACAATATCAGCGAATGTCTGTGCACTCAGACGGCTGACAGGATCTATCCTAATGACCAGATCAAGCGCAGTTTCCAACTCGCCCAACTCTGCATATGTGCTCGCAACGATTGCATAAATGCTTGCTCGCTCTGCTTGCAACTGGGCGTCGTTCTCGGGAATCTGCTCCGCCCATCTGACCAAATCTTCTAGGAATAGGATTGGCGAGAAGCTCTTGGGATCAGGTTGTGACAGCTGTTGTGCTAAACTGGCCTCCAGCATCGCGAGCGATCGCGTCGTTTCGCTATCGATTGCGTTTGCTGTCTCAATCGCCGCACCCAGGTCTCCCACAGATGAGAAGTGGTGCGACAGGTCGCTCAGCGCTCTGTCACGAAGGCCTCCGCGCTCAAGTCTGTCGATGGTAGAGCGCGCGCCGGAAATGTCAGCAAGCCGCAATTGCTGCTCCAGAATCGACAGAATGGCCAGATCTCCAAAGACGGACGGCCTTTCGATGAGGTCAACAAGGGTCAACGCCGACTCTATGAGTTCCGACGCAAACGCCCTATTGGTGAAATCGCCGAGCTGGTCATGATTGGCCAGTGTCAAGGTCATGTCAGTCGCGAGGGTTTCAAAAGCCTCGTCGCGCCCCTCGATCGTCGCGATCTGGCTAATGGTTGCGATCGCACCGTCAAGATCGCCGGTCAGAGACTGCAGAGAACCAACGAAGGTCAGCCAGTCTTGACTGTCCGACCAAACCCCGCGCTCGGCAACGAATTGCAGCGTTTCGTTAGCAAATGCACGTGCGATGTCGGGATAACGTCTGATATCGGCGAAAGGAGAACTGAACGCCGATATGGACGAACTGTCGAAGTCGTCTTCCGGCGCCAACAGGTCTCTGGCCACTTGCTCAGCCAAGGTTAAGACACACGCCTCTGTTATCGCCTGAACGCATTCGTCCCTGAGCGCCAACAACTGGGCACGGGCAGACAAGTCTGATTCATAAAGGGCCGCCAGTTGCACCAGGATCGATAACCGATCGCGGACATCGGCCACCCGAAGCGCTTGGGCCACACCCTGCTGCGCAAGGTCTTGGGCCCTATCGATCTCGCCCAGGTCTACGTAGGCCTCTGCCAATCGAAGACTGACAATGCCCGACGCGGCCGGGTTGGAGACCCGCTCAATGGCGCTCTCCGCTGAGGTCAAGATGTCGTTCGAAGCGCCGGCCTGGTGATTGTCGGCGGCGATCGCAAGTCTGCGTGCAAAATCGCCGAACCCCTCGAAGTCACTAAAAGGGGCATCGGCATCTTCGCTGCTCTCGACAAACCAGTCGACCGCTGTCGTCACGATCGCATCGGCGAGACCGGTCTGTCCTGACGCCACAGCGGAGAGTCCCGCGTCATACAGCATCCAATAGTCGGGCTCAGGGACGGCCGCCTCCACCATCGTCAGAACCAGCAGGGCCGATTCCGGCGATTCCGCGTCGACAAAAGCGGCAAGCAGTTCTGCGAAAGCGAGCTTCGGGGCATTGCCGCCAAAGGCGGAAACACCCTCGACGATGGCCAACGCCTCGTCGGCATGAGCGCGCGCACCCACCAAATCACCCGCGCGGGAAAACTCGCGCGATATGCGCGAGAGCAGCGCAGCCAACGCTGCGTCACGCGGCACACCAGCGGTGTATTGGTCTAGTCCTTCGGAGTCGTTCGTTAGCTGGGCGATAAGCTCAAGGGCGCGAAGATGGTGTGCCAGCGGCGGGTTGGAAGCAATGAGCCGTTCCAGCAAATCCATCGCCGCTGCGTCGAGGCCAGCGCTGATGTACGCAACGGCAAGTGATAATGAAGCCTGATATTGTTCGTCAGCCTGGCCGGGCCCATGGACATCGTCGGCGCCGTCTCGGAGGACCGAGACACGCTCACTCACTTGCCCAATGGATTCCGCCAGCGTGTCCGCTGTTTCTGGCCCCGCCTCGGCACCGATTAGTTCAGAAATCGCTCTCAGGGAGTCTGCGGCCACTTCAACGTCGCGTATCCCTTGTGCTAACGCTGCGGCGTCCTGTATGGCGCCGCTGTACGCCATGGCAATGGCTGCATCGCCAAGTAGCCGATCGTCGCCAGGTGTGCCGTCAACCAACAGCACCGCTTGGTCGGCAAGAGTGCGCGCCTCGTCCCTAGGAAGCGGGCCAAGGACGCGTTCCACGTCGGGATCAGTTATCCAAGAAACCAGCCGTCCCGTTATTAACGACAACACATAGCCGCGATCCGCTGGATCCTCCAGGCGAGCGGCCGCTTCAAGCGCTTCGTCAATACGCCCAAGGCTGGCAAGTCCATAGGACCGGACGATGACACCGGCTTCTGCCGTTCGAAAGTAGGGCCGCCACTGCAGCAGGCTCAACCCGATCGTCGGAATTGCCTCGTTGCCGTCCAGAAAGCTGTGGAGGTGATCAAACTCGAGGGCATCGGGGCGATCCAATTGGTCCCAGAACATCATGGAGGTATCGGCCGCCAGACTAAGCACGCATCTAGCGGTCGGCTGACGCGCACACTCCAAGCTCTCCGAGGAAGCATTCTCGCCTTCCTGGGCATGCAGGACCAATCGTTCACTCGGTTGCTTCCGCACCAGACTGAGTGCTGCCTCAGGGTCAGCGTAATCCTGCACTGCCAGGTTTGACCGTCGATAGCCGACGACGGTGCGATCCCGTTGATCACGCGTAACAAAAACGTCGATCTGTTGCTCTTCACGATCAGCTTCTGCAATCGCCTCAGCGTAAACTTGAGCCTCATCGGCTGGGTGGGAGTCGGCTTCCGTCACGTCACCCGCCGCAGCAGGCACTGCCACTATCGACAAGCAAAATGCAGCCAGTCGAAGTCTCAGACACATGGAACTGAGCCCGGTTTCGTGAGGAATATCTTCACATCATGACTAGGAACCTGAGGATAATCAACCAAAAACTACGTCAACTAGCCTCCTGACCTGGCGCCTCACCAGCCAACCGCGCGGCCTCCTCCTCAAAGCTCAAATCATCCCGCACCAGTTCCCCCTGCTTCAGCGCTTCGAAGAACGTCCGCCGGCTCACCCCGCCGCCCTGCAATGCCGCCATCCACGCGGTGAGTTCCTCGGCGCTCATGGGCGATGGCATAAAGTCGCGGTTCAGCGTGACGGAGGCCTCGCCGGCAAGGCCGCCCCAGTCCAGCATCGTGGTCAGCACGGCCGTCAGCGCCTGGCCGGCGCCGTTGGCGAGCGCGGCCAGGATCGAGGCCTCGCCGGCCGTGCGCAGGGCCATGGTTTCGGCCGCCTCCGCCTGGCGCTTTTCCGGTGCCAGCATGCGCGCGCCCAAGGCGGCCATCTGGGCCTCCTTGGCCTCGCGCCGCCGCTCCAGCCCTTCCAGGCCCTGGCCGGTGAACTCCAAGAGGCCGACGGTCACGTCCTTGTCCGGCGAGTGCCACAGCTCGGTCGGCCCGACGGAGGTCGGCGCGTAATCGTCATCGACGCCGAACACGTAAGGTGTCGGCAAGGCGACGAAATGCGCGCCATGTTCCAGATCCGCCAGTGTGCGGTAATGCGACAGGTTCAGGTTCACCAGGTCGAGCAACAGCGGCCGGTCGATCTCCGGCGTCAGGCCGCGCGCGCCGATCGGAAAGAACGGGATGCGCCCCAACGGTCGCCCGCGCTTCAATGGCCGGATCTCGTCGGCCAACCGCCAGCCGCCATCCGCCCCCGGCCGATAAAGCCGCTGGCGATAGCCTTCGTCGTCCAGATCCAGCACCCGGATCTGGTCAAGGCTCGCATGGCCGAATTCGTCGCCCGAGGCCGGCGCGGCCACGCTCTCGCGCAACCGTACCTGGGCGATCACGGTCGCGTTGCCGCGCTGGCCGAGCCGGAGGTC
>JBCBSK010000213.1:0-4692 GCA_039819185.1 Pseudomonadota bacterium | reverse complement strand
GGGATGATTGTGGTGGTGCCGACGCGCGCGCCGGCCGCGACCTTCCCGTCCTCCCGAACGGTCGAAACACTGCCCACACAAGTACCCTAGTAGTGCCATAATAAAGCCAGAATGCCCAAACCGAGGAAATTGAAAAGAGGCTTCTCTGGCTTTTTTCAGAACGAAAAGGACCGCGGCGCTGTACTACGCATGGCCGTGGGTTTGCCTTTCTGGGTTCTCTTTTGAAAACAAAGAGCTAACTCTTCTCCACTATGTAAATCAGTGAAATAATCGTGAATAACTCTCGAATTACCAGATGGCGGTTTTCAAAATGAAAATTAGATTTCCTGCGCCCAAGGCTTCACAGGCTTCAATGTGTCATGGGAGTTCCGGACGTAAGAATCGATCAATCGGTCCAATGCGCGCCGAGTGATGTATTTGTGTTCGCTGGAATAGCCGAGCGTGGCCACCATCTTCCAATGGCCGTACATTAGGCAGACAAACAGATAGGACAGTTCGCCACACTGCTCTGGGCTCAGTTCGGGCCATTTCAGCGCAATTTCGTGGGCTACAACCTGCCCCAGGAGACCATATTGCAGGCTGAGGTTCGAGCGAACCTGATCGCTGCCCGCGGCCCAGGCGAAAACGGCGTCGTAGGCCTGATCATCCCTCGGCTTACTGTCGTCGCTCAGCAGATCGAAATAGAAATCGAAAAAGAAATCCAGCCGGTTCTTTTCCTCGATCTTCGCCACGCCGCTGACCAGCGCACTACGATAAAGCTCGGCCAAGTAGTCGCACAGGGCGATCATCAGCGCTTCGCTGTCTTCGAAGTAGTAACGGATCAACTGTCGCGACAAACCGGCAGATTGAGCGACCGTTTCAAAAGACAAGGCCTGAACACCGCGTGACATTATGACATCGAATGCCGCCCGGATGATCGCCGGCTTCTTTTCATTCCGAGAGTCCATGACATGTGATCACAGAAATGCCCAACAATAAGCAAGCAGATTTTGGAACGACTACCCGATCCGCCGGAGAATACTACCTCCTCTCGCGACGACCATACCTCATTTGAACCAAGTCCAGCGTGAGATCGGCGCTCTGATCACGGTAGACGCCGACGGACGGGGCATATCAGTGCGCTACAACCGGCCGAATTTCTCTTCAGGCAGAGTGTGCTTCGTGCTTCTTGGCAGTGCCAAAGACCCTTGGCGGCTCGCCGAATGCCGGGTTGGCCGTGACCATCATTGCGACCTGCCCCTCAAGCCGCCGCGCTAAGAAACACCCCCAGTGATCTGCGAATCTGCTCTTCAGCCAGACCTCGGACGATGAAGACGATGCGCGATGACGTGTCCTCAGTCGGCCATTTGGGGAGATGGAGAGGGGGATGGACCACATGTTGAACGCCATGGAGGATCAAGGGCCGATCGGACTCAGCGACGTTAAGGACACCCTTGACGCGCAGGATGCGATCGCCGTGTGCATGGAGTAAGGCCGTCAGCCAAACGCCGAACGCGGTCCAATCGATCGGGGCGTCGTAGCGCAGCACGAACGTAACCGTGTCGCCCGTTTCAATGTGATCATGAGGGTGATCGTGGGGCTCTTCGCCCAGCCAGCGGGCCACCTCTTCCTGCCGCGAGGCATCGCTGCCGAGATCCTCGGCGAACAGGGCGTTGGCGTCGAAGTTCCGGCCGTCGCTTGACGCGGTCAGCGCCGTCGGGTTGAGGGTCTTCAGCCGCGCCTCGAGCGCCGAGGCCTCAGCTTCCTCGGAAAGATCGCATTTCGTCAGCAGGATCCGGTCCGCCACGGCGGCCTGCTTGATCGCCTCGGGGTGTCGCCGCAGGGTTTGCGCGCCCGCCAGCGTGTCCACTGTGCACACGATGTTGCCGATGCGAAAATGCTTCGAAATCACGGGCTCTGCGGCGATGGTCGAGACGACGGGGGCCGGGTCGGCGAGCCCGGTGGTCTCGACCACGATCCGGCGAAATTCTGGAATCTCGCCGCGTTTTGCACGGTCGTAGAGGTCGCGAATGGTTTCCTGCAGGTCGGACCGGATCGTGCAGCACAAGCAGCCGCTGTCGAGCAGCAGGACGCCCTCGCTCACCTCCTCCAGCAAGATATGGTCAAGCCCGACCTCGCCGAACTCGTTGACGATGACCGCCGTGTCGCTTAACTCGGGTCGCCGCAGAACCTCGTTCAGCAGCGTCGTCTTGCCCGATCCCAGGAAACCGGTGACGACGTTGACCGGGATCATGGATCGCGCGCGGCCTGAAGCGCGTCGAGCCACTCCGCATCAAGCGGATCCAGCGGCCGCCCCAGAAACGCGTCCACCTTGCCCCATACGGCCTGGATGTCGTCGACGATCGCCCGTCCTCCGGTTGCTGACGCCAGCACATAGTTGGCGGCCTCAAAGTCGGACACCTTCATCCGATAGGGCTTCAGCGCCGCATTGACGACGGCGACCCTGTGGGCCCTTTCAGCCCGATTGGTGCGCCGCCGATCATCGGAGAAGGCATCCGGATAGGCGGATGTGTCGGTCCAGTGAACCTGGCCCAATAGGCCGCAAAGACCGCACATCCCTTGATTGCTCCTTAAGCCAGAAAGAACCGGGGGCTACGACCTCGGATGCCGCTGCGCGAAGTCGTTCGCGATGTCATCGAACGGCGTCCATCTCACGCCGGGATGAGAATTGATGTGGGCAAACAGGCGTTCAAGCATCAGCAGAACCTGTGGCTTACCCGACACATCGGGATGCAACGTCATCGTAAAGACCGCGTAATCCATCTCGCGATAGACCCAGTCGAATTGATCGCGCCACATCTCTTCCAGGTGCCTTGGGTTGACAAAACCATGGCTGTTCGGGACCGTTTTCATGAACATCATCGGCGGCAGATCATCGAGATACCAACTGGCCGGGATCTCGATGAGATCGGTTTCCTGGCCCCGCACCAACGGTTTCATCCACTCATGCGGCTGTTTGGTATAGTCGATCTTGGTCCAGCTATCGCCGACACGGACGTAGTAGGGGGTGAAATCCCTGTGCATCAGCGAGTGGTCGTACTTGATGCCCTTTTTCAGCAGTAGCTCGTTGGAGACTGGCGAAAATTCCCACCACGGGGCGACATAGCCCGTTGGCCGACGGCCACAGAGCTTTTCGATCAACTCGATGGAATGATCCATCACCGTCTCTTCCTGGTCGGGGGTCATGGCGATGGGGTTTTCGTGGGTATAGCCATGCATGCCGATCTCGTGACCGGCTTCGACAACTGCGTTCACCTGATCGGGGAACGTCTCGATCGAGTGGCCGGGAATAAACCATGTCGTCTTAATGCCGAACCGGTCGAAGAGGTTGAGCAGGCGCGGGACCCCGACCTCTCCGGCAAACATGCCCCGACTGACGTCGCATGGGCTGTCTTCTCCGCCATAGCTGCTGAGCCAGCCAGAGACGGCATCGACATCGACACCGAATGCACAAAAGATTTCCTTAGCCAATTTTCCCTCCTTAGACCGCACCCGTGCGGCGCTCTTGAAAGCCCGTTCTGCGCCTTAGGCAGCGTCGAGCACGATGGATGTTCGTTCCGGCAGCCAGGTGAGACGCACCTCTGCCCCGTTCGTAAGGCTCAAATCATCGATCTTCTGGCGATAGGTCTCGAGCCGGATTTCCTGGCTTTCGTCCAGGCGCACATTGACGAATGCGACTTGGCCGACGGGGTCGACCTGCGTGATGACGCCGTTCACGCCGTCTCGTCCGCTTTCGGCCGCGCCGGAAACGCCTTGGATGTTCACATATTCGGACGGCACGACGGCCATCGCGGCGGCCCCGTCCGAAGCCGTGCCTTGCGCGAATGTCGGAATGCCGGAGATGTTTCCGAACCGCGTCTTGATGACGGTCCGGTCTCCGTCGGTGCCGGCCAGCGTGCCCGCGATGATCTTGTTGCGTCCGACAAAGCGGGCAACGAAAGGCGATTGCGGTCTTGTGTAGAGCTCGAACGGTGTGGAGATTTGTTCCACACGTCCGGCATTCATGACCACAACCCGGTCGCCCATGCTGATCGCCTCGGACTGGGCGTGGGTCACGAAGACGAAGGTGATGCCGAGCTCTCTTTGAAGAACCTTCAGCTCTTCTTGGATCGACTTCCGCAGGTTGGCATCGAGCGCACCCAGCGGTTCGTCCAGCAACAGGATGTCCGGCTCCGTCACCAAGCCACGGCCAAGCGCCAGGCGCTGCTTCTGGCCGCCGGAAAGAACCCGTTCCTTTTCGTCGGCGACGTCGGTGAGTTCGAGCTTTTCCAGCATCAGGTCCACGCGGCGCTTGATCTCGCTTGCGCCCAGGTTTCGGACCTTCAGCCCGAACTCCATGTTCTGCCGCACGGTCATGTGCGGAAAGATCGCGTAGTTCTGGAAGATCGTGGCCGTCGGCCGCTTCTCCGTCGGCACCTCGGTGTAGTCGGTGCCCCGAATCATCAACCGTCCGGCCGTGATGCTCTCCAGGCCGGCGATCATGCGCAGGGTCGTCGTCTTGCCGCAGCCGGACGGGCCGACGAACGAGACGAATTCGCCCTTGGACACTTGAAGGTTGAACGATGCTACATGGCAATAGCAACATCACAAATGTAGTTTCAAGCGTACAATCATCTGTTACATCGCCAATCCGTGCTACCGAAACACGCGACGTGGGACCGATGAGCAATTCTAAGGAAATGAGCGGCTTTG
>JBCBSK010000212.1:0-4693 GCA_039819185.1 Pseudomonadota bacterium | reverse complement strand
ATAGATCTTGGCCAGATCTGGTCCGTCCGATAACACGCCGGATAGGCATGTCAGCGTCGTCTTCGGATGGGCGAGGCAGGTCTCAAAGGCATGCTCCCAGCGTGGGCCGAACGGCGTGACCGAGCGCGCGCGGAAATCGTCAACGCCTGATGGCAGCACTGCCTGCAAGGCGCAGCCTGCTTCTAGTGCGGTCTCGGCGATGATGAGGTCGGCACCCGCAGCGAGGGCGCCTACCGCGATCTGACAGGATCGGCTGGCAAGCAAGGCCTTGGCCTCGATGCGCAGGCGGCCGGCCTCGCTTTCGGTCAGGAGTGGCCGGCGCTTGGCATCAGGATGCCCCCGTGGATCGCCGGTGATCTGAAAGATCTCGCCACAGAAGCGCATGAGTCCAGGCTGCCGACGCGCCGGCAGGTTCGGCATGCGCAAACCAGTGTGGTCGTAAATTCTTCTGAGCTGGCGCAGGAAATTGTCGATGGCGCCTTGCGGTGCAGCCGCATTGTGCATCAGATCCGATAGAAGATCCGTTGCCCGGTCATTGTGGCCCGACAGATAGAGCGCTTCGATCAGCGTCAGATACCCGTATGCCTTGCCAATCGGCAGGTTTTGATCTGCGAGGCCGTTTGGGTCGAGTTGCGTCGACAGGCTGGACACGATCTCTCCGGCAAGATCATGTGCCGTCTTTGTGTCGTCGGCAACGAAAGCAAGAAACGCAGCGTTGATACCCGGAAAGCCGTCTCGGTCGCGGTCATACTCGCGTCGATAAAGGTCGCCCGCCTGCTCGACCATCCAGAGATGCCGGCGGCCAGTCTGGAAATACAGATCCTTGAGAAGCCGTGCCGGCAAAAGGCGAAAGTCGCGCGTGTCGACATGGTCGAGGCCCGTGGCACGATAGCGTTTCATCGCTTCGAGAATGAAGCCCGACCGCGCCAGCGCCATCAGTCCCCAATAGTGCAAAAGCGGGTCGATATCCGCGTCGCCAACCCCCTCGCAGGCTTGCTGGTAGAGCCGATAGGCTTCGTTGCGTCGGCCGCTTTCGACAAGAGCACGCAGTCCTGCCGGATCAAGCGTTTGCGCGGGCACTTCGACCGGTGCGGTCTCGCCACTGTCAGCCTGCGGGCTGGACATCGATATGCAGCCCCGAGCGTGTGAACGTCATGCTGTTGCCGAAGGCGGTCTTGATGATGCGGTTCACCGTCTCACGGCGGTAACCGGTCATCAGGCTGAGATCGCCCTGGGTCAGCGGTATGACCAGATCGCGGCAGCCGCGCTGAGCGCTCATCCGCGAGCGTTCGATTACATTCTCCACGATCGCAACGACGGCCTCCTGCGCCGTCCGGTTCAGGATCAACTCATGCAACTGAGTAAGATCGCGGAGCCTCTGACAGGCCGCGCGCGACAGAAGTTGGAAGGTCTCGGCGGTACCCAGGGCATTCGAGATTTTGGAGAACCCACCGAGCCGGAGGATCGAGGCGTCGGTGGCAGCCGTTACCGTCGCACTGCGCGGCGTCTGGTCGATAGCCGCGATCTCGCCAAGAAGATTGCCGCGAAAGGAAAAAGACAGGATCGTCTGATTGCCGTCATCATCGCTCGAAATCGTCTTAAACACGCCGTGATTGACGAAAAAGACTTCTGCTTCGAGCGTCTCCTGACGGATCAGCGGATCGCCCGGGCTGTAGAAATGCAGCCGGCAATTGTCGATGAGCCCCCGCACCTTAGCCGCCATATCGGGAGCAAAGCCGCCGGTCTTCATCAAGGCTTCCTCGATGAAGCGGCGCGTCGAGACATGCGGCCCACCCTGCTGCATTCGAACGTCCCCCTGATCGCTACTGTTAGCGCGAAATGATATTACGCTCAATCTGCGTAAATGGTCGCAATCTCTCTGGCTGTTGTGAGCTACCTCACAAATGACGGCCACGACATGCTATCAAATGAATGCATGACACAGTATTCGCCCGGCATCTTGCATGGCCTGCATCTGTTTCGCGGGCTTTCTGATGATACGCTGAGCCGTCTCGAACGGCAGGCGGGACGTGTCGTGGACATTGGCTCGAAGCAGGTCGTTTTTGAACCTGGGCAGGCCGGAGACACGCTGTTTGTGGTTCTGCGACCGGATCGCGCCGCCGACCCTTCAGATGCCGACGTCACTGGCCAAACCATACAGGCAGCGGGGCTCGCGCCGCTTGTCCAGGTCGATATGGCCGGTGAGGAGGGGCAACGGGTACGGATCGAGCGCGTCGTAGCGGGCGATGTGTTCGGTGAGATCGAGTTCCTCTATCACGGGCTTGAGCCGAAGGGGGGGCCACGCATCACGCTGGCGCGCGCCATCACACCGGTCCGGCTACTGCCTTTGTCTTTTGCGGTCATTGCCGAAGATCCGGATGTCGCGATGCTGCGCCAGCGCTTGTCGCGGCTTGCGGCGCGGCGTCTCGTTGGGGCGTTAACGGGGCAGATGGCGGCGCGGCAGTCTGACATGCGCTTGCTGTTAGCCAACTGGTTGATGGATCAGGCCGCCGATATCGGGGTCTTCGAGGCCAATCGCTATCGGCTTCAGCTCAAGATGAGCCAGGCCGAGATCGCCCAGGAATTGGGGGTTACTCGAGAGACGGTGAATCTCTGGCTTGGCACATTCCAGCGCTCGGGCCTGATCCGCACCGGACGCCAGTCCCAAGCCATTGAAATCCTCGACTTCGAGCGGCTTGGGCATTTGGCGCGACTACAGGACGGGATAGACCGAGAGGCGCACCACGCCTCGATTGATGCCGTGCGTGCACTCTTGGCACGCGGGGAGCTGGCGCGGGCGCGCAATCTTGCCGCCGATGCCTTGGAGAGTTTTCCGTCGAGCCCCGAGCTTGCCCACATCATGGCGCTCGCGTCGGTTCGAGCCGGCAATCCGGCGGATTGTCTCAGGATCATTCAGGCCTTCGATCTTGCTGCCGATGACGGCACCGATGCCGTGTTCGACCGGCTCAAAGAGCGCATTCGTCGCGGCCTCATCCTGCCAACCTGGCCCCTGTCACGGCTGATGCAGGTCGACGTCATAGAAGATCATCTATCTGCTGATGATGATTGGCGTGATCTTTCTGAAATGCTCGACCGCAGGCTTGTTCCACTGACTGAAGATACAGCGGCACTTGCCGCAAGGGCGTTGAAGGAGCAGGCCTTTGACCTGCCTGCCAATGAAGATAGGGACTCGGCTGTGCGTGCCGCTGCAGATGCTTACGCGGCGATCCATGCGGCTCTCGGCGGGGGTGTTTATAGCGGCATCAATGCTGCCGCCATGGCAGCGATTGCAGGTGACACGCACACAGCGCGTGCACGGGCGAACGCGATCCTCCCGGCCCTATCTCAGCCTGAAACCTATTGGGCGATGGCGAGCCGCGCCGAGGCCGAGTTGCTGCGCGGAGACCATGATGCGGCAGCGACCTGGTTTGCGAAAGCTGACGCGGCACCCGACGCCAATGATGGCGCGCGCGCAACGACCCGGCTGCAGATCAGACGGATCTGCCAAGCGCGAGGCGAACAATCCGGTGAGCTTCTCGCGACCCTGCCGGTTGGAGCGGTGGCGGTCTTTGCTGGCCATATGTTCCGGGGCCGAGAGATGGACGCGGGGCAACAAGACGCGGCCGATCTCAACATTCGCGGTCAAGTCGTCGACCTGATCGATGAGCGCAGCATAACCCGGCTGATCGGTCCCTTGGCGTGTGGAGCGGACATCGTGATCGCGGAAGCAGCCCTTGATGCCGGCGCGCAGCTTCATGCCGTCCTGCCCTTGCCGGTCGAGCGCTTCATTGAGCTGAGCGTCGACGTCGGAGATCCAGACGGCATGGAGGGACACTGGGTCGGGCGGTTTCGTGCGGTGCTCGAACGGGCCAGCCGATTGTCGATCATGCACCATGGCGCGACACCCGATCGCGATCTCGACGGCGTATTTTTTCATGGCTTTCGCCATGCGGCGGGCCGGGCGCTGATCCGCGCCGATCAGCTTGAAACCGAGTGCCGGCTGATCGCGGTCAATGATGCAAAACCTGCCAACAATATTGCCGGCACATCGCGCTCGGTCGAAGACTGGAGCAGAGCCGGCCTTCCGGTCGACGTCATCGCCTTTCCATTCGAACGTACCGCGCCGGCCGGGCGTCCCCGTGGTGCGAGTGCCTTTCGGCCGGTCCTGTTCATCTGGCCGGAAGACGGCAAGACAGCAAGCATTGCCGACCGTCTTGCACATCATCTCAACGGCGCAAAGGGTCTGCCGCGCAAGGCGCCGGGACGACGCGAGGGGGTGTCTGTCGTGCTCGGGACGATCAACGAGACACTTGATCTCGCGCACCGCCTGGCGGGTGCGTTCACTGGCTCCAGTCCGGTCCGGCTGATCGCCGATTTCGGCCTTGTGCTAAAGGACAAGGGCGCGGTCGACGACGAGGCGGTCGCCAAGCTCATAGGTGGTGCCGATCTACCTGGTACGCCAACGGATGCGCTGATCGCGACGCCGAACTTCGCGGCCGAGGCCAGGATGACCTTGGGTGATTGCTTGCGTGCTCATCCGCTCGGTCGCTTCACAGCGGCAGACGAGGGTACGCTGCAAGCCTTACCGAGCCAGGAGATCTTCGCAATCCGGACCTCCGTGTCGGATGTGTGAGCCTGCTCACAACAGGCACATATCCGACACGGAGGTCCGGATTGCGAAGATCTCCTGGCT
>JBCBSK010000211.1:0-4740 GCA_039819185.1 Pseudomonadota bacterium | reverse complement strand
GCAGGTCCTGCAGTGCCGAATAGGGCAAGCTGGTGAGGTTGCGTGCCTGATTGATGAGCATCTGCGCCTCGTTCTGCAACGAGGTGATCTGGTTGTTGATCTGTTCGAGTGCGCGGGCGGCAGAGATGATATTCTCGGCGTGGTTTTGCGGGTCGTAGACGATGCGCCCGAAGCCGCCGAAAAACGCGAGGGCGGGGGAGGGTGCAACGGTCCCGACAACTGGGGCTGCCAGTAGAAGTGTTGTCACAAGACGAAGGGTGAGGTGTTTGGCAGTCATGAGGAAGTCTCCTTTTGGGTGAGGGGAGCGGGACTTGTCGATGGAACGTTGGGGTTTGTTTCTTCGGTATCCGAAGCTGGTGGCGTGGGGGCCAGATTGGTCAGGTTGGGAAGCAGATCGACGGCCCAATCGACACTGCGTTCGTACAGCCAGGCCGAGACGAAACCCTCGCGCCTGTGTTCGGCGAGAATGCGGGTGATCGCGGTCTGATCTGATTTGGACGAGGTGGCGGTGAAGGCGAGGGCAATTTCGCCCAGACCGAGGTCGAAGAGACGGTTGCCGCGTCGGGACTGGCAGTAGTAATCGCGTTTTGGCGTGGCTCGGGCGAGAATGTCGATCTGCCGGTCGTTTAAGCCAAAGCGGCGATAAATCTCCGCGATTTGCGGCTCAAGAGCGCGTTCGTTCGGCAAGAACAGCCGGGTCGGGCAGCTTTCAATGATCGCAGGCGCGATGGCCGAGCCGTCGATATCCGCAAGCGACTGGGTCGCGAAGACGACGCTGGCATTCTTCTTGCGCAAGGTTTTCAACCATTCGCGCAGTTGCCCGGCGAAACCTGTGTCATCCAGCGCCAGCCAGCCTTCGTCGATAATAAGCAAGGTGGGCGATCCGTCGAGGCGGTCTTCGATGCGGTGGAAAAGATATGCCAGAACGGCAGGGGCCGCGCCGGTTCCGATCAGACCTTCAGTCTCAAACGCCTGTACGGTGGCCTTACCGAGCTGCTCGTCTTCGGCATCCAGCAGATGGCCGAAAGGGCCACCGATGCAATAGGGTTGCAAGGCGCGTTTGAGGTCTTGAGACTGCAACAGCACCGACAGGCCCGTCAGGGTGCGTTCACCTACTGGCGCGAAGGCCAGAGACGACAGAGCGGACCAAAGGTGGTCCTTCACGTCCGGCGTGACGGTCACGCCTTCGCGCGCAAGGATGCTGGCGATCCAGTCAGCGGCCCAGTTCCGGGTCGCGGGTTCATGAATGCGGGCCAGGGGCTGCAAGGCGACGGGGTCGGACACATCTTCGGACAACGCACCGCCGAGATCATGCCAGTCACCGCCCATGGCAAGCGCTGCGGCGCGGATCGATCCGCCGAAATCGAAGGCAAAGACCTGCGCACCCCCATAGCGCCGAAACTGCAAGGCCATGAGGGCCAGCAGGACTGATTTGCCTGCGCCCGTCGGCCCGACGATCAAGGTGTGGCCAACATCGCCGACATGCAGGGAGAGCCGGAACGGGGTCGAGCCGTCCGTCTGCCCAAAGAGTAACGCCGGGGCCGCGAAGTGATCATCCTGTGCGGGACCCGCCCAGACAGCCGAGAGCGGGATCATGTGGGCGAGATTGAGCGTCGACACTGGCGGCTGGCGGACATTGGCGTAGACATGGCCGGGCAGGGAGCCGAGCCAGGCTTCGACCGCATTGGTGGTCTCGGTGATGCAGGTAAAATCCCGACCCTGGATGACCTTTTCGACAAGCCGCAGCTTTTCGTCGGCAAGCCGCGGGTCCGCGTCCCAGACGTTGACAGTCGCAGTAACATAGGCCTCGCCAAATAGATCAGAGCCAAGTTCCTGCAAGGCGGCATCGGCATCCATCGCCTTGTTGTGGGCATCAGTATCGAGAAGGGCCGACGTCTCGTTCGTCATGATCTCCTTGAGGATGGCAGCGATGGACCTGCGCTTGGCAAACCATTGCCGCCGGATCTTGGTGAGGAGCCGCGCGGCATCGGTCTTGTCGAGCATGATCGCCCGGGTGGACCAGCGATAAGGGAAGGCCAGCCGGTTGAGATCGTCGAGAATGCCGGGTGTGGTTGCGCTCGGGAACCCGGTGATCGTCAGGATCCGCAGATGGGCGTCCCCCAGCATCGGCTCCAAACCCGCAGTAAGCGGCTGATCAGCGAGCAGCGCATCGAGATGCATCGGCACTTCCGGCACGCGGACGCGCTGCACCTTGGTCGAGATCGTCGCATGCAGGTAGGTCAGGGTCTCGGCGTCATCAAGCCACATACACTCCGGCATGAACCCCTCAAGAAGTTGCAGCACGCGGTCGATCCGGTCGACAAAGCCAGCCAGCGTCTCGCGCGCATTGGCTCCGCTCTCGCGATCGCGTCCTTCGTACAAAAACCGTTCTGCCCTCGCTGCCTCTTCGGCGGGCGGCAGATACAGCAACGTCAGGAAATACCGAGACTCGAAATGCGCGCCTTCCTCTTCGAACTGTGCCTTGCGCTCGGCATCGACTAAGGCCGAGGCCGCATCGGGAAACTGGCAGTCGGGATAGGAGAGGGCCGGGACGCGCTGCGCCTCGACGAAGACTGCCCAGCCAGAGCCGAGCCGCCGCAGCGCGTTGTTGATCCGGCCCGCGACGGCGACCAGTTCGGCAGGTACTGCGCTGTCGAGATCGGGACCACGAAACTGTGCAGTGCGCTGGAAGGAGCCGTCCTTGTTGAGGACAACGCCCGTGCCGACAAGCGCCGCCCAGGGCAGGAAATCAGCCAGATGCGAGGATTTGCGACGGTATTCGGCGAGGTTCATCATCGGTCACACTCCGAGATGGCCAGGGATGCGGATATGACGGCGCACCACATCGACGAAGAGCGGATCACGTTTCGCCGCCCATACGGCAGCAAGATGACCTACGATCCAGATCAGCAGACCGACCAGCCAAAGTTGCAACCCAAGCCCAACTGCTGCGGCAAGCGTGCCATTGAGAATGGCGATGGAGCGTGGCGCGCCTGCTAGCAGGATCGGTTCGGTCAGCGCCCGATGGACGGGAATGACGAAGCCGGGGATTGCGTCAGGATCGAGCATCAGATCACCGCACCGCCGCCAAAGGAGAAGAACGAAAGAAAGAAGCTCGATGCCGCAAAGGCAATCGAGATGCCGAAGACGATCTGGATCAGCCGTCGCGCGCCGCCAGAACTGTCGCCAAAGGCCAGGGTCAGGCCGGTAATGATGATAATCATTACGGCGATGATCTTGGCGACCGGGCCCTTGATGGATTCCAGAATTGCCTGCAACGGTGCCTCCCAAGGCATCGAGGAGCCTGCTGCCCGCGCGGGGGAGGCCAATGTCAGTGAGACGAAGGCAGAAATGCAGAGGGCATCGACCGCCCGGCGGATGGGTTTTCCTTGGACGAACATCAAGTAATTCCTTTGCTGGTGACGGTTGCGGGGGAGAGACGATAGCCGCCCGTCGCATCGAGGCCTTCGACGCGCGCCAGTTCAGAGACACGGCGTGCGTGACCACGCCCCGACAGGACGGCGACGAGGTCGATGGTTTCGGCGATCAGCGCGCGGGGTACGGTGACTACGGCTTCTTGAATGAGTTGCTCCATGCGACGCAGCGCGCCCAGAGCAGTCCCGGCATGGATCGTGCCGATGCCACCGGGATGACCGGTGCCCCAGGCCTTGAGGAGATCGAGGGCTTCAGGGCCGCGAACCTCGCCGATGGGGATGCGGTCAGGCCGCAGTCGCAGGGATGAGCGCACGAGATCGGAGAGCGAAGCGACATTGTCCTTGGTGCGTAGCGCGACGAGGTTAGGCGCCGCACACTGCAACTCCCGTGTGTCCTCGATCAGAACGACACGGTCTTCGGTTTTGGCAACTTCTGCCAAAAGAGCGTTCGTGAGTGTGGTCTTGCCGGTGGAGGTGCCGCCGGCGACTAGGATGTTGCAACGGTCGGCGACTGCGACGCAGAGCGTTTCTGACTGTGCTTTGGTCATTATGTCGGCTGCCACATAATCTCCAAGCGTGAAGACCGCCCCGGCAGGCTTGCGAATTGCGAATGTTGGTGCGGTCACGATCGGGGGCAACAGTCCCTCGAACCGTTCCCCCGTTTCGGGCAACTCGGCGGATACGCGTGGTGCGCCCGCATGAGCCTCGGTCCCGACGTGGTGTGCGACCAGTCGAATGATGCGCTCGGCATCAGCATCGGACATACAATGATCTGTCGCGCACAGGCCGTCAGATAGGTGATCGAACCAGAGCCGTCCGTCAGGATTGAGCATGACCTCGATGACTTGGGCGTCGTCCAGATATCGAGCGATGGCGGAGCCGAGCGCAGTGCGCAGCATGCGGCTGCCGCGGGAAACTGCTTGGGAGTATCGATGTTGTGCCGTCATGTGCATCCCCGCGCGATGGGACGTCGGTGGACGGCCCTACATTGGGGACAATTAGAGAAACCTGAAATGATCGCACGGCAATAGCGTCAAGGGAGTAGAAGTACGCTAGCGTAGAAAGACAGGGACGCGGCGAGGTTGGTCAAGAGAAACTAACGCACCGTTTCTTTGTTGAGGGACAGGTTTTCAGTAGGCAGTCGTTTGCGATCCGCGCGGCGAATGACATGGTGTGTTTGCGGTGATCGCTCTCCTCGGGCGAACGAGGTCCGGTATGTTGGCCTCACAAATCACAAGCCGTAGAGGAGAACGACCATGTCCCATTATGTTGGTCTGGATGTATCCGTCAAATCTGTTTCGATCTG
>JBCBSK010000210.1:0-4765 GCA_039819185.1 Pseudomonadota bacterium | reverse complement strand
GGCCATATGCTGGCTTGCGGCATGGACTCCAAGGGCGTCATGGCAGAACTCACCGGCCGCCGTGGAGGCTATTCCAAGGGCAAGGGCGGCTCGATGCATATGTTCTCCAAGGAAAAAGCCTTCTATGGCGGCCACGGCATCGTTGGCGCGCAGGTCTCGCTCGGAACCGGCCTCGGCTTCGCCAACAAATATCGCGACAATGGCCTTGTCTCGGTCACCTATTTCGGCGACGGGGCGGCCAATCAGGGCCAGGTCTATGAAAGTTTCAATATGGCCGAGCTTTGGAAGCTACCGGTCGTCTATGTGATTGAGAACAACCAGTATGCCATGGGCACGGCGGTGACCCGGTCGTCTTCGACAACCGATCTTTCTCAGCGTGGCGCGTCGTTCGGAATTCCCGGCAAGCAGGTCGATGGTATGGATGTCCGCGCCGTCAAGGCCGCTGGCGAGGAAGCGCTTGATTTTGCGCGCTCCGGCAACGGCCCGATGATCCTTGAAATGAAAACCTACCGCTATCGCGGCCACTCAATGTCGGATCCGGCAAAATACCGCTCCAAGGACGAAGTCCAGAAGATGCGCGGCGAGCACGACCCGATCGAGCAGGTCAAGGAGCGTCTACTGGCGCAGCATGGCCGCTCCGAGGACGATCTCAAGGCGATCGACAAGGAGGTCCGTGCGATCGTTACGGATGCCGCTGAATTTGCCCAACTCGATCCCGAGCCCGATGCATCGGAGCTTTGGACCGATATCTATCTTTGAGCCTGTCTTGGCGCGTCTGGAAGCCTTAGGAAAATCGCCTCATGCCGATTGAAATCTTGATGCCGGCCCTGTCGCCAACCATGGAAGAGGGCAAGCTCGCCAAATGGCTGAAAGCCGAGGGCGACAATGTGACCTCCGGCGATGTCATCGCCGAGATCGAGACCGACAAGGCGACCATGGAGGTCGAAGCGGTCGATGAGGGAACGCTCGGCAAGATCCTCGTTCCCGAAGGTACCGACAATGTGAAGGTCAACACGCCGATTGCCTTCCTGCTTGGCGACGGCGAAGACGCGTCCGCGATGGATAGCGCCCCTGCGGCTGCGCCCGCCACGAACGGCGCCGCTGCCCAGCCCGCCGAAGCCCCCGCGCCGGTTCCAACCACCCCGCCGCCCATGCCTGCACCCGCGGTTCAGACCGCCCCCATCCCCGAACCAATCGCGGCCGATGCCGAGGTGCCCGAAGGCACGCAGATGGTCGATACGACCGTCCGTGAAGCCCTGCGCGATGCCATGGCCGAGGAGATGCGCGCCGACGGGGACGTCTTCGTCATGGGCGAAGAGGTCGCAGAATATCAAGGTGCCTATAAGGTCACCCAAGGGCTCCTGGACGAGTTCGGCGCAAGGCGCGTCATCGATACCCCGATCACCGAGCATGGATTCGCCGGCCTCGGTGTGGGCGCAGCGCTTGCCGGTCTTAAGCCGATCGTTGAGTTCATGACGTTCAACTTCGCCATGCAGGCGATCGACCAGATCATCAATTCGGCTGCCAAGACGCTGTATATGTCCGGCGGGCAGATGGGCGCGCCGATCGTTTTCCGCGGTCCCAATGGCGCGGCAGCCCGTGTCGCCGCCCAGCACAGCCAGGACTATGCCGCCTGGTATTCCCATGTTCCAGGCCTCAAGGTTGTCCAGCCCTGGTCAGCGGCCGACGCCAAAGGGCTTCTCAAATCGGCGATCCGCGATCCCAATCCCGTGATCTTCCTCGAAAACGAAATCCTCTATGGCCAGACCTTCCAGGTCCCGATCGTCGAGGACTGGGTGGTGCCGATCGGCAAGGCCAAGGTCGTGCGGCCCGGCACGGACGCGACCATCGTTTCCTTCGGCATCGGCATGACCTATGCCATGAAGGCTGCCGAGGCGCTGCAATCCGAGGGCGTCAGCACCGAAGTCATCGATCTCCGGACGATCCGCCCGATGGATACCGACACGATCATCCAGTCGGTCAAGAAGACTGGCCGCATCGTCACCGTCGAGGAAGGCTGGCCGCAATCGGGCGTCGGCAGCGAGATTTCGATGCGGGTGATCGAACACGCTTTTGACTGGCTCGATGCGCCGCCGGTCCGTGTTTGCGGCAAGGATGTACCGATGCCCTATGCGGCCAATCTCGAAAAATTGGCGCTTCCAACGGTCGATGACGTCGTGCACGCGGTCAAGAGCGTGGCTTATGTCTGAGCTTTCGCGCGGCCTGCGCACCGGACCATGACAGCGCATGGTCCGGCTCAGCGCGGTCATCATCACGCGGAATGAGGAGCGCGAGATTGCCGATTGCCTCGACAGCCTGGCGTTTTGCGACGAGCGCATCGTGCTGGATTGCGGCTCGGCCGACCGAACAGTTGCGCTCGCGCGCAGTCATGGCGCGCTGGTTTACCATCTCGATTGGCAGGGCTTCGGGCGACAGAAGGATGCAGCGCTCAGTCTTGCGACCGGAGAGTGGGTTCTGTCGATCGATGCGGACGAGCGGGCAACGCGCGACCTTGCCGATGCGATCTCTGCCGCGATTCACGACACCAATCACGCCGCGTTTCGGATGCCGCGCCTGGCAACCTTTCTCGGTCAGGAGATTCGCACCTCTGGCTGGTGGCCGGACCATGTCGTCAGGCTGGTTCGACGTGGGGCAGGGCGATTCAACCATGCGGCGATTCACGAGCAAATCGAGGTCAATGGCACGATCGGCGCCATCGACACGCCGCTCCTGCATCATGCGGTGCGTGATCTCGACCAGGTTACCCAGAAGATCGACCGCTATTCCCGGCTTGGCGCGGACCATATGGCGGCATCAGGCCGCGAGGTCGGTTTTTTCTCGGGTCCGTTGCACGCGCTTGGCGCCTTCATGCGCATGTATGTCCTCAAGCGCGGTTTCATGGATGGACGAAACGGGTTTCTCATTGCCATGATTGCCGCTCACAACACCTTCTACCGCTATATGAAAGTCTGGACGGAGCGGCGGCGCGATGGCTGACTTGCGCTTGATGCCTCCCTGGGCCGTTTTCCCCGTTTTGTGATCCCGGAGTTTGACCGATGCCGATCAATATCCTGATGCCTGCACTGTCGCCGACCATGGAGGAAGGCAATCTTGCTAAATGGCTTGTCAAGGAAGGCGATAGCGTCAGTTCCGGCGATGTCATCGCCGAAATCGAGACCGACAAGGCGACGATGGAGGTCGAGGCGGTCGACGAGGGCACCGTCGGCAAGATCCTGGTCGCTGAAGGGGCCCAAGGGGTCAAGGTCAACGAGCTGATCGCCGTGCTTCTAGAAGACGGTGAAGACGCAAGCGCGATTGATGCAACGGCTTCGGCTCCAGCAGCAACGCCTGCGCCACCGTCTCCGGAGCCAACCGCACCTCAAGCCACTGCCCCGGAATCTCCAGCTCCCGCGCCAGTCGCAGCAACAGCGCCGACACCCCAGGCACATGCTCGCGCAAGCAATGGTCAAGCCGGGCCACGCATCTTTGCGTCCCCCTTGGCCAAGCGGCTTGCGAAGGACGCGGGCTTGGACCTGAGCGCGTTGTCCGGTTCTGGTCCGCATGGCCGCATCGTCAAGCGCGACATCGAAATCGCGATCGCAAGTGGAACTGGAAAGGCCACGCCTGCTGCCGTAGCGCCAGCATCACAGCCCGCCGCCGCGCCGCCAGCTGCGGCAACGGCACCGCAGGCAATGCCGGACGACAAGGTCATGGCGCTGTTCGAGGAAGGCTCGTTCGACGTCGAACCCCACGATTCGATGCGCAAGGTGATCGCCAAGCGCTTGACCGAAGCGAAATCGACCATCCCGCATTTCTATCTGACGCGGGACTGCACGCTTGACGCGCTGCTCAAGCTCCGCGCGGAGCTGAACGGAGCGGCGCCGCTTATCGACGACAAGCCGGCGTACAAGCTATCGGTGAACGACTTCGTCATCAAAGCGATGGCGATGGCACTGCAGGCTGTGCCAGACGCCAATGTCACCTGGACCGAAGGCGGTATGCTGAATCACCGCGTGTCCGACATTGGCGTTGCGGTTTCGATTCCCGGCGGCCTGATCACACCCGTTGTACGCCGTGCCGAGCAGAAGACGTTGTCGGTGATCTCCAACGAGATGAAGGACTTCGCCAAGCGCGCCCGCGACCGCAAGTTGGCACCGCATGAATATCAGGGCGGCACGACGGCAATCTCGAATCTCGGCATGTTCGGCATCAAGGACTTCGCAGCCGTCATCAATCCACCGCATGCAACGATCCTCGCGGTTGGCGCCGGCGAAAAGCGCGCCGTGGTGGTAGACGATGCTGTCGCGATCCGCACACAGATGTCGGTGACGCTCTCGACCGATCACCGTGCGGTCGACGGCGCGCTCGGGGCGGAACTCGTGCAGGCCTTTATCGGCTCTATCGAAAATCCCATGGGCATGCTGGTTTAAGGCTGCAGCGGGGCAGTATCTGACAGAGCATGCTCATCGCTTGCCATGCGCGAGCTTCAGCGCCTCCGGCATGGCTCTAAGCTGAAGCATGGCAATGATTCCGAAGGCCGGGCCGATCGCGAGCCACATAAAGGCATAGCGCCAGCCAACCGCATCCGCGATCACGGGCACGAGTTGAACCGTCACGATCGACAGTGCAAAGCCGGTCGCGGTCTGCAGCGTCAACATCGTGCCTTGCAGGCCCGGCGGCGACAACTCTGCAACGGCAGTTGAGAACTGGGCGCTGTCGCCGATCACGGCAATACCCCAAACAAGCGCCAACACGATCATGATCC
>JBCBSK010000209.1:0-4771 GCA_039819185.1 Pseudomonadota bacterium | reverse complement strand
TACTTGCCACATGATGTCGTGGTTAAAGCCGTTTAACCAGGTTGGCCGCCGGCTTGCACGGTCACGTGCGAGCCGGCATCTGGAAAAACTGGCGGCGGTTTTTTGGCCTGGCTTGCGCCGCGCCCTGGTCTGAGGGGGTCGGCGATGCGGCAATAACGCGCCGCATCACCTCGAGTGCCCCCGAAAATCCGCCGGCTACGCAGTACCAGATGCCGGCTCGCACGTGACCGTGCAAGCCGGCGGCCAACCTGGTTAAACGGCTTTAACCACGACATCATGTGGCAAGTATTTTTCGTTCAACAACATCTTGAGGTGTGGCCTGAGGTGATCTTTGCGCGGTTCGCATTTTGCAATGCGGTCCGCGAGCGATGCCTATTCTGCGGCAAGCCGAGATGGGGCACGCCGATCGCTGGCGAGCCAGAGATCAAGGAAGTCATGCAGCCAGCGCTTGACGTCTCCGTCCCACAACCTGCGGCCTTCGAAATGTTCCTTACGCGCCTGGGCTCCGGGCAAGACAAGGCGATGGGCGGCATGAACCGTCCAACGGTTCATCATCCACGTCGTGACTTCGGGATGAAACTGAATGCCAAAGCCGGTGGCCTCGCTGCGGAAGGCCTGCGCCTTGTTGTCCTCGCCCGAAGCAAGAAGTGTCGCGCCAGATGGTAGCGTGAACCACTCCCTGTGCCACTGATAGACCCGCTCTGGCCATTCGATCATGCGCCGGCCATCCTCGGTCGGATGAATGCGATAATAGCCGATCTCCGCGCTGTCCTGGTCGCAAGGGGCAACCGTGCCGCCTAGCTGGCGAGCCAGCATTTGCGCGCCAAGGCAGATGCCGAGGAAGGGAGCCCGTTCTCTGAGCGGCACCGCGGTCCAGTCGATCTCGCGTGCAATGAACTCGTCCGGATCATTGGCGCTCATCGGGCCGCCGAAGATGACCGCGCCGGCATGATCATCCATCGTCTCCGGCAATGGATCGCCGAAGCGCGGCCGGCGGACATCAAGCGCAAAGCCGTTGTCGACCAGCACGTGTCCAACCCGCCCAGGAGTCGAGGTCTCCTGGTGCAGAACAATCAGGATCTTGCGGCTGCGTTCGTTCATGGTCGGTGTCGTTTTCCGGCGATACCTCAGCCTTGCAGCATCAGCTGACCAAATTACATGGCCGAGATGCCGCCGTCTATTTTCAGTTCCGAGCCGGTCATGAAATGTGACTCGTCGCTGGCCAGATAGATTGCCGCATAGGCGACATCATCGGGAGTGCCGAGCCGGCCGAGCGGGGTCTGCTTGGCGAGCTTCGCGCGTTGCTCGTCATCGACTTCGTGACGGCTGCCGTCGCGCGAAAACACGTCCTCAAGGAATCCTGTGTCGATAAAGAAAGGATGGATCGAGTTGCAGCGAACATCCCAACCCTTACGCGCCGCATAGAGTGCCGTTGACTTGGTCAGCATCCAAACGCCAGCCTTGGCGACATTGTAGGAGGCGATGTTGTGGCCGGCGATGAGGCCCGCGATCGACGACAGGTTGACGATCGAGGCCGGCTGCTTGTCTCGCAAGAGCCGCATCGCGCGCTTGGTGCCATAAAACACCGAATCGAGATTGATCTTCAGGCCGCGTTCCCACGCTTCGTCCTCGGTCTCTTCCACCGTGCCAGTGGTCCAGACACCGGCATTGTTGACCAGGACACTAAGACCGCCGAGCCGCGCGTCGACCTCGTCGATGATCTGATCCCAGCGTTTGGGATCGGTCACATCCTGCTGGGCGGCGCACAGTGCGCCTGGATAATCTTTATTGACGGCCTCCACCAAAGCCTCTGCGGCGTTGCCGTCGAGGTCGGTGACCATCACTTGGGCACCCTCGCGCGCAAAGCTCCGCGCGATCGCTGAACCTATGCCGCCCGCGGCGCCTGTGATCAAAGCGAGTTTTCCGGCCATACGCCCGGACATGCCATCATCCTTTCCAGAAAGCCCGGGCAGATATGGCCCGGCGAGACTCCATGTCTCCAACAATCATGGCAACCGATGCTGCGGTGCGCAACGCCTTGAATTGACCAGCACCCATGCCAGTCTTGCCGCAAGAGCGCCAATCGCGTCAAAGCTTGGGGTCAGGTGTCCTCCTCACGCGCCTCGACGATCTGGCGCAGCCGAATACGTTCGCGCGGCGACACGCCGAGCAGTTCGGCAACGCGCCAGACGACGTTGTCCTCGAACTCGTGGACGGTGCCGTCCGCATAGACGAGTTCCCACAGCATTTCCACGACCCCGCCGCGCTGGTCCTCATCGAGCGCGCGCTTCAGGATCGATGTGAAGCCGTAGAGATCGACCGCTTCGAGATCCTTCAGCCGCGCCAATTCCATAAGTTCCTCGGTCTCGGCATCATCCAGGTCGTAGCGGGCCTTGAGGATATCGCGCAAACGTTCACGCTCGACATCCTCGACCACGCCGTCGACCGCGATGAGATGAAAGGCTAGGGCGGCTGCTGCCAGACGATGATCGCCATCTGCAAACGCCGGCGCAGGATCATCACCGTCCGCGCCGGACAGGTCAGCGAAGAGATTTTTCAGTCGGTCGAGAAAAGACAAGATGCGCTCCGCAAATCCGGGAGAAGGCGATACGCGCACTATCGTCGCCTCGACGCCCGCTGGGAAGCGCAAATTATCATCGGGCTTGGCAGTTGCGCGATGTCAGGGCGATGGGAATGGCCCGGTGTTGAACTCCCATTGCGACAGGAATAATGGCGTCGCGGCGCAGTCCTCGACCGAGAGAACCCGCCACCGATCGCGTGTCGAATAGGTCGTGTCTGACACAGTTCCGACCGCAAGGCAGAGGTTTGTCCCGCGCAGAGCCAGTCTGCCATCGTCACGAAAGTCGAAGTGCTGCAAGGCTGACGCCTCGAAGAATGCGGCCCGGCCGTCGCAAGACCGGAGAATGATCGCTGCTCCTGGCAGTGCGCGCCCGTTGACGCCGGCCGCGGTGACGCAGAGATCCACAGCAGGAAACCGGATCATCCCCTCCGAGGTCATCATCACCGCGCTGTCCGGCGTCAGCCCCGGCTTGCAATTATGAGCGAAGATCGGGACATCCACGCGCAAGGTTTCGCCGACACCCAGAATGTCGAGGCAGTAGCCATCAACAGGGCGATCAAGTCGGTCGACAAGGCGCAGATGGCCCAACTCCTGGGCCATGGTGGTCACGGGCGTGCCTATCGCCAGACACAGGCCAAGCGCCAAGCCGGACAAGCAATGTTTTAGCGAAGTTGCCATGAAACGCCTTTGGAAAAGTGGACACTTCTCAAACCATTGGATCTCAATACGTTAGAAATCGCTCCAGGTTGGTCAGATCGAGAAATAAGAGGTTTCATTTCTGCGACAATGATTGCACAGAAATCTGTGATGCAAAGCCAGCCCAATGCCTTCGAGACGTTTCTGGTGCGATCGGCTGTTCCGAGACTGGGATGGAGATGCGCAAGTGAGAGTGGCCCGCTTTCGAGGGCTCGGGAGGCGGCATAGCGCACCAGCGCATCCGACTGAACGCCTGTAAGGCAGCGCGCCCTCGCAGACACGGCGCGAAGCAACCGTGCCGAAAGAAACGATGGTGCCCCTGGCCGGACTCGAACCAGCACGCCCTTGCGGGCAGCAGATTTTGAGTCTGCCGCGTCTACCAATTCCACCACAGGGGCACGGCGGCGGATCATAGAGCCCGGCGCCCGTCCGTCAATCGCATCAGCAGCATGTATGGAGATATTGCCGCTAACCTGATACCGGCAGCAGAGCGCTTGGCTTGGCAATGACAATGCTATCCGTGTGCCATGATCGCGCTTGTCGTTCTCGGCAGGCATGTTAGACACGTGCGCTGGGCGACGCGTCGCCCCGATTCGTTCATGTTCTCTGGCACGTCATGACGCCTTCCGACGCCCCAGACAGGCCGGCCGAGATCGGTGAGGACCTTCCCAAGGGCGCGATCGCGTTGCTTGACCATATTCTGGTCGATGCCGAACGGCAGGCGATGCCAGTTTCGGATGTCGCGGCAGAACAGACGACTGAAAGCCTGAACGCTGTGCCGACGCTTTCGCTCGGCGATCTCTTTGATCGCATGGAGGAGCGTTCTTACGGCGTGTTGCTTCTGCTTCTGGCGCTGCCCTGCTGCTTGCCGTTCGTCTACCTGCTGCCGCAGATCGTCGCGCTGCCGATGGTGCTGTTGGCGGTGCAGATGGCAATGGGGCGCCCGGTACCGTGGCTACCGTCCGGTGTCCGGGCGCGCCGCTTCACGGTCGCGAGTTTGCGTGGCGTCGTGGATCGGGCCCGGCGTTATCTTGGCATTGTCGAGCGGATGTCCCATCCCAGGCTGACACCGCTGACCGGGCATTCAGGCTCACGGGTCGTCGGTGCGTTACTTGCCGTGCCCTGTCTGTCGATCCTTGTGCCATTGCCGCTGACCAATACGGTGCCTGGCCTTGGGGTCGCGGTGGCCGCCTTCGGTCTGATCGAGCGTGACGGGCTTTTGGTCCTGCTCGGGCTGACCATTGGGCTTGTCTGGGTGGCGTTGCTCGCGATTGGTGGGCAGGTGGCCGTTTCTTTGCTGGTTGATCTCGTGCGGGGACTTGTCTCAGGTTAGAAGAGATCAACAGCTGGAACCGATGCCCGTTCGGCTGGAGCATCATCCGTTCAGGTTGAAGCGCTTCACGCTGAAACCTGAACGGATGAAGATGCTCTAACACCTTAAGATATAGAGCAAACTTATCCGATCTGATTGTAGCGATGCGATTCAATCAGATC
>JBCBSK010000208.1:0-4788 GCA_039819185.1 Pseudomonadota bacterium | reverse complement strand
ATCGTGATGGCGGAGACGGCGGTGAAGACATCGTCGCCAGTGATGTCGAGTTCTTTGAGTTCGCTGACGGAACATTCCTTCCCAGCCAGCTCTTGAACCAGGCGCCAGTGCTTGATCCTGCCGGAACACCGGCCGATGTCGTCGAGATCACGGGTCTCGATGAGGGAACCGGCAGCGCCTGGAGCTTCGATGTAGGCGATCTCTTGAGCGATCCGAATGGAACGGTCGACACTCCGCTTGCATCAACGGGAACCTTCGACACCCATACCTTCAGTCTGGTGAACGATGCAGGCGGGCGTTTCGCGATCGACGAAACGACGGGCCTTGTGACGGTTGCGGATCCGAGCCTGCTCGATTTCGAGACCAACACGAGCCATTCGATCACGGTTGTGGTTGAAGATGCTGACGGCCTGACCGGTTTCGCGACCTACGAGATCACCGTTGCAGATCGCAATGAACCGCTGATCGTTCAGGACGATACGGAGACGACGGCGGAAGATGGCGCAGCGACCTTCGATGTTCTGGCCAATGACGACGATGAAGATGACACACCGGCGCTGACCGGAGTCACCGTCACGGCGGTCGCCACGACCAGCGCGTCGTTTGCGGCTCCAGACCTGGCAACCGCCCAGGGCCTGTTTTCGATCGATGGCGGAGAGATCGCGTTTGATCCACTGGGGGTCTTTGATGGCCTGCGTGACGGAGAGACGGCGACGATTACCGTCTCGTATGATGTAACGTCCGGTCCCGACAGCGAAACCGGCACTCTGACGGTGACCATCACCGGCGAGACGGATGCCGCCAACAGCCTGCTGTTTAATGACGGCACACCGGCGTCGATCCAGGAGAATACGGAGAACGGCTTTGTCATCGGCCAGACGACATCGGAGGATCCAAACCCGGATCCGGAGGATCCCATCGTCTACGCGCTGATCGACGATGCCAATGGGCGCTTCGTGATCGACGCTGAAACTGGAGAGGTGTCGGTTGCCGATGGCCAAAAGCTCGATTTTGAGCGGGCTACAGAGCATGAAATCATCATCTCAGCTACCAATTCGGGCGGCGAAGTCACCCAGACCGTGACCATCTCCGTTGGTGATGTGCTCGGTGAGACGGTGATCCGGGACGATCGCTCGGGAACCACCGAGGGGGGTAACGAGGTTGATACCCTTGTTGGTGGCAATGGCGACGACCGCTTGATCGGCAATGGCGGCGATGACGAATTGAGCGGAGGCGGCGGTAGCGACGACGTGCGCGGCGGCGACGGACGTGACAACGTCACCGGTGGCGGCGGAAACGATATGCTCCGCGGCAATGCTGATAATGACGTCTTACGTGGCAATGACGGCAACGATAGTCTGTTCGGCGGCGGTGACGATGACGATCTGCGCGGCGGCGATGGGAATGATACCCTCGACGGCGGCGACGGCAGCGATGAGCTCCGCGGCAATGACGGACGTGACGACATCACCGGTGGTGATGGAAACGATACGCTTCGCGGAGGCGAGGGCGGCGACACGCTGCGCGGCAATGAGGGCAATGATGAGCTGTTCGGCAATGACGGTGCCGACGAACTGAGAGGTGGATCCGGCAACGACCGGCTGAACGGTAACAACGGAAGTGATCAACTGTTCGGCGGCAGCGGCGACGATCGGCTCTTTGGTGGCGATGGCCAGGACACCATGACTGGTGATGCAGGCGAGGATCGCTTCATCTTTGAAACGCAAGGCGAATCCGGGCGTGGTGACGACGCCGACCAGATCCTCGACTTCGATCGCAGTGATGATCTGATCGACCTGAGGGATCTCGTCGAGGGGCGCTTCGAGTTCATTGGCTCGTCGAGCTTCGATAACGGATCATCGAACCAGGTGCGTGTTGTCGATATTGACGGCGGCGTGCGGGTCCGGATCGATTATGACGGCGATACGACGAGCGAGATGGATATCGACGTTCTCGGCGTTGGAAATCTGAATCAGAACGATTTCCTGCTGTAAGGCAGGAGATTTCGCTGCATGGACTTAGGCCAGCAAGGGCCATGGAGATTCTGTCTCCATGGCCCTTGCTGTGATCGCTGACATGTTGACAGTCTGACCCTCCACATTTGGCTGCAGGTCTGCTATCGGCTTATCTGCCGGAACAAGACATGTGTCGGGGTATAGCTCAGTCCGGTAGAGCACCGGTTTTGGGAACCGGGGGTCGCAAGTTCGAATCTTGCTGCCCCGACCAGTCTCTGGCACAGATCAGCGTATAGGTGCTTTGGAGATAGACCATGCGCGCGCGTATCCTCAGGCCGGCCCGGACGGCGATGCAGTCGGGCAAGGCCAAGACGAAGAAATGGGTGCTCGATTTCGAGCAGTCGGGCCCGCGTGCGGTCGAACCGCTGATGGGCTGGACCAGTTCATCCGATATGCGTCAGCAACTCAGGCTGAGCTTCGACACGCTTGATGAGGCTCTGTCCTATGCCGAGCGCAACGGCATCGAGGTTACCGTTGAGCCCGAACGGAAGACCGAACGGCGCAAAATCGCATACGCCGACAATTTTCGCTCAGACCGCCGCCAGCCCTGGAGCCATTGAGTCCAGGCTTGATGCAAGCCCGTCGATCAGGTGTCAGGAAAGACCGCCGGGCGACGGGACCAGTGTTTCAGACGACTGATTGAGTGGTTCGTCATCAACTGTGGGATCAGGAGACACGGCCCCGTAGCTCAGCTGGATAGAGCACCGGCCTTCTAAGCCGATGGTCGCAGGTTCGAATCCTGCCGGGGTCGCCACTATAAATCCCAAGCATTTGATATTCCATCATTTCTGACCCTCGTTCCCCGCACCGAGTTCGGGGGTGCGGGGAGATCGACCCAAAAGGGGTGCGGCGTCCCGCGCCACGCGCGTTTTGTCCGCCTGCTGAATGTAGTGCGTTGCCATGTCAGACGTTCGCCAGCCAAAGATCGCCATCATCTGCTTTTCTGTTGCGCCGCCCTCCGCGCAGCGAACGGCGCAGGCCGTGAGCACGGCCGGGAACGCCCGCCTCCCGACAGCGATCCGCCAACCAGTTTCCAAAGCCATTTGCAGAGAACGGCTTGCCAGTTTGCGTGATCAAGAGCGTCATGTTTCGGCGCGAAGCGCTTCAATCTGACGCAGGATGCTCTAGCCAAAATCATCCCTTGACCGGCGTTCGGTCGCGTGGAACCTTTATATGTGAAGGAAATAGGCGCGCAGTCATCGCGCCTGGGAGGGCAAACGTCATGGATCTCGCAAAAGGCATCACCGAAAACGGCACCGGGTTTGACGGGATAAGCTGGAATATTCTCGGCCAGACCTATTATCCCAAGGCGATCTGCGATTCGACGTTCGCGTTCGAAACCAATAGCGAACCGGGTCAGTTCGTGCCGGTGCACATCCATCCGACACAGGACGAATTTATCCTCGTCCAGGAAGGCGTGCTCGATCTCAAACTCGATGGTCACTGGACCAAGGCCAGCGCCGGCGATCTCGTGCGCATGCCCGCCGGCATCCCGCATGGCTATTTCAACAAGTCCGATGCGCCGGCGCGCGCTCTGTTCTGGGTATCGCCGGGCCGCCGGCTCAAGGACCTCTTCGTCGCGCTCAACAATCTTACCGATGTGGAGGAGGTCGTGCGGCTTTCCGCCGCGCATGAGGTCGACTTCCTTCCGCCGGAGGCGAACGACTGATCCACGTGCGCGGCGGGGCAGGTCGGCCTGCTCCCTCCCGTTAGGCGCCAGTGCCGCGCATCACCGCAAAGGCCTGATCAAGATCGGCCTTGAGGTCATTGGTATCTTCGAGCCCGATGTGGAAGCGCACACATGGGCCTTCCATGTCAAACGCGGTCGCCGTGCGGTAGGTCGCACAGTCGAACGGCACGGCGAGGCTTTCGAACCCACCCCAGCTGTAGCCCATGCCGAAAAACGCGAGCGCGTTCATGAAAGCGTGAAACGCATCGCGCGAGACCGGGGCAAACACCACCGAGAACAGGCCCGTCGAGCCCGAAAACTGCGCCTTCCAGGCAGCGTGGTCGGGATGGCTCTCAAGGGCTGGATGCAAGACCCGTGATACTTCGGCGCGAGCGTCTAGCCAGCGGGCGATGTCGAGCGCGCTTTTTTCGTGATGCCTGAGCCGGACACCCATGGTCCGCATGCCCCTGAGGACGAGGTGAACATCGTCGGGGGCCAGTTGCATGCCGATTTCGTCATGGGTCTGGCGTAGTCGCGGCCACCAGGCGTCATTTGCCGTGATCGAGCCCATCATCACGTCGGAATGACCGGAGAAGTATTTCGTGCCGGCATGCAGGACGATGTCGACACCATGCTCGAGCGCCTTGAAGTAAAGCGGCGTCGCCCACGTGTTGTCCATGATGACGGCGGCGCCGTGAGCGTGAGCGGCCTTGGCGATGCCGGCGATGTCCTGGATCTCGAAGGTCTGCGAGCCGGGACTTTCTGTAAACACCGCTTTGGTGTTAGGCCGCATCAAATCGGCTATTCCTGAGCCGGCATAAGGGTCGTAGTACGTCGTCTCAATACCCATGCGCTTCAGCGTGCCGTTACAAAAGATCCGCGTCGGCTGATAGACGCTGTCGACCATGAGAAGATGATCCCCGGCGCCCAACACACTCATCAAAGACAGCGTGACGGCGGCAAGCCCGGACGGCAGCAAGACCGTGCCCATGCCGCCTTCAAGCTCGGCCAGAGCTACACCTATGCGCTGCGCGGCACGCCGACCACCGACGCGCTGGAAGAGGTTCTGACCGAGCTTGAAGGCGGCATGGGCACGGTCTTGCT
>JBCBSK010000207.1:0-4801 GCA_039819185.1 Pseudomonadota bacterium | reverse complement strand
GTTCGGCCCACGCTGGGAGCATGCCTTTGAGACCTGCCTCGCCCATCCGAAGACGACGCTGACATGCCTATCCGGCGTGTTATCGGACGGACCAGATCTGGCCAAGATCTATGCCGGCGCATCCGACCTAACCATGGGCATCGCCCTTCTCCTGGCTGAGGCAGAAACCCTGGCCCCGAACCACCTGGCGGCTTTCACCGTTCTCGGCACGCCCGACAGCCAATCACGGCGTGACAGTGCGACCTGGCGAAAGCATGGTCTTGATGCTCATGAGATCGTGCTGTCGGCCGCACCACCGGAACCACCGGAAACTGCAATGGCATCCGGTCCTGGGCGCGGGCAGATCTATGTCGCGACGATCTTTTGCGATCTCGTCGGGTGCTCGCGGATGAGCGAAGACGAAACGGCGCAGGTCTTCGAGGATCTTTACACCGAAGTCGGCGGCGAGTTGTCGGCGTTTTCGAGCGTGCTCGAAAGCAATACCTGGGGCGACGCGGTGTTCCTCGTCATGACAGACGCTCGCGAGGCCGCCGAAGCGGCGCTCGCGCTGAAGCGCTTCGCCGACGAACGCCTTCAGGACACCATGGGGGAAGGTACGACTTTCCGAATAGCCTGCCACTATGGTCCGGCCTACAAGATCTTCGATCGTATCAGAGGCATCCGGGCGTATACGGGACTCTCAGTGGTCAAGACGGCGCGAATTGAGCCTGTGACACCACCTGGAGAGGTGTATGCGACACAGTCTTTCGCCGGCAAGCTGCGCTTCGATGGGTTGGAAGATTATGTGCTCGAACTCGTCGGCGAAGTGCCGCTCGCAAAGAAGTTTGGCTCAGAGATTGTTTACAGCGTCCGCCATAAGGACTTCGACCTGACACCGCGTCAGCTCGCCGAAGTACGCGAGAGCTTGGCAGGCGTCAGCACCATCAGCTGACCGCCCGTTCACGCCGTCGCTGCCTTGTGGAGCTCTTTCTCCGGCTCCGGATTGCGCTCGGCGATGGCGCGGAGCATCAGCCGGATCTCGAACGGATCCGCTTCGGGATAGCGCAGCCCGAGGCACGCGCAGATCGCACAGACAACAGGAGTGGCAAAGCTCGTTCCGGTCACCTCGGTGTATTTTCCGCCCGGCGCCAGCGTCTTGAGCTTGGTGCCATTAGCCGAGAAATCAATCGGGAACGCGGTTCGATAGGAGACGAGATCTTCGAGCGGGACACCCTCGTCACTGACCGGCAGATGTTTGGCGTTGTCGACCCCAACCGTTGCAACCAGCGCTGCCGGATAGCCATCATCCCGCACCGGGATATTGCGGCGCGAAGAAACGATCATCTTCTTCCGAAAGTAATTGTTCTCGATCGGCTCGACGAGGGGCAAAATACGCTCGAAGCTCGTGGCCAGCGACATGTTCATCATCAGAACGTCGCTTCTGAGCGCCCAGCGCAAGCCCCGGTCGAGTGCGGCCGCCGTGCCAGCATTGTTGGGCCCAAGCACCCGCACATCATAGAACCGCGCCAAGGGGCAGATGCGGCTGATCAGACCAGCCACCGCCGTCCCATGGCCGTAGGTGTCGTGATTTTCGGTCGGGTTTTCCTCGACTTCGGATTTCTCGCCGGTGGCATCCCAGTATTTCAGGACCTTGTGTTTGAGAGCCGGATGGGCCGCATCGATCCCGCTATCAATGATCGCGATCCGAATTGGCTCGGCGTCCGCCGGCAGATTGACCGCGCCGAAAACGCGGCCGGCGTCGAGGTCATTCAGAAACCCCTGAACGGACATCCCAGTCATGGATTGCTCCCGACCGTCAGATGCTGCGGTCCGCGCCGCGCCCCGAAGAGGCGGCCCGGAGGACTGTTTCAAGATGTTCGAGCAGCGCCTCAACACTCATCATCAGCACGGGGTCCTGTGACGGCAAAGTGTTCAAGGATGCAGCCAAACGCTGGACGATTTCATAGGTGCGCTGTGAGAGCTCTGTGCCAGCCGACAACTCGTCCGCCATCATCGTGTCGATCGCAAGGGCGGCCGCCTCGGCGACACCGGCAAGCCTGCGCGCATCTTCCATGCCATAACTGTCTTCGCGACCAAAGGAAATCGCGGTTGCAGCCCCCAAAAGCCCGGTCTTGCCGATGATCGGGGCGGCCACAACATGTTGGACCGCGCCGGTCGCTTCGGAGAGATCAGCGTCGTCGTAGGTCGGCGCACCGATCTGAACTTCGCCGGATTTGGCCGCAAGCCCAGTGATCCCCTCGCCCATTGGAACGGAAAACCCGATCAGCTTGGTTTCGGGACCGTCCTTCGACATCGTCGTGACAAAGCGCAGAACATCGGAGGCACTGTCGAGCAGGAGAATGCTTGATTCATCGCTGCCCGTGGCCCCGACCGCGAGATCACAGAACAGGCCAAAACGGTTAGCAAGCATCTCCTGCGCGGGGCTCGCGAGATAGGTCTGATAGACGTCGGTCATTGCATCCTGCCTGGGGTCTCGGTGTCGTTTATCCAGAGTGCTGGCTCCAGCTTGGCAACCGCGACACCGCGCCAAGCCGATCGGCGCAGTTCGGTCGCGAGCGCGGCCAGTTGACGATACATTCCCTCAATGTCGGTCCGCGCGCCGCGAAAGATCCCCGGATATCGCGTGGCGAGATAGAGCGACTTGGCGAACTGATCGAAGGCCTGTTCCGGCTCACCGGAGATCAGAAAATGCGTGCCGATGTGGAAGCGAGTCACCCCAACGAGCATACGGTACTCATGTTCCGGCATGCCAAACTCCTGACGCATGCGCCCAACCAGCGCCACGAAGCCACGCCGCTGGGCCTCTTCCAGTCGGCCGAGCCGGCCTGTTACGCGCAAAAAACTGATATGATCGCCAAGCTGTGTCGCCTCCATTTGACCGAGCGCGTCGGCATGGGCGAACAAGCCTTGCCAGGTCTTGCGAGACTCCTCCAGCGCGCCAGTCTGTTCGAGCGCCATCGCGCCGAGCCGGGCGCCAGCAATCAGAGCATCGCCGTCGACTATCGAAGGGGCGTCCTTCGCCGGTGCCTGGACCGCTGCGATAAATGGAGCGAGATGATCGAGTGCTGTCGGCCAGTCGCGTGATCTCAGCGCATCGATGGCCTTATCCATAATGTCCTTCGGCAACGCGATCTGCTCTGCCGGCTGGCCAGCGTCACAATCGGCGCCTCGGCCGCCATTGGTGCCATCGGCCTTGGCCGACGTCGGGCGGGCGTCGGCGGTCGCAAGTGTCTCGGTCATGGTTGTCTCCGGGTCAGGGGTCTGGCCCATCTCATTGGCCCTCTGGTCACTCGGTCTTGTCGCCGTCTGTCTTGGATGTCTTGGCAGGCGCCGTCCCCTTTGCCGGGCCTTGCTTGCCGGCCGCAGCTCCTTCGGGCGGTTTCGCAGCCTTTGCTTTCTGGGTGCCAGGCGGCGGTACGTCAGGGTGTGGCGCATCCGGAGCTTGCTGCGGCGCAGTGGCGGAGCGGGCACCGTGTGGCGGCTGAGCGGCTTGAGCAGCGCCCGGCTTTGCCCCACCTGATTTGCCCGGTGGTGGGCCACCGGGAGGACCGCCGGCAGCCATCGCCATCATCTGCGCGCCGGGCGGCCCCATCGAAACGGCATGTGGCTGCTGATTGGCGCCATCCCGCGCGGCATCTTCGGCGCGGGCAAGTCCGGCTATCGCATCGCCACGTTCGCGCTGGAACGATGCCCAGTCGCCATCAAAGTCGACGCGGCCGCGCACGAGATAAATGATCCACGAAACCGATCCGACCCGTGACTTCTTCAAATTGAACTTGCTGGAGGCCGGTCGGAACACGCGGATCGCCGTTTTGCGGCGGTCCGGCATAGACTGCGGCAGGTGTGAACAGATAGGTCGGAACAATGTCCTGCTCTTTCTGGTCATCCGTGTAACGCAGGCCAACAGTTAGCTGCAGATCGTCTGTCACATCGAAATAGGTTTCGCCAAACACTGCGAAGGATTCCAGACGATAAGGCGAGAGAGAGCGGAAATAGTTGCCACCATCTCCGCCAAGTGTGCCTTCGAACAAGGCTTCGCCATTGCCGGCTGTGTCGATGGGCACATCCAAGTCAAAACCCAATGCGCCGCCGGGAACTCCCGCGCCAACAAGGGCGTTGTGCAACTGCGTCAGTCCGGTCAAAGTGTTGGAGAACACATAGTAGCCATCCTCGGCATTTTGCGGATCAATGGCTTCAAAATCGACATAAATGGCGCCCAGGTTGAAATTGAAACGGCCATCAAAGTCGGACTGCAAGCGCAATTCATGCGTGGTCTGTTCTGAGTTGCCACCGGACTGGTCAAATGTCCGGAAGACGTTCGAAGCGCCCAGCTGTGGGTCGTTCACAACACCGCCCGGGAACAGCGCATTGTAGATGTCGGCGGCTGGATCGAGCCCGGGTGGAACGGCTGAAAGATCGTTGAACGTAATGTTTGGCGCAATCTTGTTATAGTCTTCCCGGGAAACGACTTTGTCCTCAAGATAGCTGGTCAGATAGGTCAGGGTCAGATCGTCGGTCAGATCAAATTGAATGTTACCGGTCACCAACGTCGATTCAGCCTCATAAATCGGGTCAAAGGCCGACTCAATGGTCCGCAAGTCGCGGATCAGCGGTTCGGTGAATGCGTCGCCATTCAAAAGACCGGCGAGAACGCCAAGACCACCGCCCAGCGTGCCGGCTGAATTCACGCGCTCGAAAGATTGGCTGAGCGGCGCTTCCTGACACCCCAGCGTGGTGATGGTCTGGTCAGCCGCTGAGATCGGAATACCCTGAAAACTCGTCTCAAATGGGTCCTTGTCAC
>JBCBSK010000206.1:0-4846 GCA_039819185.1 Pseudomonadota bacterium | reverse complement strand
GATGCAGGGCAAACAGAGCCGCCATGGAAAAAGCGAGGATCTCATGCACCTCGAACAGGGTTCCGGCAAGCTCCCGGTCGCGGCCGATCAACACCGGCAACGTGAACAGGCCAAACACGCTGATCGGCGCACCAAAGGCATTTGTCGCAAGCCAGCCTGACAGCGGCACCGCAAACAGCAGCACATAGAGTGCGATATGTGTCGCCCGCGACGCTGCATCCTGCCAGCGCGGCATACCCGCGACCGGCAGCGGCGCGCCGAATACAAGTCGACTTGCAAGCCGGAGCGCCGTCAGCCCGATGACCACGACCCCGAGCGAGCGGTGCAAATTATACATCTGGTTTTGGAAAGGGCCTGAGGTGAGATCGCCCATTGTGAGGCCGATCGGGAACGTCGCGATCACAATGGCCGCCGTGATCCAATGCAAAATCTTGACCGTCGGCGCATGGGACTGGCGCGCGCTTTCGTTAGCCATCAGCCCTTGTCCTCCATGACCAGCAGTCGAGTGTCCGCCTCAACACTGTCTGCAGTATCGCACGACCTCGTGTCGGCACCATGTCTGAAATCACATTCGAACAGCACATCGCCGCCTGCCAGAGGCCGGCAGACCGTACGGGGTTTCAGTGACTGATCGAGACGGACATGATGTGGCAGGTCAAGCCCTATCGGCCCAGCCCCGATGATCATCGGAGCAACCAGCAAATGCATCATATCGATAACGCCGGCGCGCATGAAATGGGCGATCGTTGTCGGACCACCCTCAACAAGAACACGTTCGAAGCCATGGTCCCGCAAGCCCGCCAGAACAGCGCTCGGGCACGCAACGCCATTGACCATGTCAACATCAAGAAACGTCACCAAACGCGGCAGATCACGCCGTGGGCCGATGATCACGATCTCGGCCTCATCTTCAGCCAGGCAAATCGCATCCCGTGGCAATCGCTGCTTAAGGTCGATGATCACACGCGCCGGACTTGCTCCGCGTGCGTGCCGAACGGTCAACCGCGGGTCATCTGCCAGCACGGTACCGACACCGACCAGAACGGCATCCACGGCAGCCCGCAATTGATGCAAATGCGTCAGCCCGCCGGGGCCGTTGATGTAGCGCGATTCCCCCGAGGCAGCCGCAACACGGCCATCAAGGCTTTGGCCAAGCTGTGCGATGACCTTGGCGCCGTTCAGATCAAGCGGACCGCAGTTTCGGTTCAAGCCAGTCAGCGACATGATGGCGATCGTCTGCCCGGAATCTCAAGTCGTAACATGGGCGTCGACGTCCCGGTAAAGGCCCCCGGCTCTTGTTTGTTGCACTGCGCCATCGGCTTCGCAAGGTGCCAAGCGCTATTTCCCGACATCAGCCTGGACAAATACATCACACGGATGCGTGAACCCAGATCCATAACCGCAGGACGTGCTCTTAAGCACCATCCAGGAGCCGCTTAACCTCGGCAGCCCGATCAAGACCGACAATGAGGACACCATCGGCAGACGCGATGACCGCAAGCCCGGTCACCCCAAGAACACGCAAGGGAATACCATCTGAAAGCGCCAGCACAGTGTCGGAGTCCAGCACGCGCGCATCACCACCGGTGGCAATGTCGCCTCCAAGGCTGTCATGAACCGAGGCCCAATTGCCAAGATCAGACCAATCGAACCCTGCTGGCACGACAGCAGCCTGGCCGGACTTTTCGAACACGGCATAGTCGATCGAAATTGCCGGCGCGCGGGCGAAAGCCTGGGCGTCAAGCACCAAACCACTACTGCCGGGGTCGGCGGTTGCGCCGCGAACCGCATGCCGAGCGGCATCTAAGCCGTCGGACATATAGGCCTCGGCCTCGGCAAGAAAGGCATCAACGCGAAACACGAACATGCCGCTATTCCAGAGATGACCTCCCGCTTCGACGAGCTGGGCCGCCCTGTCCGCATCAGGCTTTTCAACGAAACGGGCAATATGCAGGACGTTAGACAGTCCGCTGACCTGCGCGCCAAGCTCGATGTAGCCAAACTCCGAGGCGGGGCGCGTCGGCGGGATGCCAAAGGTGCAGAGAAAGCCGTCTCCGGCCGCCGCACATGCGACGTCCATCGCGCCGGCAAAGCTGGCATGGTCGTCAATCACATGATCCGATGGCAACACGGCCATGACCGTATCGGGGCCAAAACGATCATGAACATGAACGGCGGCGGCAGCGATCGCAGGCGCCGTATCGCGCCGCAGCGGCTCAAGCAGCAGGCTGGCGTCCTCTCCCCCGACAACGGCCAGAGCATCACCGATCAGGCCAGCCTGACGCACATTGGCGATGATGACGGGAGGTGCTGTATCGAGTGCTCCGATCCTTTCGAGCGTCATCTGAAACAGCGACCGACCGCCAGGCCACAGCTTGAGGAACTGTTTTGGCTGTTCCTCGGTCGACAATGGCCACAGCCGCCTGCCCGCCCCGCCGGACAATATGACCGGGACAAGTGGCTGGGTCACGTCTCGCATCCTATCGGGATCGAGATACTAGGATGCACGTCCGAAATCGTCTTCGACACGAATGATATCGGCTTCATCCAGCACATCCCCGATCTGGACTTCGATGAGCGTCATCGGCTGGGTGCCCGTGCATGTTAGGCGATGGCGCATACCGGTCTCGATCAGAACGTGATCGCCATACCCGACGCGCACGCGCTTGTCGTCGAGTTCGATCTCGCCGGTGCCGGCAACAACGATCCAGTGTTCGGATCGATGATTGTGAAACTGCAGAGAGTGTCGTTTGCCCGGCTGGATGATCAATTGCTTGACCGTATGACGGGGGCCTGTGGCAATCACTTCCCAGCTGCCCCAAGGCCGCTCGTCACGGTCCCCGGTCTCGTAGCGCACCGTGCCGGCAACGGAGGTTCTCTGCGATCCAGACATGTCGCTCCTACACACGATACGCTCAACTAGGATGGGCAAAGTTTGGCGATTCAGACAGTTTACGCGAGTTGATTAGCCTCGGATGACGCGAACGCCATTGTCCCCGCCAATGGCATTGCGTGTATCAAGCACGACCGGAACCGTCTCGACCAATAGATGATAGTCGACATTATCGTGATCGGTCGCAATCAGGGCCGCATCGAACCGCGATAAAGCCTCCGAGGTCCAAGCGATTGAGCGCTTCCCTGCGAGTTCAGCATGATCTCGCGTCATTTTTACGGCAGGGACGTGTGGATCGTAATACTCGACCTCAGCCCCTCGAGCCAGAAGCCCCTCGATCAGCGCAAATGATGGGCTTTCTCGAACATCATCAACATTCCTCTTGTAGGCAAGCCCGACGACCAGAAGACGACTTCCCTTGACCGCCTTACCCAACCGCTCTGACAGAGCTCCTATCAGTCGTGCGATCACCCATTCCGGCATGGAATTGTTGATCTCGCCGGCCAATTCGATGAACCGGGTGTGAAGCCCGAATTCCCGTGCCTTCCAGGTCAGATAGAACGGATCGACCGGAATGCAGTGCCCGCCAATGCCGGGGCCGGGATAGAACGGCATGAAACCAAACGGCTTGGTCGCGGCTGCATCGATGACCTCGAAGGGATCGATGTCCATCCGGGTGAAGATCATCTTGAGTTCGTTGACGAGTGCGATGTTGACGGACCGAAAGATGTTTTCAGTCAGCTTAACGGCTTCGGCGGTGCGAGTGTTCGGGACTTCGACCACCTGATCGACGATTGTGCCATAGAGTGCCACCGCCATGCGCTGGGCGTCCACATCATCGGCACCGACGATCTTCGGGATATCCGCCGTGCCGAAACGCTCGTTTCCGGGATCTTCGCGCTCAGGCGAATAGGCAATGGCAAAATCGGCATTCGCGGTGAGGGCGGACGTCTCTTCGAGGATCGGCGCCAGGAGGTCGGACGTCGACATCGGGTATGTCGTGGATTCGAGCGATACCAACTGCCCGCGCCGCAGGCTGGCCCCAAGCGCGCGCGCCGTCGCCTCGACAAAGCTCATATCGGGATCACGATAGCGACTGAGTGGCGTCGGCACGCAGATCAAAAGCGCATCGGCTTCGCCTGCGCGTGCGAAGTCCGCCGTCGCCTCGAACCGACCCGACACATTCAACCCGGCAATTCGGTCCGCGCCGATATGACCGATATAGGACCGGCCGCCCTGAAGTGCTTCGATCTTGACCGGATCGATGTCGAAGCCGATGCAGCGCAACCCCGCATCATGGAAGGCCAGAGCGAGCGGCAGACCGACATAGCCGAGCCCGACCACACCAACCACGGCGGTCTTGGCGGCCACCTTGTCGACAAACGCATCGGCCAGTGGCGTCAGGGCGGATGATGCCATTCACGCGCCTCCTCGAGTCTTGACCCTGCGGTCCAGACCCTAGCTATGGCCCAGAGTCGCATGTGTCACCCAGGACCGCGCCAGGATCAGACAATCGTGACCCGTTGACCGCTGGTCGTTACCCTCGCCGCAGCAGATACTCGACCACCTGATCCGCCAGCTCGTCGGGTTGATTGTCGACGGTATTCACCGTGATCTCCGCGATCTCGGGCGGCTCATAGGGACTGTCGATGCCGGTGAAGTTGTCGAGTTCGCCGGCCCGCGCTTTCTTGTAGAGCCCTTTCGGATCGCGCTCCTCGGCGACGTTGAGCGGCGTATCGACATAGACCTCGATGAACTCACCGGGGCCGACCATCTCGCGCACCATGCGCCGCTCGGAGCGGAACGGTGAGATGAACGAGCACAACACGATCAGGCCAGCATCAACCATCAGCTGCGCAACCTCGCCGATGCGGCGAATGTTCTCGACCCGGTCGACATCGGTGAAGCCGAGGTCCTTGTTGAGGCCGTGGCGCACATTGTCGCCATCGAGCG
>JBCBSK010000205.1:0-4931 GCA_039819185.1 Pseudomonadota bacterium | reverse complement strand
GATCAGGTCGAGGTCGTCGATCACCGCGTCTTCATTGGCACCACGCATCAACAAGAGCGAAACATCGGAGAATGCACCGTCGAGGTCGTAAGCCGCGGCCAGCGCCTCCTCGCTCATCCACACGACCGCGAGCCGCCGGTCATCGGGCATCAGATCCCATGGGCCGAGCGCATAGATGAACTCTGGCGACAGGGCGATGCCGACGATTTCGAGATCACGCCGCGCCCCGTCCAGAACGGCGGAAAAGGTCGAGCCAAGATCGAAGCCATGTGCAGTGGCGAAGGCTTCATTGACAATGACTTCGCGATCGCTGCCCGGCCGTGGTGTCCGGCCATCACGCATAAACAGCCGGTTGAGACGCGGCGCGCGTGTATCCGGCAGTGAGACGAAAATGCCGGATGCCGGCTCAAGGACGTTCGGCACATCAATCAGCGCCATTTCCTTGACGCGTGTCTCAACCGCCGCCACACCGGGAATCTCGGCAATTTCAGACTCGAGCCGGTTCGGTGCGCGCGTCACCGTGGCAAACACATGGGCGAACCGATTGCGCTCGTAATAGGCCTCACGCGTGCCCTCAAGCGAGGAATAGGCACCGACACCGAGCACCATGGTCGTCACGCCTGCCGCCATCACAAGCGCGATCGCCAAGCCTTGCGGCCAGAGACGCACGAGATCGCGGAGGAGCTTTCGATACAGCGCCGGCATGGCTACCACGTCACGTCTTGTGGCGTCTTACGTTCGGCATTCATCACAACGTCAGCGATCGCGCCGTTGTGAAACGAGATCACCTGATGCGCGATCTCGCGGATCGCGGCATTGTGGGTGATCACCAGGGTCGAGGTTCCAAAGGCATCGTTAACATTGGTCAGCGCGTCGAGAACCCAGGTCCCTGTGGTCGAGTCGAGCGCGCCAGTCGGCTCGTCGCAGAGCAAGACCCCAGGCTGTTTGGCGATGGCGCGCGCAATGGCGACGCGCTGCTGCTCACCGCCAGATAGCTGTGCTGGAAAATGATCCATCCGCTCTTTGAGGCCAACAAGATCCAGCGCATCGGCCGGTTTCATCGGTGCTTCCGAGATCTCGGTGACGAGGGAGACGTTCTCGAGCGCCGTCAGGCTCGGCACGAGATTGTAGAACTGGAAGACAAAGCCGATATGCCTGCGCCGGTATTGCGTCAGATCACGGTCGCTCATCGCAGTCAGATCGAGATCGCGGAACCAGGCCTTGCCATCGGTCGCATGATCAAGACCGCCGAGAATGTTGAGAAGCGTCGACTTGCCCGAACCGGACGGGCCAAGGAGCACGACGAACCGACCGGCATCGATCTTAAGGTCGACACCGTTCAGGGCATGCACCGCCACCTCGCCAGTGCGGTAGATCTTGGTCAGGCCTTCCGTCCGGAACACCGGCGGCGCGGCGCTTTGTTCACGCATGTCGTCCTCTGCCGCGCCCTCGGACAGACACAGCAAACCTCACGACACTGCTATGTGGCCAAGGTGCGGCGCCCGAGGATCAGGACAATGCCTTAGACGATATGACGATCAATCGTTTGGCCATTCCATCAGCAGAGCCAGATCACCCAGCTTGCTTTGCGAGATCGCGGACCATGCGCTCGGCCGAGATATTGCCATCCAGCGCATAGCCCGTCTTGCGCTTATCGAGTTTGTCGAGATCGTAGGCGTAGTTGACCATGATCCCGAAAGACTGCGCCCGACCACGCTCCGACCGATCAGCGGCCCAATTGACGCGCTCGACGCGGGCACCATTCGACAAATGGAAATGACCTACGGGATCGAGCGCCCGGCGACGGTCGGGATCGTAAGTCGTCAGATAGCGCGCAGCCTGCGCCATCAGCGCCGTCTCGCTTGTGGTATCGGAGGCTGCGTCCAGCTCGGGTGTGTCTTCAGGCAACTGGTCTTTGAGCCACCGGCGCAGACCGGGGATCGGCGACAGGGTGGCGAAGTTCAGGACGCGCGGCTCTGAGGTGCGGATGTCGTCGACCACCTGCTTGATGAGGTATTCGCCGAATGGGATGCCGGCCAGCCCCGGCTGGGTGTTGGAGATCGAATAAAAGATCGCCGTGTCGAAGCCTTTTTCGCCCATCGGCTCGGACTTCTCGATCAGGCGGTCCACCGATGGCGCCATCCCCTTGGTGAAGGCGACCTGAACGAAGATCAGCGGCTCGTCGGAAATGTTGGGATGAAACAGCGCATAGAGCCTGCGTCCCGCGCCGAGCCGTCCTTTGAGATCGTCCCAGCTGCGCATCTCATGCACGGCTTCATAGGCGATCAGCTTTTCGAGCAGCGAGGCCGGTGACTCCCAGGTTATGCGGCGCATTTCCAGCAAGCCAAGGTCGAACCAGATCAACAGGAGCCTTTGGATGTCATCGGACAATGGTCGCAACGTCTTGTCGGATGCTGCCGCATCAAGCACCGACGCCCTGAGATCGACGAGGAACTTGATGCCACCTTCAACAGATGTGAGCCGACTTAAAAAAGCGATCCGCCGCGGTGTTACCGCATCGCGCAAGACGTTGAGATCGGCACGCTCAGGGTCTTCGAGGAACGTGCGGGCGGCTTCAGTGATCGTCGTTCGCTCGACTCCGTAATCGGTCAACAGAAGATGCATAAGGCCACGGCGCACCGCGGTGCGTGACGACAGATAGAGCCTGCCGACGGCGGTCGCGTGAGCGCGCGCACTCAACTCCGCTGATTGCGGATCGACTGCGAGGTCGAGATGACCGCGCATCTCCTCCAGGATATCGTCATCGGTCTTGGCTGCGGTCAGCCTGCCTTCGGTCAGGCGCAGCACGCCACCAAGAAAACGGCCGATGATCGTCGGCGATTGCCGCTGTTCTGCCTCTGCCATGTGACCTCCGCCCAAGCGCAGGGAAGGTGCCCAAATGGCAGACTATTCTGCCGCCTCGGGCCGCCGATCCAGCGCAGTCTCGAGATACAGCGTCCGAAGCCGCTTCGCCACCGGTCCAGGCACGCCATCGCCAATCTTTCGACCGTCGATCTCAATGATCGGCAGAACGAATGTGGATGCTGACGTTAGGAACGCTTCCTGCGCGGCATAGGCTTCGTCAAGGGTGAACAGACGTTCCTCGAACGCAATCCCGGTTTCCTCTACAAGCGCCAAAACCGATTGCCGCGTGATGCCCGGCAGAACAGCGTTCGACAATGGCCGCGTCACAAGCGTGCCGTCCTTGCTGACAATGAAGGACGTCGACGAACCACCTTCGGTCACATAACCATCTTCGACCATCCAGGCTTCGGCAGCGCCCTTTTCGGCGGCCGCCTGTTTCGCCAGCACCTGGGCCAAAAGCGCGACGGATTTGATGTCACGCCGCTTCCAGCGCAGATCGTCAACCGAGATCACCGTGACGCCTGTTTCAGCGGCCGGGTTCTGTTTGAGATTCTTGTCCTGGGTGAACATAACCAGGGACGGCTTGGCCGCCTCAGGGAACGGGAAGTCGCGCTCGCCCGTGCCACGCGTCACCTGAAGATAGATGATGCCCTCGGTCAGGCCATTGCGCTCGGCAAGGTCGACATGCAGCTGCTCAATCTCGGCGCGGCTCAACGGAAGATCCAGATTGATCTCGCGACAGGAACGTTCGAGGCGATCGAGATGGCCGCCCATGTCAAAATAGATGCCGTCAACGACCGCCGTGACTTCATAAATGCCATCGGCGAACAGGAAGCCGCGGTCAAGAACCGACACCTTCGCATCTTCGAGCGGCACGAAGTCTCCGTTGACATAGGCGATGCGCGACATGAATTCTCCCCCTCGACCGGTGCATGTGCGGTGCTGGCTATAAAACGGTATCGCCCCGCGCAATGCTGCAAGGCAAGTGCGCCGAACAGATCATGCAAAGACCGCAAAAGGCAAGAGATCGAACCATGAGCGAGGCGCCGGTGACAGATGAGACACAGAATGACACGACCGGGCACGGCCCCCTCAAGGGCATCACGGTCGTCGATCTGACTCGTATCCTTGCCGGTCCGACCATGACGCAATTGCTCGGCGATCTTGGTGCTGATGTGATCAAGATCGAGCGCCCCGGTGCCGGCGACGACACTCGCAAATGGGGTCCCCCCTTCGTCACCGGTAAGGATGGTCAGCCGACCCGCGAGAGTGCCTACTATCTGTCGGCCAACCGCAACAAGCGCTCGGTCGCGATCGATATCGCCCGGCCGGAAGGCGCCGATCTCGTCCGCCGGCTGGCGGCGAGCGCAGATGTACTGACCGAGAATTTCAAGGTTGGCGGCCTAAAGAAATACGGTCTCGGCTATGATGATCTGAAGACGACACACCCGCATCTCATCTATTGTTCGATCACAGGCTTTGGCCAGACCGGCCCCTATGCCAGCCAGGCGGGCTATGACTATCTCGCCCAAGGGATGAGCGGCATCATGAGCGTGACCGGCACGCCGGACGGCGAGCCGATGAAGGTCGGTGTCGGCATCGCCGATGTGGTCTGTGGGCTTTATGCATCGAATGCCGTGATGGCAGCGCTTCTGCACAGACACCAGACCGGGCGCGGCCAGCACATTGATGTCGCACTGCTCGACGCGACGGTCAGCTGGCTTATCAATGAGGGTACAAACTACCTCGTCTCAGGCAACGTGCCGAAGCGGCGCGGCAATGCGCACCCCAACATCGTGCCCTATCAGTTGTTTGAGACGCAGGACGGCTATTTCATCCTGGCAGTTGGAAATGACGGACAATTCGCGAGATTCTGTGCCGTGATCGGTCACCCTGAACTGGCCGAAGATGTGCGCTTTGCGACCAATCCTGCACGGCTGGAAAACCGTGACGCGCTTGTCGAAATCTTGAAACCAGCTTTAAGGGCCTTCGCGCGCGATTGGATCATTGAAGAATTGTCCTCGCGCGGCGTGCCCGCCGGCCCGGTCAACGATATCGGCCAGGCG
>JBCBSK010000204.1:0-4962 GCA_039819185.1 Pseudomonadota bacterium | reverse complement strand
TCGAGCTGACCTATGTCGGCAGCCGGGCCATGCTGTCCTATGATCTGCCGCTGAATGAGGTGGTGTTTGACTTCTACGACCGGCTGAAATCGGTGTCGCGCGGCTACGCCAGCTTCGACTACCAGATCACGGGCTACGAGCAGGGCGACCTCGTAAAGATGCAAATCCTGGTCAATGCCGAGCCGGTTGATGCGCTGAGCGTGCTCGTGCACAGGTCCCAGGCCGAGCGGCGCGGACGCGCGATGTGCGAAAAACTGAAAGAGCTGATCCCGCAGCACATGTTCCAGATCCCGATCCAGGCCGCGATCGGTGGACGGATCATCGCTCGTGAGACGATCCGCGCGCTCAGGAAGGATGTCACGGCAAAGTGCTATGGCGGTGACGTTACGCGCAAACGCAAGCTTCTGGAAAAGCAGAAAGAAGGCAAGAAGCGCATGCGCCAATTTGGCCGCGTCGACATCCCCCAGGAAGCCTTCATCAAGGCACTGAAAATGGGTGAGTGATCTAGGTCACCGATCCCGCACTCAATCCGCAGTCCCCCCTATGACTCATATCGACGCCCCTGCTAGCGTCGATTTTCCAGATGGAAACAGTAATTTGGGGAACTGGGATGCGTGTTTTAACAATGCTTCTGGCCGCGGTGGTCATGATAACTGGGCTTGCTACAACACCGGCGCCGGCGAGTGCCGAGACATTGACCTTCAATGTCCGCTCAAACCATCAATACCGGGTGCAGCTCGAATTCTACTCGCAATGGCGCGACGCTGCTTGGCCCGGCAATGGCCAAGCCTATGTCATCGCGGACTATGAGGTTCATGCCTACACGCTGAACTGTCAGTCTGGTGAACAGATCTGTTATGGCGCCTGGGTTGATGGTGACGCCTCGACCTATTGGGGGGTCGGGCTGAACGATCAATATGGCTGTTCGAACTGCTGCTATACCTGCAATGGCGGCGCGACGCCTGTCATCAATCTCAACCCCTAACGTCACGAATTGATTGGTCAGTGTGGCAGCGCGAGGATTGATCTCAGAGCAAGGGCTTTTGTCATAGGGAGAGACGTGATGGCCTTCACGCGGGGTCCAGTCGCAAACCGGCTCCACTCGGTCGTATATGCAGTCGCCACTGCGGTCGTGCTGGCGGGTGTTCCCACACCGGCCAGTGCCACGACCTCAATCTCATGCGAGGCCGTGGACGGTTCTGGCACGACGCTTGATGTTTTGCTCGGCGCAGGACCCCGTCTCAGTCCGATCGCGGTACGGTTTGCAAGTCACGGGTCAACATGGTCGACAGTAGAGGGCGAAGCCGACACTGACATCGTGATCTTCCAGGCGTTCGACGACGGCACATTGCTCGCCGTAGATGTCACCGATCCGAATGTCCTTGATGTCGTCGCCGAGATCCGCCTTGTCCGCGCCGAGGAAATGAAGAGCTTTGCCCAGGGCGGCACGCTCAGGGTCGTTGGCGTCGGAACCCATCTCGTCTCTTGCGAGGGGCCTTAGAACCAAAGACTTTTACAAACACAAAAACGGCGCGACCTCGACTGAGACCGCGCCGTTTGTTTCCCGATATCGCGTCGTAGAAGTTACGACTTCTCTTCCTCGTCGTCCTGCGCCTTGTTCAGCGCGGCACCAAGGATATCGCCAAGCGAGGCACCGGAATCGGACGAGCCATACTGCGCGACCGCTTCCTTTTCCTCGGCGATTTCGAGCGCCTTGATCGACACGCCGACCTTGCGGGTCTTTTTGTCGAACTGGGTCACGCGGGCATCAATCCGCTCGCCCGACGCAAACCGCTCCGGCCGCTGCTCCGAGCGATCGCGGGCGAGATCGGCACGGCGGATGAAGGCCGTCAGATCGCTATCGGCGATGCGGACTTCGAGACCGCCTTCCTTGACGTCAAGCACTTCGCAGGTGACCACGGCGCCCTTACGGACCTCGCCGCTTGCAGCCTCCATCGGATCGCCCGACAGCTGCTTGATGCCAAGCGAGATGCGGCCGCCTTCTTCAGAGACATCGACGCCCAGCACCTTCGCCTCGACCATATCACCGCGATTGAAGTCCTCGATCGCCTCTTCGCCCGACCGGTTCCAGTCAAGATCGGAGAGATGGACCATACCGTCGACATCACCGGGCAGGCCGATGAACAGGCCGAACTCGGTCTTATTGCGGACTTCGCCTTCGATGGTCGAACCCACAGGATGATCGGTCAGGAAGGTCTCATACGGATTGTCGAGGCACTGCTTAAGTCCGAGCGAAATGCGGCGCTTGACCGGATCGACCTCGAGCACCATGACTTCGACTTCCTGGCTGGTCGAGACAATCTTGCCCGGATGGACGTTCTTTTTGGTCCAGCTCATCTCGGAAACGTGGATCAGGCCTTCAACGCCCGGCTCCAGCTCGACGAACGCACCGTAGTCGGTGATGTTGGTCACCCTGCCACTGATCTTCATCTCGAGCGGATACTTCGCCTCGATGCCATCCCACGGATCGGCTTCGAGCTGCTTCATGCCAAGCGAAATGCGCTGGGTCTCCGGGTTCACCTTGATGATGCGGACACGCACTGTCTGGCCGACCTGGAGGACATCGGACGGATGATTGATCCGCCGCCACGCGATGTCGGTGACGTGCAGAAGACCATCGATGCCGCCAAGATCGACGAAGGCACCGTAATCGGTGATGTTCTTGACGACACCATCGACCTCCTGGCCCTCTTCTAGGCTCTGGACGAGATCGGCACGCTGTTCGGCGCGGCTTTCTTCAAGCACCGTACGGCGCGAGACGACGATATTGCCACGGCGGCGATCCATCTTCAGGATCTGGAACTCAAGCGGCGTGTGCATCAGTGGGCCGACATCACGCACCGGCCGAATATCAACCTGGCTGCGCGGCAGGAAGGCGACAGCACCGTCAAGGTCGACCGTGAAGCCACCCTTGACTTGGTTGAAGATCATGCCTTCAACCTTTTCGCCCGCATCGAACTGCTTTTCGAGCCGTTCCCAGCTTTCCTCACGACGCGCCTTGTCACGCGACAGAACTGCTTCGCCGAGCGCATTCTCGATGCGCTCAAGATAAACTTCGACCTCGTCGCCGACCTGAAGCTCGGTGTCGCGGCCGGGAGCGGTGAACTCCTTGAGCGGCACGCGGCCTTCTGTCTTGGCGCCGACATCGACGACGGCAACGTCCTTTTCGATCGCAACCACCGTGCCCTTGACCACGGTGCCTTCGTCGAGCGCGTGCTCGGCAAAGCTTTCTTCCAGAAGGGCAGCGAAATCTTCCTTCGCCGGGTTCATGTCCACGTCAGAAATCGACACGTTGTTCACTGTTCTCGCGGGCTGGGCCGACGCATTGCGTCTCAAACTCGGTTTCCGCCACGCCCGACGGGGTTGTATGACGCCGCCCGATATCTTTCGGGAGTTGGGCGCCAGAAGTTGCACCATTGCCCAGGAGAGCCGTACTAAAGGCCATTGCACCGATCGCCCGAACATATCCACCGGCGGCAAAAGCGCATCCGGCTGTCATATCAGGGCAATCGGCGTCTCGGACCATCAGCAATCAACTGGTCGGTGCCTGGCCCGCACATGCGGTCTTGCACCGGCAGCTGGATCGTGACTGATGTCAGCACCTTAAAACGAGCGCGCGTCACGCCTCGCTCAAAGACGCTTCAATCAGTCTCACGGCATTCCGGAACGCGGTGTCTATATCCATTTCGGTCGTATCGAGCAAGTGCGCATCCTCTGCGGGTCGCAAGGGCGCGATCGCGCGGCCCATGTCGCGGGCGTCGCGTTTATGGATATCAGCCAGCACGGTATCGAAGTCAGCGCTTTCACCACGGCCGGTCAGCTCCTTGTAGCGGCGATCGGCGCGCGTCTCCGGTGTTGCGGTGACAAACAGCTTGGCATTGGCATCCGGACAGATCACGGTGCCAATGTCACGGCCGTCGAGCACCGCACCTGGCGCTCGGGTGGCGAACGCACGCTGCAGCTCCAAAAGCGACTGGCGGACGTCTGGAAGCGCCGCGACACGCGAAGCCGCTTCGCCGGTTCCCGCACCCCGTAAGGGGTCTGGATCGAGATGATCAAGATCGAGCGCGCGCGCTGCCGAAACCGCGGTCTCTACGTCATCCAGATCCCCGCCAGAGGCCAACACAAGCGCCCCGACAGCTCGATACAACAGGCCGGTATCAAGATATTGCAGCCGGTAATGGGATGCGAGCCGCTTTGACAGCGTCCCCTTGCCCGAGGCGGCCGGCCCGTCGACAGCGATGATCATTACGCCACCGGCTCTGACGCGGGTGCGATATCAGCTCCAAGACGGGTCATAAGATCGACGAAGTCCGGGAAGCTCGTCGCGATCATCGCGCCATCGTCAATGGTCACAGGCTGATCAGACGTAGTGCCCATGACAAGAAAGCTCATGGCAATGCGGTGATCGAGATGGGTCTCGACCACACCGCCGCCGGGAATGCGGCCCGTTCCGTTGACGATCATATCATCACCCGCGATCTCAACAGCGACTCCATTCGCTGCGAGGCCAGCCGCCACGGCTGCAAGACGATCAGACTCCTTGACACGAAGCTCGTGCAGGCCGCGCATTCGCGTTGTGCCCTCGGCAGCACTCGCCGCAACGGCCAGGACCGGATATTCGTCAATCATCGAGGGCGCACGCTCAGCTGGCACATCGATCGGCTTGAGACGCGAGGGACGGCAAACCAGATCGGCCACCGGTTCGCCGCCAAGGTCACGCTTGTTCTCAAGTGTGATGTCGGCGCCCATTTCTGTCAGCGTGGTCAGAAGCCCCGAGCGGGTCGCGTTGATCATCACGCCATTGAGACGGACCTCGCCATCTTGCGCCAAAATGGCCGCTACAAGCGTGACCTTGGCGGCGAACCGGTGGCCGATCTGGTTTGCCGTCCCTCGCGTCTCAAGCCGATCGATGTGCCAGCTGAGCGTGCGCCCTCGATG
>JBCBSK010000203.1:0-5013 GCA_039819185.1 Pseudomonadota bacterium | reverse complement strand
TGGTCCGGACCTTTGACGATCGCACGCGACGGTCTATCGATAGATCTCACGCTCCCCCCGCCGCGAGAGAGGCCAGCACCGCATGAAGCTCGCAACGCTTAGAAACGGAACACGGGATGGCCAGTAATCCAGGGCGTGTTGCAGCGTCGGCGCGACGGCACCGGCGGGCGTCATCCGCGTCAGATCGCTGGAAACGACGACAAGCTGGCCATCCCGTGTTCCGTTTCTAAGCGTTGCGAGCTTCATGCGGTGCTGGCCTCTCTCGCGGCGGGGGGAGCGTGAGATCTATCGATAGACCGTCGCGTGCGATCGTCAAAGGTCCGGACCAGGTTGGGCGTATTGCTGTGGTCCAATCGTCAACACCAATCTCGGGGTCATCGGCCGGGATGAGATGGCTGAGCACCAAATGAGCAACGCCCGCTGCTGTGGCGACCCGGCCTGCGTCCTCAGCAAAGCTGTGACTGGCCAGAAGGTGAGCCCTGAGACGGCTTGCGTTTCCGGTGCGCGCGATCAGTCGATCAAGCCCGTCTGCCAGCATGGCTTCATGGACCAGGATGTCAGCGCCGTCCGCGAACCGCGCCAGCCCGTCCATGGGGGCGGTGTCGCCGGAGAAGACGATCGTCCGCTCGCCATATGACAGCCTTAGCGCATAGCTTTCCGTGACCGGGGGATGGTGGTTGCGCAACGCGGTTATGGTCAGGCCGGTCTCTTCAAGCACGACACCTTCCGAATAGGTTTCAGCTTGCACCAGGTGCGGCAGATTCGGCCGGCCTTCGTCGGTGATACGGGTGGCGATGTCATACCCCATCATATCGAGAAAGCCAGACCAATAACCGCCGATCCCCTCAGGCCCTAGCATGCGGACAGACCGATCCAGACCCGATGCCCAGGCGGTATGCACAAGCGGCCCAAGTTCCAGGACATGGTCCGAATGCAGATGGGTGATGACGACGAGGTCGATGTCCTTAAGAGACACGCCGGCGTCGACCAGGCCACGCGTAACCCCGAGCCCGCAATCAACGACGATGATTTTGCCGCCCAACTCGACAAGGTGCGACGTCGGATTTGGGCCGCCGGGCCGGATCGCCGGGCCGCCCTTGGCGCCGAGTATGGTGAGCCGGGTCACCATGGCGTCTCTGCCGTCACTTGGGCTCCGGTGTGCCGTCGAAGGTCTTCTCCAACCCGGACCAGCAGTCGACATAGCCTTCCTGGAGTGTATCGAGCGTTGCGGCAAACTCTGTCAGGTGTTGCGGAAAACGGGTTTCGAACATGAACGCCATGGTATCGGTCAGCTTGACCGGTTTTAGCTCCGTATTGGAGGCATGTTCGAAGGCGTCGTTGTCGGGGCCATGCGGCAGCATCATGTTGTGCAGGCTCATACCGCCTGGCGTGAAGCCTTCGGGTTTAGCGTCGTACTGGCCGTAGATCAGCCCCATGAACTCGCTCATGATGTTGCGATGATACCAGGGCGGGCGAAAGGTGTGTTCGGCCACCATCCAGCGTTCCGGGAAGATCACGAAATCGATGTTTGCGGTTCCAGGCGTTTCGGACGGGGCGGTGACGACGGTGAAGATCGACGGGTCGGGATGGTCGAACAGAATCGCGCCGACCGGTGAGTAGGTCCGGAGATCATATTTGTAGGGCGTGTAATTGCCATGCCAGGCAACGACGTCCAAGGGCGAATGCCTGATCCTGGTCTCGAAGAACCGACCGCACCATTTGACGACCAGCCGACAGGGCGTGTCTTTCTCTTCGAAGGCGGCAACCGGGGTCTTGAAGTCGCGTGGATTGGCCAGGCAATTGGCGCCGATCGGCCCGCGATCGGGCAGGGTGAACTTGGCGCCGTAGTTCTCGCACAGATAGCCGCGGGCTGGACCATCGACGAGTTCGACCTTGAACATCATGCCGCGCGGCACGCAGGCGATGTCACCCGGTCCGACCTCCATCTTGCCCATCTCGGTGAAGATCAGCAGCCGGCCTTCCTGTGGCACGATCAGAAGCTCGCCATCGGCGTTGAACATGTAATCGTCGATCATGGATGCGGTAACGACATAGATCGACGAGGACATGCCGGCCTGGGTGTTGACGTCGCCGGCCGTCGTCATGGTGCGAACACCCTCGAAGAACATCAGCTTATTGTCGGGAATTGGCACCGGCGACCAGCGGAACTGGCCGATCGGCCGGTCGACGTCCGGCATGTGCGGTGCGGTCTTCCAATATGGCACGTCGATCTTTTCGAAGCGGTTAGTGTGACGCACGCTGGGGCGGATTCGATAGAGCCAGGAACGTTCGTTCTCCCCACGCGGTGCGGTAAAGGGCGAGCCGGACAATTGCTCAGCATAAAGCCCATAGGCGCATTTCTGCGGGCTGTTCTGGCCGTGCGGCAGTGCACCGGGCAGGGCCTCGGTTTCGAAATCATTGCCAAAGCCTGGCATGTAGCCGAGCGTCGTTGCGTCGTTTTGAGTTGCCGAGGCCCCTGGCGTGGCAGTGGGCTGAAAACGCTCGTTCATGACGTCCTCCCGGTCGGCGTCGCATTGTGTTACGGTTGTGGCGCATGGTGCTTATGCACTATTGCAGCCTATCACTATCGGCCATAATTTCATTCCGACCATTGAGCTGCAAGCGGTGCTGCCATGCTGGTCTTAGAGCGGTTTCTTCCCTATCGATTGAATCGTATTGCCGGCCAGGCAACGCGGCGTTTTGCGCGTGTCTACAAGCAGCAAGAGGGGTTGAGCGTCCCCGAATGGCGCATTCTCGTCACCTTGGGGGAAGAAAACGAGTCCACATCGACCGCGCTCGTTCAGCAGATTGCAACGCATAAGACGAAGGTCAGTCGTGCTGTTAAGCGGCTCGAAAAGCGTGGCTGGATTACGCGCCGCACCGACGAGACCGATCGCCGGATCGAGCACCTCAGCCTGACATCTGCTGGAGCGCGGGCCTATAACGGACTGGTGCCAAAGGTTTTGTCGGAGGAGGAGGCGTTGCTGGCGCAGTTAGGTGCTGAAGACCGCGCGGCCTTGAACCAGGGTTTGCGGGCGCTTGAAACTGTTCTCGTCGAACATGGCGAGGTCGTGTGACGGCCGTCGAGCCGCAGCCGAGCCAGGGGCGTAAAGCAGCTTCCCGACGCATGCCGCACGCGCTGCAAGCGGTCTTCCACGAGGAGGAACGTAAGAGCGGGCAGCTAATGATTATCGGGCGGACCGCCTCGCTCGGGATCGTCGCAGCCTTTCTGCCTATTCTCGTCCCATTCCCGGAGGTGATCTACTACCTCATCCTCTTGGGCAGCATGATTGTGCTCGGCTGGGTCGTCTATGGCATGGACCGGCTTGGTCTCTACCAACACTGGATGAGCTATGTCTTCGTCGTGTTGGACATGGCGATACTTGCCGTCGCGCTGTTGTCTGAGAACCCGCTCGCCAGCCAGGACTATCCTGCGCAGGTCGGTCTCCGCTACGGCAATCACGTTTACTTCTTCATCCTGCTCACGGGACTCGCTTTCAGTTATCGCCCGAGCCTGATTATCTGGGGCGGCATTGTTGGCGCCTCGGTCTGGGCTTTTGGGGTTGGGTGGCTCGCGTCATTGCCGAACTCCATCGTCAGTAACGACCTGATGCTCGATCTCGACCGACTGATGGCGCTTTATGCCGAGCCGACCTATGTCGATATCGGCCCGCCGATCCAGGAGGTGCTGGTCTTCCTTATCGTCACCGGGCTTCTGACGATTGTGGTGGCCCGATCGCGATTTCTTATTCGCCGCCAAGTCAGGCTCGAGCGCGAGCGGGCCAATCTCGCGCGCTACTTCCCGTCTGAAACAGTCGAGGTTCTGTCCAAGACTGATGGCGCGTTGTCACTCGAGCGCGAGCAGATCGCGACGATTCTGTTCACCGATATCGTTGGGTTTTCGGCGATCGCGGAGAAAAGCACACCGCAGGAGCTGATCGCCCTGCTTCGGGAGGTGCACAGCCTCGTCGAGGCCCAGGTCTTCGCCCATCACGGCACGCTCGACAAGTTTATCGGTGATGGCGTGATGGCGACCTTCGGCACGCCGGAGCCATCTCCTGATGATGCGGCCAATGCGGTGCAATGCGTCGCCGATATCCTGCACAGCATGGACATCTACAATGAGGGCCGGACGGCGCGCGGGCTCGATTCGGTTCATCTCTCCATTGGCGTGCACACCGGCTCGGTGGTCGTCGGTGATATCGGTTCGGAGCGCCGACTCGAACTTGCTGTGCTGGGCGACACGGTCAATGTCGCAAGTCGGCTCGAAAACCTGACGCGCACGATTGGCTGCCGCGCCGTCATCAGCGATGCGGTCGTTCGCGCGGTTCAGGAGAGTACGTCCCGCCCCAAGGCCAAGCTTGTCGAGCACGGTCTTGTGGACATTCGCGGCCGAGCCGAGGACATGCTGATCTGGACACTTTGATGCCCTCAGTCTGACAGCGTCAGTCCGCGATCGGCCAGGATCAGCATCGGATCGGTATTATCGCGCCGGGCACATTGTCGGAACACTTCAAGCGCTTTGGGACCGATTTCACCGGCCTGATAGAGCGCCATCGCTGCTGCATAACGTTCGCGACCAGCGAAGGAACCGCCGAGGCGCTTGAGACGTGCCCGTTCGACATCGAGATCGTTCAAGGGCTCGCCCATGGTCGGCAGCCTGTCATCAGGCGATGGAATCAATGGTCGCCAGGCGGTGTCGCTGTGCGGCGCGGAAGCCTGACAAACGGTCGTTCGACGATCTCGGCGCGCACCATGGACTTGTGATAACGCAATTCCCGCAACGCGTAGATCTCGGCCCAGAGATCTTCCTTAACGCGATCGCCGTACGGGCGGTTCAACACGGCGAGCGCCAGATTGCGTTTTGCCAGCGGCGACCAGGCGGCCGACGTCACCACACCGGCCTCGGTCTTCTTCTTGTGGTAGATCACAGCACCGTCGGCGGGGAGATTGCCCTCAAGCTGAAGCCCGACCAGGACATAGCGACTTCGCCCGTCGTCACGCTCGGCCCTG
>JBCBSK010000202.1:0-5024 GCA_039819185.1 Pseudomonadota bacterium | reverse complement strand
GACCTTGTTACTGGCGATGCACTCGGCGGCACGATTTACGCGTCTGCTACGGCCGAAGTGACATTCCCGTTCTTCTTCCTGCCCGAAGAGCTTGGTTTGCGCGGGGCTGTCTTTGCCGATGCGGGCATTCTCACCGAGCCGGGATCGACCGATTTTGGTGTGCTGGGAACGTTACCGGAGTGCACGTCAAGAGCACCGGCACTGCCCGCAACAGGGTGTTTCGTCGACGAAAACAGTGTTCGTGCGTCAGTTGGCTTTGGACTCCTGTGGGATTCACCCTTTGGTCCGATCCGTGCTGATGTCGGATTTCCGATCCTTAGCGAGGATTTCGACGAAGAAGAACTTGTTCGGTTCGGCGCTGGCACCCGTTTCTGATCAGCGCACCGGACAACGGTGTTCGACAGTCGCCATTACAAAAATGAGTTGCACAGTCGCTTCATATTGACCGGCCTGATCTCGACAGGTTCGTCCATGATCCTGTCCTGCGAGCACATGATGTCTGTCTGATGAGGCAGTGCAGGTTGGCTAGACCGTCGACCCTGCGATTGTATAAATAGTCGGATGTGGACGCCGAACCGCCGAACTAGGGGCTCCGTGTGATACCGAAACGCCGTTTCTTTGACAGTAAGGGCCCTTTTTCTGCGGATCAGATTGCCAAATTGGTCGGTGCGCAAGTCGCGACTGGAGATGAAACTTTCTCTTTGGCAGATGTCGCGGCCCTTGGATCGGCAGGGGAAACCGACCTTAGCTTTGCCCAGGGTCGTCATGCCGAAGAGACGTTGCCGTCAACTCGAGCTGCGGCGTGTTTGGTGACAGAAGACAAACTGCCATTCGTTCCCAAAACGACGATTGCACTCGTTCACGCGCGCCCGGACTTGGCGTTCGCCAATGCCATTGGTCACTTCTATCCTGAGGCCCTCAAGCCAGTCGCGACATATAGTACGCGGAGCCATCCTTCGGATCCTCCGATACATCCGACCGCGATATTGGAAGATGGTGTCCACATTGAACCTGGTGCGATCATTGGCGAGGAAGCACGAATTGGCGCCGACACTGTCGTTCATGCCGGCGCGGTCATCGGCCGCCGGGTGACACTCGGGCGAGAGTGCAGTATCGGCTCCGGGGCGGTCGTCGCACATGCGATGCTTGGCGATCGGGTAACACTGCATTCAGGCGTTTGCCTTGGCCAGGACGGCTTTGGTTATGTGTCAGGTCCGGAAGGGCATCTGAAAATCCCGCACATCGGAACGGTGGTCATTCAGGACAATGTTGAAATCGGCGCGACAACAACGATCGATCGCGGCATGCTGGACGATACGATCGTGGGGGAGGGGACCAAGATCGACAATATGGTTCAGATCGGCCACAACGTCGTTATCGGGCGCCATTGCCTGATCGTCTCTCAGGTCGGGATTTCAGGCAGTGCGCGTTTGGGGGACTTTGTCGTGATCGGCGGACAGTCCGGAGTGCGTGATCATGCCCGCATCGGTGATTTTGTCCGTATCGCTGCTGTCAGCACGGTGTCTGGAGAGATTACCGAGCCTGGCGAATATGGGGGCTATGTGATCACACAGCCTGCACGCGAGTGGTTACGAGAACTGTTTGAGATCAAAAAGCTCGTGCGCGAGGCGCGCAAAGCAAGAAAGACGCAAAGACAATGACTGTCGAGGCGGAGGATACCAAGACCGAACTTGATCGGATTGAACTCGACACGCTGCTACGTTATCTGCCCCACAGGTCCCCCTTCCTGATGGTCGAGCGAATTATCAACATTCGCGATTGGTCGTGTGTTGGCGTTAAGTGCATTGGTTATAACGAGCCCCAGTTCCAAGGCCATTTTCCAGGCAAACCGATCATGCCTGGTGTGCTCATCATCGAGGGCATGGCTCAGACTTCGGGCGCATTGGTGATGTATAAGCAAGGCTTGCCAGAAAAGCCGCTGGTTTACTTCTTGACGATCGATAAAGCGCGGTTCCGGAAGCCCGTCATTCCTGGTGATGTGCTGCATTACGAGGTCGAAAAGCTGAAGAATCGCGCCAATATCTGGAAATTCAAGGCTGTCGCCACCGTTGAGGGGCAGAAGGTTGCTGAGGCGGAGGTCAGCGCGATGATCATCGCGGAAGAAGGCGCCTGGGAATGACGGAAGTTCATTCCTCATCCGTCGTCCATTCGAGCGCGGAGCTTGGCAAAGACGTCAAGATCGGACCGTTCTGCGACATCGGCCCGCATGTCGTTCTCGGCGACGGTGTCGAGGTCATGTCGCATGCGGTGATCGCAGGTCACACGAGCATTGGCGCGCGTAGCAAGCTCTATCCGTTCACAGCCCTCGGTCTGGCGCCGCAGCATCTCAAATATCAAGGCGAGCCGAGCCGACTGGAGATCGGCTCCGATGTCGTAATCCGCGAGCATGTCACCATGCATCCAGGCACCAAGATCGACAAGATGCTGACGAAAGTTGGGAATGGCGGCTACTTCATGGCCGGTTCTCACGTCGCACATGATTGCATTGTCGGCGATGACGTCGTGTTCGCCAATGGTGCGACAATCGGTGGTCATGTCACCGTTGGCGATAGGGTAATCATGGGCGGGCTGGCGGCCGTTCATCAGTGGGTTCGAGTTGGCCGTAATGCCTTTGTCGGTGGGATGAGTGGTGTCGGCGATGACATCATTCCGTTCGGATCGGTCCTCGGCAGCCGCGCGCATCTCACCGGGTTGAACATTGTGGGTCTGAAGCGAAATGGCTATGGCCGTGAAGATGTTCACACCTTGCGCCAAGCCTATCGTATGTTGTTTGCGAGTGAGGGAACCTTCGCCGAACGTATGGCCGATGTCACCGAGATGTTTCCGGAAACACCACTTGTCGGTGAAATTCTTGATTTCATTCGCGCTGGCTCGGACCGGGCATTGTGCACGCCGCGCAATGGGCGGGCCGCATAGCGACCGTTATGGCTCGGGTGACGATTCCCGAATTTGCAATCAGGCCTGACGTTGTCATCGTCGCTGGCGCGGGCGCGCTGCCGGCCCAGTTGGCCCTGTCTGCGCGCGCATCGGGTGCTCATGTCGGCATCGTCACTGTGGCCGGAACCACGGATGGTGACTATTCGGCGTTTGATTCCGTATCCGTCAGGTTTGGTGAGGTCGGTCGGCTCCGAACCCTGCTGCGCGCGGCTAAGGCGGATGTTGTTTTGTCGGGACAGTTCAAGCGTCCGGACTATGCAGCGGTCGCTTGGGATTGGGGCATTGTGCCGATCCTTGCGCGTGTTCTAAGAACCGGTTTTGGTGGGGATGATGCAGCCTTGCGAATCATCTCCAGCATCATGGACGATTGGGGCGTGCGCATGGTCGGGCCATCGGATATCGCACCGGATCTCGTTGCGGCCACCGGACAGATCGCCGGGGGAAAACCGAACAATCAGGACCGGGCAGATATAAAGTGCGGATTTGATGTGATTTCTGCGACAGCGCCCTTCGATGTTGGCCAGTGCGTGGTGGTTCATCAGGGCCGGGTGCTGGCGGTCGAGGCGGCGGAAGGAACCGATGCCATGCTGGAACGCTGCGCCGATCTGCGCCGCTCGGGACGTCTGCGGTCGCGCGGCCGGGCAGGTGTCCTAATCAAACGCGCCAAGCCGGGCCAGGACCTGCGTAGCGATATGCCGGTCATCGGTCTTGAAACCATTCGACGCGCCGAGGCGGCTGAATTGCGTGGGATTGCGGTCGAAGCCGGACGGGTCTTGATCGCAGACAAGGCGGAGGTGATGTCTTACGTGCAGCGCACCGGCCTGTTTCTCGTTGGTGTCGACAATACCACTGAAACCTGATGGGTACACGTGATCGGCCACTGCGGGTTTACATTATTGCTGGGGAGGCTTCCGGCGATGTTCTGGGTGGAGCATTTCTCGAGAGCCTAAAGCAGCACCATGACGGTGAGATCGAGATTGCAGGGATCGGCGGCGAGCGTATGGCTGCGGAGGGCGTCTCGTCATTGTTTCCGATGGAAGAGCTCTCGCTGATCGGGCTGAGTGCGATTTTGCGACGCCTTCCGGCGCTGCTTGGCCGTTTACGGCAAACGCGCCAGGCGGTCCTTGCCTTCGAGCCCGATCTGCTCCTTGTCATCGACAGTCCTGAGTTCACGCAGCGCGTCGCCAAGGCCGTACGCCGTCAACGCCCTGATCTTCTGATCATAAAATGGGTGTCGCCAACCGTCTGGGCCTGGCGGCCGGGGCGTGCGGCGGAGATGACAGCCTATATCGATCATCTCCTGGCATTGTTTCCGTTTGAGCCTGATGTCCATCGGCGTTTGGGAGGACCGCCCTGCACGTATATCGGCCATCCGCTTATCGAGACCGACATGGCACGTGATCCGGCGGGCCTAGATCGCCGGCCTGCAGATCCTGAAGCACCGCTTGATATCTTGCTGTTGCCTGGAAGTCGGCGTGCCGAGATTACTCGGTTCATGCCGGTTTTTCGAAAGACGGTGGACCATCTTGCCAGTCTCGGCATTCAGCCACGTCTGTCGCTGGTGGTAGCACCGCGCCGTCGCGCTTTGATCGAGGACGCGCTGTCCAGTTGGCCGGTGCCGGTCACACTCCGCACGGCTGACGACAAGGCTGAGGCTTATCGCACAGCGCATGTGGCACTGGCCGTCTCTGGCACAGTGACGCTTGAGATTGCGCTCGCAGGGCTGCCGATGGTTGTGGTCTACCGGCTCGACGGGGCCGAATCGATCTTGGCGCGATTCATGCTCCGACTGTGGACGATTGTTTTGCCGAATTATGTGCTCGGCAGACAGGCGGTACGCGAGTTTGTTGGCGATATGGTCCGACCGGAGTTGATTGGCCACGGACTGACAACGCTTGCATACGACACTCCGGAGAGGCGCGCTCAGCTCGCCTCATTCGCGGAGTTGCGTGAGCAAGCGTTGTCAGTCCGTGGCCAATCAACTCCGGTCGGACCATATCGCCAACAAACTCGCGTACCGCCTGTCTGCCGAGCACATAATTCGGCAAAACAATCGTCCACAGTCG